>NZ_AWNH01000112.1 GCF_000482245.1 Leptolyngbya sp. Heron Island J | reverse complement strand
GCGAGGTGGGGGGAGGCATTATAGCGACGCTCAAATTCGTAGCGATTGAGGTGGTCGCCATTTTCTAAGGGAGGCAGTTTGGTTCTGAGGTCGAATTGAACCATAAGGATTATGGGTAAGCTTAGCCTCTATGATAAGCGATGCTTTGGGCGATGCTTGCTCATAGGGCTAGTAGCTTGTGTATCGCAGGGAGTTTCGGTAGGCTGCTGCTTTAGGGCTACAGCTTAGAATGGTAGTAATTCTGTAGTCACATTCCGTTATGAGTGTTTCGTTATGGTTAGTGCAGCTCCTTTAGTGAAACAACCTGTGCCCCAGCCTGTCGGTGAACAGCGTGTGGTGTTGCGATCGCTTACCTGGCAAGGATATTTGGCGGTTCGACAGTCCCTCAGCCCTGATCGTAATACACGCCTGACTTACTCCCAAGGAACGTTAGAAATCACGATGCCGCTTGAGATTCATGAATTTTCGGCTTGGTTAATCGGGCGCTTCATTTATATTTTGGCATCGGAGTTTGGCATGAAACTCAAGACTATGGGGTCTACCACCTTGGATCGAGAGATGCTTGATCGCTCCAGTGAGCCAGATGCAGCCTATTACATTCAGAATCAGCCGTTGGTAGCGGGACGGGATGTGGATTTAGATAAGGATCCGCCACCGGATTTGATTGTGGAGGTAGATATTACTCACACGGATATTGATAAGCTACGGCTATATGCGGCGATGAGGGTACCGGAGTTTTGGCGATACAACGGTGAGGTTTGGCGGATTTATTGTTTACAGCAGGATCACTATATTGAAGCTGAAATGAGCCCTACGTTTCCTAAGGTGCCAAAGATAAAGCTATATGAGTTTTTGACAGTGGCTCGTTTGGATGAGATGGAAGCTGATCGGATTTTAAGAGAGTGGGTGCGATCGCTAGGACACAGCTAGACCATTTAACTGATCATTTGTGATGTCTCAGCGCAAAGACTTCAACAAAGTGAGAGTCGCATTGCATAGGACACACCCATACTGTGATACGAGTTATAAGCTTGGTGATAAAACGTCTTGAAGGCTTGTTAGAGTACTAGCAGGTCGTGCCTGTAAAATTCTTATCTCTTAGTTTATGTTTCTTAGGAATTATTGCAAGGACGCAACAAGCGAGAGCAGGCTTCTCAACATAACCCTCGCTTGTCTTCATTGCGATTATCTAACTGGTTCTAAGTTTTAGGAAAGTCGCTTTCTAAGTCCTAGGGCAGACAGACCAAACAGTGCCAACGCCGACACAACACCTGGTTCAGGCACCGGGACAACAGTTCCTTCTGAGGTGAGCAATAATGAAATCTCATCATTGTATACACGACGCTCAGTGCCTAGCACATTGTAGTTACTGTCAAGTAGCGGAAAGCTATACACCGGAGTAAAGGTAACTGCAGTGTTTTTTCCATGACGCTCAAGATTTACTTCAAGATGGCCATAGTGCTTACCCCCTTCAAGGATTTGTAAAACACCATCAACCTCTTGCCACAGCTCGGGTGCATCCTGGTCAGCCGTCCATTGGCTAAAAGAGTTATATCCTAAGGGTTGGCCATCCTCTGTGCGAACTGCGCCACGCAGACCGTCACCGGCAATCCCAACATCGTAGTATTGCACGCCAACGCCATCGCCATCTTCATCCACAAAGCTGCGCTCGAACATTTCGCTATGGCCTGAGAAAACAGCAACAACACCATACTCTTCAAATAGAGGATGGTACTGACGCAAGGGTGTTCCCCCCTGACCACTGGAAAGCTCATGGTTCATCGCAAAACCATGGGTACCGCTAGAGTAAGGGGCATGGTGGAACTGGGCAAAGATGATTTGTCCCTGAGCCCGAGCATCTTCAAGCTGTTCAATTACCCAATTCCACTGGGGGCTGCCAGGGTTAAAGTCAGCCAAGTCAGTGCCACCAGCCGCTTCATACTGTTCACGAGTATAGTTTTGCTGAGTATCAGTACCAGGGCCAGTAAATTCCAGACCGCTGATTTTTGGAGGCTGACCTTCACCACCATAGTTATCGCGGGTATCATCCGGCTCACCATTAGAACTATCTAAAGTGAGAATCGTAATCGGGCCGTAGTCAATGCGGTAGTAGTTGTCTTGATGTTCAGGTGTGCCATTGTCAGGCGCATCAAAGTACGTGTGGAACTTATCACGACCAAACTTAGGCCCAAAGCGACCATCCTCATCAAGACCATAGCCACCATTAAGAGCACCAAAGTTCTCCCAATTGCCTAGGGCAGGCAGCAATGGATACTCAGATAAACCACTATCAAACTCACCCGCATTGTGACGGAAGAACTCATCCCAGCCAGGCTGATAGCCGCCACCCTGCATCAGATCTCCAGGCATCATCAAGAAGTCGGGCTGACGACTATTGACAATAGCCAAGTTGGCCGCATACCCCTCTGTTTCAGTCAGGGCATAGCGGAGGCGAGTCCCTGTTGTACCAAAGGTTTCAGCCCACAGGCTAGTCTCTGGATCGGGACGAGCTGCTGACCCTGGTGCCAAAGCACCCTGCTGCCAATCACGACCAATTAGACGCCCTGCCGGTTGAGTTTCACTATCAGCAAAGGTAATAAAGCGAATGCTGTCCCAATCATCTGCAGTGGGCGCTGTTTTGAACGTAGAGTTGAAGACATTGTCACCCAGGGCAACGGTGTAATCGTAGGTGGTATTAGGTGCTAAGCCACGTACATCAATCGTGTGCTTGTAGCTATTATCACCCAGTAACCAGGACCCTGGCTCTAGATCACCAATTTCCTGAGCCCTTTCGGCATTGGTGTAAGCCAAAACGGGTTCTAAAGAAGGATTACTAGCGAATGTGAGGGGTGTAGTGAGATCGGTCCCTGTAATCGTGAGGGTACCAGCAACATCTTCTTCAGTGAACCAGGTGAAGTACATGCCATCGGAAGACGGCTGTTGCAAATAGGGATTTACGCGAAAGGTGGCTGCCTGGGCAGGTGCAACAGCTATTAGGCTCGTGCTTAGGGTTGCTAACAGAGCATGACTAAACAGCTTAAAACGATTTGAGGGCATAAGCTCAATAGATAGATGTGATGTTCTTGAAATCAGGGGCGTTGCTGATCCGAACTATGATTTCAGCTGAAAGACACTGCTAAATAGCGCGTCTTCCAGCTCGGTTCATCCCAGCAGCGGTAAAGGCTGGAAGGAGGCTTCTCAGCGGGCGAAAAATACGCCAGTAATGAGGATCAAATGAGAAGAACTTTAATAAAAGATTAACTGAAGTTGATTAACTGGTCTTTCTCTTTTAAGAACAGCTTATCTTCAAAGAAACTTCACGCTGTTAGGCTGTCTATTAGCCTAGCTTCACAAAAAGTCCAATGGATAGACCTGACTGGCTGATTGTAGCTCCATTGCGATGGGGAGCTGTGTTCATTGGCTACGAGACATTGGGAGAAGAATAGAATTTCCAGGTTTCCTACTGCGCTAGATTCTGATTGAGGCGAGCGGCGATTTCATCACCGATTTCATCTGAACTCTATGTCAGGAGGATATTGCTCGATGAAAATATCGACTTTCTGATCGTAACGAAAGGCTGAGTGTCGGTCGGTCAGATTTTCCCACATCCTGAAAGTCTACGAGCTATATAGGCTATGATAATTTAATGTTGTTTTTTAATACCAATCTTCGATCAACAATTCAGCTATCCTAGAAAACTCTTTTACGTTATGGGTAACTAGGGTTGCGCCTCGGCATTTGGCTATACCTGCTATCAAGGTGTCTATTGGTCCAATGGGGGTACCAGCTTTTTCTAGTTGAGCTCGAATTAGGGCGGCGCATCTTGATGATTGCTGATCAAAAGGCAGAATAACAATTTGGCTAATCAGATTATCTAATAGTTGTTGGCGCGGTTCTGGGTTTTGAGAGTTGGCAATGCCGACGTATAACTCAAACAAAACTACGGTTGGAATGGCAATTTCATTGGGGGAGGTAGTCTCTATTCGTGTGGCAACCTGGCCCATACCTTTGAAAAAGTAAATCAGCGTATTGGTGTCTAGGACGTACATTAAAATGTTTCCCTGGGTGAATCCTGACCCAGATCTGCTCTGATTTCTTCACTAGTAGGGAAATCAGGCCAGGCACCAGCACATTCTTTGACTAGGGTGTTCCAGGTTGACTGTTGCTCTTGACTATAGGTAGCCTCCTTTGCCTGAGATTCTTGCCAGTCAAGGAAGTTTACAAACTCTAGGATGATTTGTAGCTTAGAGGTGGATAAGCGTCGTAGCTTACTTACAATTGTCTCAATTATGGCTTCCATAAAGGTTTCACCTCCCAATCAATTGATGCTCAATCAACTTCTACTGTAGCGCTCACTCTGATAATCGTCGAAATGTCAATTGAGTAGAACCTATGTACCGATTTCTAGTTTTCTTAGAAAATAAAAGCGCTCTTGATTGCCCTGATACTTGCGTCTTAGACAACCTGTAAAGGGAGATGCTAATTCTACTAACAGGTCTCGCACCTCTTTCTTTTTCGAAAAATTTGGAATTTCATCGTCTGTATGCATGTGATTGAAGGCAACACGTACATGTTCAACGCTTACTGGTTCATTGTTTTCTTTCTCAGAAGCACTTTTAACAGCCTCTACCAAGAGTGAACGAACATTAAGTTGTTGCCATACAGAATCAATAAACCGGTTGAGTTTTTGATCTGCTTCCTCCGAAAATGGCTCTGTAGTTAAAGTAGCATGCAAATCTTCAGCATAAAAAGAGTGTTTATAAGAGATTTTAAGTTCAACCAACCGCTGTAGCGTTTCTGGCCGAAAAACATTCATTCGGTATACAACTCATAGTCCTTACTCAAACGCCGAAATCGATTGAGCCAACCAAATGTTCGTTCAACGATCCAGCGCTTTGGTAAGATCTCAAATCCCTTCGACTTTCGCTCAATAACTTCAACACGAACCGACTCTCCACAAACTTGTTTAATCGCATTGGCAAAATTCTTTCCCGAATAGTCTTGAACTACCCAGACAACCTTTAACTTGGAGAGTACTTCTATCGACTCATCAAACACCACAACCCTCCCTAACCGCTCAGACATATTAGCTTCGGTGACTAACATGCCAATCAGTAACCCTTGGGAATCTACGACGATATGCCGCTTATGGCCTTTAACTTTCTTGCCACCGTCATAGCCGTAGACACCCCCCTTTTTAAGGATTGACTAACTGTGATCTCATTTTTTCAGTCTATCTTTATAAATCAGCTCTTATCACGACCGTTTCAACCATTCTGAGATTAATGGAAGCCATCGGCGAATAATCCTTCCAGTGATTGGCAAGCTTTTAAACAAATCTTAGCCAGAAACATTACAAATCAGGCAGGAATCTACTCAGACGATGCTGAAGGTAAAGTCCAGATAGATAGGGAAAACCGTACGTCACAGACCAGTACATAGAAGCTACGCTATCGATGAAGGGCACCGTTAAGATGTCTGTCCTACCTTGCAACTAAAGCATCCCTGCCAAGGAGCGAAAAATTATGGAACCTCTGATTGACTGGCTGCAGCAGATCGACACCTCAATGCTCGGTGACCTTAGTGACCTTGACTTGACTAACCTGGCCACTTACGGTGTGCTCGCCTTGGCGCTAGCAGGTATCGTTTGGACGACCGCAAAGAATTTAGTACGGTTTGTATGGCAGAAAACTGAAGGAATTATCGGGTTTGTCGTTAGCACCCTGGTTGTTGTCTCTCTGTGGTACACCTTACTCCGGGTCCACGTCAGTATCTCCTTCAACCTTGATAAAGAAGTTTTTGACAATCTGCTTTGGTTCTCTGCAATTCTGTTTACTCCTTACTATTTAATCCATTACAAATTACTCACAGGTTTTCTACTAGCTATCGTTAGAAGTCTAGAGCTTGTGCTAGATCTGCTAGTGTTCTCATGGTTTCCACAAAAAGCGGAACAGAATCGTGAGAAGTGGAGAAGTCGTATCAGCAGCCTGTATCAAAGCTGGAAAGACAGCATCGGAGATTTCTTTCACACAAAAGATGCCGCCATGCCAACAGCTGAGATAGCAGAGGCGGTAAAGGAAAACACTGATTCAGACGTAGCCTCTTCAGAAAAGACAGAAACTACTGGAGACGTCGGGCCACAAGCTACAACTTAGCGATCTCACCACCCCTAACTTTGTAACCCTCCTAACTACTCAGCCATTGGTTAGGAGGGTTAAGGTATCAGTAGCCGATTTTACAGGCGGAGTCTACCATAAAACACAGTTCGGGAATTATGAGTACCTCTCATGCCTAGACAACGGTTAAATCGTCGTACCCTTTTACAGCTGGGGCCTGTCACCCTAGTCTCCTTCCTATCGGCCACCTGCAGCCGGTCCCTCAATAACACGACTCGTCAAACAGCTCAGGCCACCCCCGCCTGTGGTGACGATCTGATGACACCCTCCCAGACGGCAGGCCCCTTCTACACCCCCGATTCTCCAGAACGACAATCCCTGCTAGAGCCAGGTTTTTCGGGCACAGCGATGGTGCTCGCCGGTCAGGTGCTCTCGTCCCAATGTGTGCCGATTGCCGGTGCTCTAGTCGATTGCTGGCATACTGACGATCAGGGTAATTATGACAATAGCGGCTATCGGTTTCGCGGCCATCAGTTCACAGACGCAGACGGACGCTACCAAATTGAAACCATCGTGCCAGGCATCTACCCTGGGCGCACCCGTCACTTTCATATTAAAGTACAGGCCCCTAATCAGCCGGTTCTAACTACACAGCTTTACTTTCCAGAAGAACCTGCCAACCAAAGAGATTTTCTCTTTAACCCAGTTTTGCTCATGGCTGTAGACAATAGCAATGATCTTAAACAAGCTACCTTCAACTTTGTTCTGGAAACGGCCTGAGCAATTTATTTGGGGTTAGTGTGACAATGAAGCAACCTGAGCCAGAGATAGTAAAACACATCAGTACCTGTTTATGGCCACCACCGTTGAGCCCATCCAACGTCTTGAGTAAAACACGTCGTCGGTAATCGGCCTTATCCCCAGCTATTGCAGAACTTCAGCTGAATTTAACTCAAATTGAATTTTCCCTGCTACTTTGATGAAAAGACAGGGCTCAATGCCTCACACCTTGGAGCAGATAGATGGTAGCTACACTTGAGTTTGAAAATGGCGATCAGATGCCAATTTTAGGATTGGGCACCTGGAAGTCGTCGCCGGGCGATGTTTATAAGGCGGTTAAGACCGCGATCGCAGCAGGCTATCGCCATATCGACTGTGCCCATATCTATGGCAATGAAGCGGAAATCGGTCGGGCTCTATCAGAATCATTTAGCGAGGGCATCGTTACCCGAGAGCAAATGTGGATCACCTCAAAGCTCTGGAATGATTCCCATGCGCCTGAGAATGTGCGCCCAGCCCTGGAAGAAACTCTTGTGAACCTGCAGTTAGATTATCTGGACCTGTACTTGATCCACTGGCCGGTAGCGATGAAAAAGGGAGCCTCGTTTCCCCTAACAGCAGAAAAATTAGTCTCGCCTGAGGTTCTACCAATTTTAATTACCTGGAGTGAGATGGAAGTGCTGGCAGATGAAGGGCTATGCCGTCATATCGGGGTATCGAACTTTAGTACGGCAAAACTTCAGGATTTGCTAGAAAATGCCCGGCTCAAGCCGGAAATGAACCAGATTGAGCTGCATCCTTATCTACAACAGCCGACAATGCTGGATTTTTGCCAGGCCAATACTATCTATCTCACCGCCTATTCTCCCCTGGGTTCATCCGACCGCCCAGACAGTCTAAAGGCAGATGATGAGCCGGTTTTGTTGGAAAACTCGACAATTGTTGCGATCGCTAAACAGCATGGAGTCACCCCTGCCCAGGTGCTGATCAGCTGGGCGATTCATCGGGGTACTGCCGTCATCCCTAAATCAGTCAATCCTGCCCGTATCCAACAAAACCTGGCAGCGGCAGACCTATCCCTGACGCCAGCAGACATACAGGCAATCGCTGCGCTTGATCTAAATCGCCGCTATGTAAGTGGTGATTTTTGGCAAGTTGAAGGCGGGCCTTATACGCTGGCTGCCCTATGGGATATGTAGTGCAGGTCTTTTGTTAAAGAGAATGGCTGCTGCTGTCATCTAGGCGAGACCACGGCGAGATCACCATGGGGTAGGGCAAGGGACAGCAGCATTGAGGGCGGAGGAATGAGGGCAGAAGAATAAGGAAAGTATTCAGAGCAATGACAATGGCTTAATCTTCGCCGCCTTCGCCGCCTTCGCCACCTTCTTCGTCTTCACCCTCTTCTTCGTCTTCACCTTCGTCGTCGCCTTCGCCACCTTCACCACCTTCAGGGGCAACGTCTTCCACATCAGGAGCTGATTCTGTGGCGTCATCACCTTCTCCCCCTGCGCCACCACAAGCGCTAAGAACAGCAACCATACCTACAGACAAGAAGAGTTCCAGGGGCTTTAATCGCTTTTTCATAATGTACCTGCGCTAAATGTAATTTCATTAAGGGTGAATATATTACTGAGACTATAATTAGCAAGACTTAATGTCAATTAAGGGGTAGAGACTAGTTTGTCTCTTCTCGTGACTACAAACGATAAAACTGCACGGTGCGATCGCATGTCCATATCCAGTTCAGCTTCTCAAAAAACCATGGCTGCTAGCGAGCAGACGCTGCAAAGCATGATGCAGCAGGCGAATATCCCCAGCCAGCGAGCCCTGGCGGAGAAAGCCAATGTCTCTCGCTGGCAGATTCAACAGCTGCGTCAGGGTAAGATTAAAACCATGCGAGTTGTCGTTCTCAAACAACTAGCAACGGCCCTCGACTGTTCACTCAATGAACTACTCCACGTCTTTGATACCGAGCAACCCCAGATAGAACCAACAGGTATAAACACAGTTATCAATAACGACAACAATGATGAAGTAACCCGCCTACGACAAGAGTATAGTCGCCTGGAACAGCGTTTAAACCAGCAGAGTGAGCACCTGCACCACCAGTTTCAAACCGATGCCCTACGCGTGCTAGAATCCTGGCTAACATACTGGCCAACAGCTGCAAAAGCCGCTCTGGACCACGACGGATTTGATGCGAAGAAATTACTACCGTTAGTCAACCCCATAGAGCGACTGGTGAAAAGCTGGGGGGTAACTACGATTGGCATCGTTGGCGAACAGCTCGCCTATGACCCCCAACAGCACCAGTTAGCCAGGGGTGTTGCTCACCCTGGCGATCTAGTTCGGATTAGTCACATTGGCTATCTCCACGGAGAGACTTTACTTCAACGGGTTAAAGTCGTACCGCTCAATCCTTAAACGAACATTCCACCGTAATTTGTAAATTGGCCTCAGCACTCCCTTCAGTGATGTAAGGAATACCGGATGAACCCGCAATTTTAAGACCAAATTCAAGATTGACTTTGTCAACATTACCGCTACCCAATTCCTTAAAGGCGTTTAAAACGTAGCGAGTGTATTGGGTGATGGTATTTTTTACCGTGGGCAGCTGTCTTTGCATACTTGCGGACAGTGCTCCTTTAGACACCCGTCCTGACTCGGCCTCACCCACAGGGGCACTGGGGACATCGGTACGGTCCGCCGCTTCAATATAGATCGTCGTACCATCTTCTAAAACGATAGGTGCTAGTTGAGACATGGGAATAGATGTCCTGTTAGGTGTAGATACTGCTCTTTCTATGCCCAGTTTCTAGGACACCCTACCGGCCACTTCACACCAATCACCATGTGAGCTCGTCACCATAGCTGACTCACTATTGAAAATCCATATTATTTATTTATCTAAATACAATGTAGTGGCTAATTTTAGATCTTTAATGGAAACTGTAGCCAACTATTTGAGTATTGATTTATCATTATCGCAATCCTTAGTCCTTATTATTTAATCAGATTTAGCCATAAGATACGGGTTTAATAGGCATTTCCAAAGATTATCCCTCGCCATCTGAGCATAAACACTTGACCAACCTGGTAGCTCTAAATAAGAATGAGTATCATCCAAGCAGCGCAAGCTAATCGGTTTTGGAGTATGTAGCCCAGACAGTGCAGCTCAGGCGAAGCCTTCCCAGAGGAGACCCCTATGTCTTTCTATTCCGATGATGTATGGAAAGCAGAGCTAAATGCCCGAGGCTATCGCTCTACACCTCAACGTCAGAAAATTCTCAATATTTTTCAGACCCTGAACCAGGGCAATCATTTAAGTGCTGAAGATCTCCATGAAGTGCTGAAAGGGGATGGCGAGCGGATTAGTTTATCGACGGTTTATCGAACGCTGCATCTATTGGTGTATATGGGTTTATTGAGGGAATTAGAATTGGCTGAAGGACACAAGCACTACGAACTCAACCGCCCACTTCGGGATCACCATCACCACCTGGTGTGTGTCCAGTGTGGGCAAACCCTGGAATTCCAGGAAAATAACATTGATCGCATTGGGCAGGGACAGGCAGACAGCTCTGGCTATCATGTTTTAGACTGCCAGCTCATGCTCTATGGGGTATGTCCGAGCTGCAAATCGCGGGCTAAAACGATACGAGATAACTGAGATTAATCGGAAATATTCTTAACATTTTCTAAATGTAAGCGGATATAAATAGGCTGGGGGTTTCTTGATACAGAGCCCCTGGCCTTTTTGTTTGATCTTTATCGCGAGCTATTCCTATTTAATCAAAAGTGATTTATACTGACTTCGAAGCTTATTGAGATAAATGGTCAATAAGCACCCGAGCTCTAGGGGTTAATCATGGCTATGACAGGGCTATTTGACAGTCTAATCTCCCTGGTATGCCGTGATCCCAGCTAGGTAAACCGTTTACAACATTCGTTTAGTAGCGTTTTCTTTGGCAATGATGTTTAGACAATTATTGATAAACATCAATCAGATTGTTGCATTAATAAATTAATGTCTATGTCTCATCTCCCTTCTGCACTGTGGTTAACAGTGAGTCCTAATCTCAAGAAATTTGACCAGCGAGTTTTATGTCGTTTGTCAAAACGGGTTTCAATTGCCCGTTGGGAATACATACAAACTGCGGATGAGCCCTGCTGTTTAGAGGTGGTGCTTGGGTTGTTATACGAATATTTGCATAGCCATTTTGCCCACACACAGACCCCCATACATCTGGTAGGCCATGGTCTGAGTGGGATTGTTGGCTGGCTGTATGCGCAGCGGTATCCCCAGCATGTCAGGTCATTGACACTGTTGTCGGTTGGTGCGAACCCAGGGGTGAATTGGCATGCACATTATTACGCTCTGCGACAGCTGCTGCCCTGTAGTCGTGAAATTGTCCTAGCCCAAATGGTGAGAATGTTGTTTGGTGCTTGCAGCTGTGACATCACACGTGTGCTGGTTGAAATGCTCAAACAAGATTTAGATTCAGGCATGGCACTCCATTCTCTAGTGAATTGTCAAGAGATTAAATCCACTCAAATTGAGCCGCCGTTGTTGGTATGTCGGGGGGCTCATGATGCGGTAGTCAGCTCTGTAGAGCGCTGGCAGCCGTTGCTGAAATCTGACGACCGGGTGTGGAACTGTCCTGAAGGTCATCACTTTTTTCACTTTGATCAGCCGCGTCTGGTAGAAACCACCATTTTGAACTATTGGCAACATATAGAACAGCCGCATTCTGCAGCTGCACTTTGGCATTAGCGTCAGGTATACCCCACATGTTGTAATCCACCCTACCACTATGTCTTCATTGCTGTTAAAACCCGATTATCGCTTCAAGCGTCGCGATCGCATTTCTATTGACACCTGTACCCTCTGGCAGGTGGAGTCTGGTTTTGTACGTACTGTCACCTGGAATGAAGACGGTGAAATCGTTGTTCTAGGGTTATGGAATCCAGGCAGCATCATCGGCGTGCCCATTAGCCAAATCGAACCTTGTGAACTCCAATGTTTAAGCACGGTTGAATTGACCCGACTGCCATTGGATTATCCGCTTACCCTGGATATGCTGCTCAGACATACAGCCCAGGTCAATCGCCTACTACAAATTATGCACTGTCGTCAGGTCCAGGAACGACTGTTGCAGTTTGCCTGTTGGCTAGCAGAAAACTTTGGACAGCCCGCTAGTCACGGTCGGCTGATTACCGTAAAACTAACCCATCAAGAAATTGCGGAAACCATCGGCACATCCCGTGTCACCGTTACCCGCTTTATAAAACATCTGGAGACAGCCGGGTTAATGCGTTGGTCTGGACAAGAACGATTTATTAGCAACAAAGCCCTCAAGGCTCATCAGAGAGAATTGATGATTGCCTAAGCCAATCATCATCCAGAGGTCCGCAAAGGTCCGTAACGCGTTAGTGCCTGTGCTGATAGCCATCGGTACAGGCTTTCTTATTTCAAGTAATAGCCAACGAAATGCTTGTAGCTGAGTGAAATCAAGGCAAAACACAGGATAACAACAACTTATTATTAATTGACATTCACTCTTAATAATGCAATTAATTTGTACTGACTGTAACGAAGAGAGATTGATCATGAGGACACCAAAAGCTACTGAGTTATTTATGGCCCTGGGTTTAACAATTACCTTGGTGGGCTGTGCCGGAGAAACGGTGACAGAAGACACGGTCGATACTACATCTGAGGCACCGGTTGCGGAAATTGCTGAAGGCGGCGAAGGCGGTGAAGGCGGCACCGAATACAGTGAAGGTGAACAGGCTAATGCTGATTTTCAGGACAAACTGAGCGGAGCAGAGTTGCTGGGTGCCCTGCAAGAAGGCGGGCATGTGATCTATTTCCGCCATGCCCAGACTGAGCGGGACTATGCTGACCAGGCTGATCCCAACATGAGTCTTGATGACTGTGATACCCAGCGTAAGCTTAGCGATGTAGGCATACAGCAGTCTCAGGATATTGGTGCAGCCTTCACCGAGAAAGCTATTCCAGTAGATGATGTGATCACCAGCGAATATTGCCGAGCATGGCAGACGGCAGACCTCGCTTTTGGTCGCCACGAAAAGGACTCCAAGCTAAATTTCTTGCCTTTTGAGGAGTATACCGACGCGCAAGTGGAGGAAATGAAAGCCAATGTTATGCCTTTACTAACGGCGGTCCCCGAAAGTGGGCAAAACACCGTTATTGTCGGCCATGACGATATTTTTGAAGCGGCAACGGGCATCTATCCAGCCCCCCAAGGATTAGCCTATGTGCTTACTCCTGATGGGGCAGGTGGTTTCGAACTCGTTGCCAACATGCTGCCTGAAGAATGGGCAAACCTGTAATCCTGCCTAGTTTTCCATAACGCACACATCTCAGCCGATGGGGAATATGGCCAGTGCAGGAAGGGTGAGGACAAGGTCTTGAAGCGTCACTACTGCAAGGATCTGCTTCATTCCTCCGCCCTGATGCTTCCGTCCTTCGCGATATCACTCCATCGGATTTTCTATATATAAAATTGGGCGTTGCTGCTCCGAATTATGCTTTCATCCATAAGCATCTTATAGACAAGTAGGTAGGCCAAAAGTAAACGTCCCTAACACCGTGGCTTCGACTCCGCTCAACCAGCTAATTTAGAGAAATTAGCAACGGCAAAAATAGCATTAGTTAAACTTATAGCGTCTGCCAGCTGATTTGAGCCCATCCAGCTATTGTGAAACATTGATGGGCAAAGGGTTTTGAGTGTAAACAGGCTGAAGATTTATTGCCACCCAAGTTGATTTTATTGGCTATTGATGTCAATAAGCTTCTATGGGATAATTCGGATGATTCTGTGAAATTACTGAAAATAAAACTCGATAATGTTCAGACCTTTCAGTAACGAAGCGCTTACGCATTAATGCCAGCCTGATGTTTAAGCGCTGTATCTACAGCTCCTGATATAAGGGGATTTGAATCGTTGGTCACCGTAATGTCAGGATGCTGAAAGTAATGGTTTTGTAGCAAATTTCGTGTATTGATTTTCATCTGTGGAAATTCATCGCCCCACGGAATGATAATCAATCCTGATAATACGACGACAATTTACGGCGCTGTTTGCCTGTAGTCAATAGAAGGATCAGACTCTATGAAATTTTCACGACGTTCTCTTTTAATTAGTGGTGTTGGTTCAACCGCAGCATTTGCGGCAACCCAGGTGTTCGCACCGAAGCGCGGCATGGCTCAAACCGGTGAGATAAACCTGTACTCATCGCGACACTACAACACTGATGACAAGCTCTATCAGCAGTTTACTGAGCAAACTGGTATTCGCGTTAACTTGCTCGAAGGTAACGCCGATGAACTGTTGGAGCGATTGAAGGCAGAAGGAGATCGCAGTCCGGCGGATGTATTTATGACGGTGGATGCGGGTCGTCTTTGGCGGGCTGATCAAGAAGGTGTGTTTGCGCCTGTGTCTTCTAGTGCTTTAGATGAGCGAATTCCTGAGAGCCTCCGGCACCCCGATGGTCATTGGTTTGGGGTTAGCAAGCGGGCTCGGGTGCTGATGTACAACAAGGATCTAATTGAGTCCAGCATGCTCTCTACCTATGAAGCTCTGGCTGATGCTTCCTTGCGCGGCAAGGTTCTGACTCGCTCTTCGAGCAACATTTATAGTCAGTCTTTGACAGCCTCCATGATTTCGATTCATGGTGCAGCTGATACGGAAGAATGGGCCGCTGGCCTCGTGGCTAATTTTGCTCGTCAGCCCGAGGGCAATGACCGAGCTCAAATTGAGGCCGCCGCTGCTGGAATTGGCGGAGTTGCGATCGCAAACACCTATTACCTACCCCGCTACGCCAAGGACGAAGATCCCGCTAAACAGGAAATCTTCAAAAAGATTGGTGTGTTTTTCCCCAACCAGGGTGACGATGAGCGCGGCACCCATGTCAACATTAGCGGTGCTGGTGTAGTTAAGTCCGCCCCCAACCGCGATAATGCTGTCAAGTTCCTAGAGTTTCTAGCCAGCGACAACGCTCAGGCATTTTTTGCTCAGGGTAACAACGAGTATCCGGTTGTTGAAGGGATTCCCATTGATCCGGTTGTTGGTGAATTTGGCACCTTTAAGGCCGACACTCTCAATGTTAACCAGCTAGGAGAGAATCAGGCTGAAGCTGTACGCATTATGGACCGGGTTGGCTGGGTGTAAGTAAAGACTTTTACCAGATAAGTTCAGGCAGTCAAATAGAGGTTCCTCTTCTCGAAAAGCCCCCAACAGATCTATGGGACCTGTTGGGGTTTCTTGTCTGTTACCCCATCACTCATCCACCCATCTACAGCCTCAACCTGGGACTTTTGTTTTAGTAGTGCAATCTCTTTAGGTCTGGTCCAGTTGAAGCGTGGCTCAACCGCCAGTTTGTTGCTGATTTATCTCCAGTGTCTGGAGCTCTGCTTGGGTAATCAAACGAGGAGTTACCAAATAGATAACTGTCTTCAACCCTTCACCAAACAGATTTAGATATTTAACTTCAGCCTCAGTATTAGTGGATGAACGCATCTCATAAATCCTATGATTACGCACATCAGAGTCGTCGTTACCTTCGTAGAGCTGTAGCTCATATCCCTGAGCTGTTAACTCATCGATAATCGTTCGCGAAGCATCAATATAGTTCTGACCTTCGGCAATACGACAGTTTTGCAGCCCATAACAACCTGCTTGCGCACCTGGGATATGAGGAAAGTTATGGCTAAATTGAACCGCAATACCAGCTTCTGGCTCACTGTCTTGAGGGTCTAACTCATTCTCGTCATCAGAGGGAGCAAACGGCGGCTGTTCGATATCGTCGATGTCGTCCAACTCATCTAAAGGTTCTTCAACAATAAACTCGTCGATGTCAGGTAGGTTGTCAGGCACCTGGGTCAGCGGTGGGGGCTCAATCACCTCAGATGTCGGTGCGGGTGGGGGCGTGGTTTCAGGTTCTAGTTGAGTGACTGGGGGCACAACCACAGGCAGCGTAGTGATTGCGATCGCACCGCTCTGCTCAATCGCCTCCTCCGGTTCTGGTTCAACCAATGTTGATGACCACTGGGGCAGCGGTAGCAGTAGCAATGCCCCATGGAGTACAGCGGACAAAAATACCAGTCCCCCTAATCCCCCGAGAGCTGGCAGGCGATTCATCACAGATGGCCTAGCCAACGTCATCGGCTTGAAAATGCTGGGCAATTAACTCGGATACCTGACCAGGCTTGACTTTGGTATAGCGCTGTTTGTCAGGCATCACCACCATATTGGGACCAGCCTTACACTTATCCATACAGCCCGTCAGCTTGACCTCAACCGCATCGGTTAGACCACAGCTAGCAAGGGTGGCCTCGACTTCACGACATACCTGGGCCGCACCTCGTTTTCGACAGGTTGATTTTTGACAAATTAAAATTTTGGGTGGCTTACGCTTAGCCTGAGATGACACTGACTGCGGCGGAGTAGTCACAACTTCTAGCGGTTTTACCCGTACCACTTCCTGGGCCTTGAGCTTAGGTTCACCGGTTTCCTTGTCAATGGACTCCTCACCTACGACCCGCACCCAGTCACCCGTTTGCAAATAACGAAACAGCATTAACCGTACCGATTTAGGCAACTTAATCACATGTTGCTCATCCGAGGTACTGCGCAGGCTCAAATACTTAAAGGGAGATTTACCCCCCGCCATGAACCCTTCGAACCGGCCTTCTAAACAGAAGGTTTGCTTTGCCTTTGCCATGACAGTCCGTCTAGCTCACTAGGGCTAGTTTAACTCAGATCCCTGACCTTATTGAGATCAGTTCCTCTAAAATTAGGGGAACTAAACTTGGGAGGAAATCCTATTAGTAAAGGCTATTTAATACTGACAGAGTGAATCTATTTATTAGATACTGATTAAACCCTTTAAAGAACAGGGGATACAGCAACTTGACGATCATATTTACCATCGCCATTCGGCTTGTATGTAGAAAGATTTCTCAGCTTCTTGACACTTATTTTCATTTGCTGTTCAATTGAAACTGAGAATACTTTTCAAATGAACCCATAAAAAAGCCTCCCCAAAGGGAGGCAGATGTTTATTTGAGTTGTTTCTTGAATCCGGTTAGTTGTTGATTACAACCAAGGTGTCATTGGCCAAGAAGTGATTGAGGTGATAAGCGCGTTCTTCTGTCTCTAGCAAAATCGTTTCATACAAGTGACGTGTGGCGCGATCTCCCAAGCTTTCAGCCTGGGCAGCCTGACGACGTAAGACGGCAATAATCGCCTGTTCTCCGGCGAGGTCATTCTCAATCATCTGACGGCAACGATAGATACCATCGGGTTCTGGAGTAAAGCAGCATAGCTCAGCTAGTTTACTAAAGCTGGCAGCTGGTACTCCGCCCAGACCATCTAGGCGTTCGCCAATGTCGTGGACATGGTCTTTTACCTGGTCATAGCTTTCCTCAAAATAGTTATGAATTTGGTAAAATTCGGCTCCTTCTACGACAAAGTGGTGCTTCTGGTACTGAATGTACATGGCCTGGAAACTGGCCAGCAGGATGTTCAGTCCTTCACAAACGGGGGTGGTGACGGATGTTTCTAGTGCGATCGCATTCTCAGTAACTTCACCAAAGGGGGTAACGAGTGCGGATGAGCTAACCATGTATAACTGACTCCTTGAAAGCATGTATGCACGATATCGAAGCTCAACTGAGCCGATCGTTGCAGAGTTAATTGAACGATTGTTTCTACTTTCCCATGTTAACTCACTCCAGTTGACTGAAAGCATTGACATGCAAGGGATTGACCCTTTATGTGAGATGCATTCGCAATAGTCAATGCTACTAGTTAGCAGTAGCCTAGGGAGTTCACCTGCTTTGACTAGTTTTGACGTCCCACTGACATTTCTCACTGATGCAAGTAGCTTCTAGTTATTCTGTTACGGCTTATCAGAAAGTTATAACAATTCATTATTAATTTTCTATTTCATTTATAGATTACTTGGTAGAGATTTGCACTTATCACAGGTGATTCTTGGCCTATGGGCAAAGTTTAGTTTAGCTGTATTTGTTTGACTGTATAAGGTGTATCTATATTGTGTCAGTTTTATATTGCTAATGACTACTAGTAACCCGGTTTACGACTCTGCTGACACAACTCCCCCGTCTTTCCGTGTACTTTCCTGTAAAAACTATTGAGTTGTTCTATGGTTGAAATTGATTGTTGTGAGCGCTGGGAAGCCTACTTTCGCTTGCAAGAGTTGGGAATTGCCTGTGACTGTAAAAGCTATCAGCCTCTTAAGGTTGATGTGACATCTGCCACCGAAGCCATTCAGGTATGGTGCATCACCAATCGTTTAACTAAATCACGTCAGCAGCTAGCAACCTGGCTAGAAACCTGTCTGACCCTGATCTAATGTCTCAATCAGAATCTCTCCAGCTTTAACCGCTAGGGAGATCACGTTAACTGAACCAATCAGAGGAGTTGAGCGCTTGAGATCGGCTCAACTCCTAAGTTATATGGGTGCAACTTCGCGATCTACCTGATTGCGGCTGCCCTTCTGCATAGGGGAGACTTGCAGACCAGCAGTGGCAGTTCATAGAACCTCTCTACCTGCAGCTCTTCTCTAAGCCTTTTGGGTAGGCTTGTTCAATATTAGGGGAGAGCGCCTGAACAGCCAATTTCAAGCTGTTCTTTATTTGACTGTTAACCCCTAAGTCTCCTCACTACGTTTTGCCTTAGCCCACTGCCACAGTCAGGTTCAGCACAAGACTTTTTATAAACTTAGGCTCCCGCGCTTAGATCATTCCCCCGTTACCCCATCACTCATCTACCCATCTACAGCCTCAACCTGAGACTTTATGTTTGTGCAATCCCCTTAATGTCTCTCACTGCAAGTCTTTCAAAATGTAGGCTGGGTCAAATTCGTCTATTTAATAAGAAATAGTCTTATCAAAAAAATTAAAAAAGAAAAGACAGAAATGTCAAAGGATAGAGACATAGACAGCTTACAGGGCGGATAGCTTATCCTTTCAGTTCACTTAGAATCCATATAGGAAGGAGCCCGAGCGTCCTCAGTTTTTTATGATGCCTAAACTCAAACCTACTAATCAACCAACAATAATATTGTTATATAGATCACCATTATTAAGAATAAATGTCATTAGTTGCCATACTGCACTTTATAAGACAGGCTGTTCTTAGCAATTGAAAATGATTAACTAAAAAATTGTTTTCAATTAGGGCCGTTGTTGCCTTGGCTCCCTCCTATAGCTAAACCACAACGGCACCCTCGTAGTTATCGGAGACATCATCACTATGCAGGCATATGGTGAATCGAGTCCGAGTTATGATTGGTGGGCGGGAAATTCTCGCTTTGCCGAACAATCCGGACTATTCATTACAGCTCATGCAGCTCAAGCTGCCCTGATTACTTTTTGGGCAGGTGCCTTTACTTTATTTGAGCTGTCCACATTTGACCCTTCTGTCCCGATGGGTGAACAAGGGCTGATTCTGCTGCCCCATCTGGCGACTCTTGGTTTGGGAGTCAGCGACGGCGGTTTAGTGGATACGTATCCAGCGTTTGTAGTTGGAACCGTACATCTGGTTTCCTCGGCAGTCTTAGCTGCTGGAGCCTTATTTCACCTGGTAAAGGGTGAAGCTGATTTAAGACAGGCCTCAGGTAGAGCCAAAGAATTTCATTTCGATTGGGACGACCCTAAGAAGTTGGGACTCATTTTAGGGCATCATCTTCTCTTTTTAGGTATGGGTGCATTAGGTCTGGTGCTCTGGGCTACCCAATGGCACGGGCTGTATGATCCTACTGTGGGCAATGTCCGTTTGATTAGTCAGCCAACATTAGATTTGGCGACAATCTATGGATATCAAACCCATTTTGCCAGCATTGATAGCTTGGAAGATTTAGTCGGGGGTCACGCTTTTGTGGGTGCCTTGCTGATTTTAGGGGGCATTTGGCACATTCTTGTACCGCCCCTACAGTGGGCTAAACGGGTGCTGTCATTTTCAGGAGAAGCCATTCTTTCCTATTCTTTAGGAGGCATTGCACTGGCTGCATTTGTGGCTGCTTACTTCTGCTCAGTTAACACCCTGGCCTATCCGACTGAGTTTTATGGGCCCATCCTTGAGGTCAAGTTAGGCGTATCTCCCTATTTTGCTGACACTGTAAAACTGCCTTTGGGAGCTCACACAGCTCGCTGCTGGTTAGCCAATGCCCACTTTTTCCTAGGGTTCTTCTTTTTGCAAGGACATCTGTGGCATGCTTTGCGGGCCATGGGGTTTGACTTTAAGCGGGTCAACCAGGCTCTAGATAGTGTTGCTCAGGTGTAAGACCTCAAGTTTCAAGTTTGCTTAAGGACCGGCCGATCGGTTCTCCTCTCTCAACCGGGCCCGTACCTATATAGGTGCGGGCTTTTTTATAGGTTACTCAGAGGCTGAAACGTACATACAGGTCACTATTGACTCGCAGTTTCATTTGCGGGGCATATCGTAATACAAGCGCCGTCCGGAGCGACCAAATTTACCCGAGATAACGGTTGCTTTAGACCGACGTTTCCATTGAGCATATCGAGGTTGATAGCACCACAGCCAGGCCAGCCGCAAGCCCCATGTTGATATGGCTATAAAGCAAGCAATCAGGAGCCAGTCGTGCCAAATCATAATGGTGAAAGCCTCAAGGAAAAAGGATCTGTGTCAT
Organism: Leptolyngbya sp. Heron Island J; assembly: GCF_000482245.1. Classification (GTDB taxonomy): domain Bacteria; phylum Cyanobacteriota; class Cyanobacteriia; order Phormidesmidales; family Phormidesmidaceae; genus Leptothoe. The sequence goes on along the minus strand of NZ_AWNH01000112.1, from coordinate 292,627 downwards.
CCGAATGCATGAGCCAACGACATCCGGCTTGGTATTTGCCTTCATGATAAACGATCTCAAGAAGCTGCCCACTATCGTAACTGTGATCTTTACAGCCGGGCAGCTGGCATGGTCTCTCGAACAATAGCGGCTCTCGAATCAGCAGACTGACGGCCTGCTGGCCATGCTTAACCAGCATTCTTCAAGCCGTAACCAGTCGCTCAGAATACTTGGAAAAATACTTCAAAATCAACAGATATTTCCCTCATATATGTGAATTTTAGAATTTGTTCTAGTAAACCTTTACTTTGGACGCGTTTGGTTAACGCATAATTAAACTCGATCACACTTATATATAAAACTTTTAGGGTGTATTGATAAGTTGACTAAGGCTGTTTTGATTACAACATGTATTTATAACCATAAAACTATGGGGCCATTACTGCCCCAAACTCAGCAACGGCGTTATTCGAGACTTGATCTGACTCCAAATTTTTGAGCTGCTTTGTGCTTCTAATCTAATTTTTGCTCCAGTTACCTCCGGAACAAGATGATTAGGTAACCGTATGAATAATAGCGATCGCGATCGCATTCTAGGGCTGCTAGAAAGTTATCGCAGTTTTGGCGTTAGTCAGTAGCAAATTGGCTCTGATGCTATTGGCTTTACCCCAAATGCTTGGTGCTCACCAAGCTGACACACTAACAAGCACTTCAATCTTTCTGATGACTTCGAAAATATTATTGGTGGAGAACGATGAGCCAACGTGCAAAATGTTACAACAACAGCTTGTACAACACGGATATAACGTAGTCTCTGCCATTGATGGAGGGGATAAAGGGATTTTAATGGCGGTGACTGAGGCACCAGACTTGATCATGATCGCGACGGATCTGCCCGTGATTGACGGTTGGCAGACCATTAAAATCCTCAAAAACTCTACCGTGACTCAAAACATACCTGTCATAGCGCTGATGGCCCTGACATCAGAGACGGAATGGGGCAAAGTCACTGAATCAGGCTGTGATGATTATGAGCTGAAACCAATTGATCTCACCAGTGTCTTGAACAAAATAAAAGCGCTGCTAAGTCCTACAGGTGTCTCTACTGTCTCAACCAAATTGAGTGGTTCAACCAGTCAGTTAGTTGACAGTTATCAGCCTATTCCTTACCCCGTAAAAGAATCTTCAGGCTCTAAACAATTAAACCAGCTAGCAAAGGCTGCTGCTCAAACAGCAGCCAGTCAATCCATGGTGGTTTACATTGATGACAGTCCGGCAGACAGCCGCACTCTGGCAGCCATTATCAAGGGTGCAGGCTATGGCTATGACAATATTAGCGAACCGTTAGAGGCAATTCCTACATTGTTAGAACTCAAACCTAGTCTTATTTTCTTGGACTTGGTGATGCCATTGACCAATGGCTATGAGGTATGTGCCCAGATTCGACGTACGTCTATTTTTCGAAAGACCCCCATTATTATTGTGACCAATAACAATGGCATTATTGATCGAGTTCGGGCCAGGATTGTGGGTGCATCAGGCTTCTTCAGCAAACCAGTTCATGAAAAGCGAGTTATAAAAGTTCTCCATAAACATCTAAGTGCTAGCAATAGCAACATCTCCAAGGGCGCTTCTCCAAGTCGTTTTTCATCCTTTATCTAATTATTTATATCAGTTGTTTAACAATCTTGTCTGAACCTAACAGTAATCACTCGTAATACTTTTGTTAGCTTCTGTTGATTTGAACTCATAACCGATGGCCATATCCGCCTAAACACATCAGCTATGACATCCACTGCCGTTAACTCTCTACAGTCTACGTCACAAACCGCTATAGCCCCGTCAGATCCACTCGGGCTGACGCCAATTCCCGAAGATACACGTCAACGATTTCTGCGATTTCAACTCTCTGGAGAGAATGAAACGCTATTACCGCTTGAGGTGATCGCTGAGGTGCTGCAATTAGAAGCGGTCGAGATCTTACCTATCCCCGAGGTGCCCAATTATTTATTAGGAGTATGCAACTGGCGCGGTGAAATTTTGTGGCTGACCGATCTAAATATCTTGGTGGGTTCGCTTCCTCTGTGGCAGTGGGCTCCCTCCTTGGAGAATCCGATGGTGATTGTGGTGGAATCGGGCGATCGCAAAGTGGGTCTAGTGGTAGAACAGGTGGATGATGTGGAACGGGTGGCTCCTGAAACCTTACATTTACCCACCGAGTTTGACTCTTCTCCAATAGCGCCTTTTGTCATGGGCTATCTACCCAACCACAGCGGGGTTGTACTGGATGTTGATGTGGTAGTTGAACGGTCATTGCAGGGACCACCATAATATCCTCTGCATTTTGCCATGAGCTTTTATGGCTGAGATGGTAGGGAGCTGGCTAACTCCTGTATTGAATCTGACGTATTGAAAGAACACACGACTAAGATTATCGATGGTGAATATGAATAACAACAGTGCTGATGAATTGCTAACAACTGTTGACACCCCCACAACAGACGAACAAGAGACTTATCCAGAGCTGATGCTCACTGCGGATGATTTGGCCCTACGCCAGACGGTGGCAGAACCGCCTCCAACTGAACTAACTGCCCTGGCGGTAGAATCTGTACCGCTGCCTCGCAGTCAAAATAGACGCCCGTTTGCGATCGCAAATGCCATGGCTCAGGCCGCTAACCTCGACAATCTCTATCAAATTACCGTCACTGAACTCCGTAAGCGGTTTGCCGTTGAGCGTGCTCTGATCTATCAGTTTCAGTCCGAAGCCCAGGGCACTGTCATTGCAGAATCCTTAACCGCTGGCTATAGCCCCACACTTAGCCAGTCTTTACCAGCCCTGATCTTTGGTCAAGAAACCACCCAGCTCTATCAACAGCAGGCAGTCGTTAGCATTACCAACGTCACCAACGATGCCATCACCCCATATCAGATGCAGCTGTTTCAGAGCTTCCAGATACAGGCAAGTTTGAGCCTACCCATTTTTATTAACGAACAAGTTTGGGGACTGCTGGTAATCCAGAGTTGTCAAGGTTCTCGTCAGTGGAACGACAGCGAAATTGCCTTACTCTATCAGGTAGTTACCGAACTCACCCTAAAGCTTCAGACCTATGAACTGCAGCACCAAAGTCAGCAGGAAATCATCCGGGAGCAACTGATTACAAACCTGGTTCAAAACATTCGTGTGGCTACGGACACCCAACAAGTCTTTGACACTATTACTCGTACCCTACGGCAGTTTCTCAAAACAGATCGGGTAGCTATTTTTAAGTTTGATCCAGAAGCTGAAAGCACAGGAGAGATCGTTGCCGAGAACGTCCACGGTGATTTTGTTCTGATCAAAGACATACCCGTTGAGAACTATGGCTTTGATGCTCACATGCTGGCTGCCTATCGACAAGGAGATTGTTGGGTCGCTGCTGATGTTCGCACTCAGGGATTAGCTGAACAACATCTTGATCTGTTGACTCAGTTTCAGGTGCGCGCCAGTTTGGTAGTCCCGCTGATGCGAGGGGAGCAACTTTGGGGACTATTCTGTGTACATCAATGTAGCGGTTTGCGTCAGTGGCAAGAGTCTGAAGTTGCTTTTGTTCAGCGAATTACTAGCCAGCTAGGTCTCGCTCTAGAGCAGGCTGACTATCATCAACATGCTAAAAACATAGTGATGCAAGAATTGCTGCTGTCTAAAATCACCGAGCGTCTACGCAAGAGTACAGACCTATCGGAAACACTAAAAGCAACTGTTCGCGACATCCGTCAGATCTTTAAGGCCGATCGGGTCGGGCTATTCCAGTTTGATATGGCCACCCACTATGCAACGGGTGAATTTGTGGTTGAAGATGTGGCCCCTGGTGTGTTCTCAGCCATGGCTGCCAAGGTCAAGGATCACTGTTTTGCCGAAGGGCAGGCAGAAAACTACCGTAAAGGTCGCCATTGGGTTGTCAATGATATAACCGCTCTAGACCTGCCCGATTGTTTAGTAGATCTGCTGTCAGAACTCCGTGTCAGAGCCAGTCTAGCGGTGCCTTTACTCAAAGGCAATATCCTCTGGGGGCTCTTCTGTGTTCACGAATGCAGTGGTCCCCGAGTTTGGCAAGAGACTGAAGTGCAATTTGCTAAACGGATTGGGGCTCAGCTCAACCTGGTACTGCAGCAGGCAGACTACCTCGATCAAGTCAAAGAGAAAAATCAGCAGCTAGAACGGGTGGCAACCCAGGAGCGATTAATCACTAAGATTACTGAACGGCTGCGGAAGACAACAGACTTGCCTAAAACTCTCAAGGCAACGGTGCGCGATATCCGCCAGTTGCTCAATGCCGACCGGGTGGGTATGTATCAGTTTGATATCTCTACGAACTATACTGTCGGTGAATTTGTGGTTGAAGATGTGGCCCAGGACATTTTCTCGGCCATGGCGGCTAAGGTCCAGGACCATTGTTTTGGAGAAAGTCAGGCAGAAAACTATCGTAAAGGTCGCTATTGGGTGGTAAATGATATTACCACCCTCGATCTTCCAGACTGCCTGGTAGAACTGCTCTCCCAGCTGCAGGTGCGGGCCAGTATGGTGGTGCCTTTGCTCAAAGGAGACATTCTCTGGGGTCTGTTTTGTGTGCATCAGTGCAGCGGCCCTCGTACATGGCAGGAGTCTGAAGTGGAGTTTATTCAACGCATTGGGACTCAGCTGAACCTGGCGCTGCAGCAAGGAGAATATTTAGAACAGCTCAAAGCTAAAAACACTGCCCTGACTGAAATTGTTCTAGAGGTGCAAAAAGCAGCTGATCAGGTAGGCCAGACATCGCAGCTTAATGCAATCTCCATTAGCAAACAAACTATGGCTCTGACCCAGGTGTTAAAGCGGGTCCAGGACCTGATGAGCCTCTCTGAAGGGGTCGTGGGCGATGCGCAACAGGTAGAAACAGCCGTACAGCAAGCTAACCAGACGGTCAGCGTGGGTGATATGGCGATGAACCGCACTGTGGATGGCATTATGACCATTCGGTCAACTGTAGCTGACACCAACCAGCGCATCAAACGCCTGAGTGAGTCGTCTCAGAAAATTTCTAAGGTGGTCAATCTGATTAGCCACTTTACGACTCAAACCCAACTACTGGCCTTGAATGCGTCCATTGAAGCAACCCGTGCAGGAGAGTATGGGCGAGGGTTTGCAGTAGTGGCCGATGAGGTGCGATCGCTAGCCCGCCAGTCCGCCGAGGCCGCCACTGAAATCGAGCAGCTAGTCCAGGAAATCCAGATCGGCACCGCTGAGGTTTCCACTGCCATGGAAACGGGGATACAGCAGGTAGCTCAAGGCACCAACTTAGTCACAGACGCCCGTCGCAACCTGACAGCAATTGTCGAAGCCACCGGTCAGATTAGCAACCTGATTGAAGAAATCACCCAGGCCACTCACAAACAGGCCGATGAATTTAAGGGTGTGACGGCGACCGTAACAGAAGCCACCCAGACAGCCAGTCAGACCTCTAAAAACTCAGAACAATTGACCCAGTCAATTCATCAACTGCTGACCACAGCCAAGGCCCTGCAAGCAGGTACGAGCACATAAAGTCTAACTGTCTTACTTGGCAGCGTCTTCCCACCGGAGATACGCTGCCGACCGTCTGAATGCCATAGCAATTTCGTTTTCAGTGAATGATGACTTCTGATTCTGTGAGTTCCCAGCAGATCCCCGCCTACTTTTTGCAAGAAGCGTCTGAACTGCTTCAGCAAATGGACAATGAACTGCAAACCCTCCACCAAGATTTTGGTGTCCAGAAGGTCTACGCGCTGATGCGAACCGCCCACACCCTTAAAGGAGCCGCTGCCAGTGTTGGATTAGAACACATAAAAACCACCACCCATTCCCTAGAGAATGTGTTTAGAGCCTTGTGTGACCCCAACGCAACGCTGACACCGGCCGTAGAATCGCTCATTTTTGAGGCCTACAGCTGTCTACAGCTGCTGCTATCAGCCCAAACAGCAACAACTCAAATCGATGAGTCCAGTATTCTAGAACGCATGGCCGATGTGATCTCAAATCTGGAAAACCATCTGGGAAATCGATTTGGCCAAAACGTTGATTTACCCAACTCCAGTGCCCTGGGGGTAGACATTACCCAATCTGTTTTTGAAAAGGGTGTCGACAAACGTCTCCAGGAGTTAGAGAACGCCCTTGAGACTCCCGAGCCAGCTGCACTGACTGCACTGCTACGAGCCCATGCTGATGTCTTTAGTGGCTTAGCCGAGTCTTTTAACCTACCAGGGTTTGGAGATATTGTCCGCACCACCTTAAAAGCACTGGATCGTAGACCCGAACTGGTGATACAGATTGCCCAGATTGCCCTAGATGACTACCGGGCTGGTCAGCGTCAGGTGCTAGAAGGCGATCGCACCCGTGGGGGTGAGCCTAGTCTGATGCTCAAAAAACTGGCCACACCGCCCAAGCCTTCTAAAAACAACTGGCTTGGACAAGTGTGGAATGCGCTTAACCAACCCATTCCACGTACGGCTACCCCACCAAAGCCTCACCCTCCTCAAACGTTAACCTCACCCCAGCCAGCCAAGTCATTGCCCCATCAGGGAGGAGGCGTTGATGATTTACTCGCACCCACTGCTGCAGACTCGATTGCCGCACCGCTCACAACAAACGATGACTTATTGACCACAACCTCTCCTAATGTAGAAGTTGTTAACGACGGGGCTAATAGATCACTCTCAGCCGACGGACCGCCACCCGCCGTCCTCTCTGATCCACCAGGGAGATCCACTTCCCATACTTCCAGTCTGAAAGTATCCGTTGACCATCTTGAACAGATTAATCACGCCATTGGTGATCTTCTCACTCAACAAAACCGACAGACGCTCTACCACGAACAGCTAACCGTCAGCGTCAAAACATTACTCAAACAGCTAGGGCAGCAACAACGACAGTTAATCGAACTACAAAGCCAGGCCACGTCAGTAACCAATACCCTGGCACACACACCCTCGACCGAACATCAGTTTGATGCGTTAGAACTAGACCACTACAGCGAACTACAGTTACAGGTTCAATCCTCTTTGGACACCTTAGTACAACAGTTGGAAAGCGCTGAAGCGATTGAGCTGTTTGTCCGCCACAGCACCCAAACAATCCAAAAACAACAGAGGCTAATTAACAGCCTACGAGAGACTCTGGTTGAGGCTAGGATGCAGCCAATCGAAAGTATATTTCAACGATTTCACCAGGTACTGGGACGTTTGGTCGCTCAGCAGGGCAAACCTGTGGAGCTAACAATTGAAGGGGGACATGTTTTAGTCGATAAAATGATTGCCGATAAGCTATATGAACCACTGCTGCATCTGGTGCGCAATGCGTTTGACCACGGGATTGAAAAACCATGGGAGCGTCAACAGCAAGAGAAAGAAGACAGCGCCCAAATTCAGCTATCGGCTAAACAAGAAGGGCATCATCTCAACATTAGCGTTCGGGACAATGGGCGAGGCTTAAACCTTGAGGCGATTTGTCAAAAAGCTATTTATCAACAGCTGATCACCCCAACAGAAGCTCAACAACTCACCCCCGAGCAAATCAGTCATTTAATTTTTAGACCCGGCTTTTCAACGACGGCTCAAGTCAACGATCTCTCAGGGAGAGGTTTTGGGCTAGATGCCGCACGGGCACAGGTCCAGGCCCTGCAGGGCCAGATCACAATTAGCCATAAGCCGCATCAGGAAACATGCTTTACCCTGAAGATTCCTACCAACTTAACCATTGCCAAACTGTTGGTCTGTCAGGCGGGTGAAACGTTATACACATTTATGACTGATGCTATTGAACAAATCTTAATTCCTAAACCTGAGCAGATCAGCACCCGTAAGAACAATAAAGTCTTAAGTTGGCAGATTGATGGCAAAGAGTGTCTGATCCCCCTCATTTCACTGACAAAATCTCTTACCTATCATGCCACTCTTCCCCCCAACTACTGGCCAGAGACTAAACCAGCGGTAGAAAGAGCTAACCCAGTTATTCTCATGCGTCACCATGAGCGGATTGTCGGGCTAGAAAGCGATCAGCTGTTGGGAGAACAGGAATTGGTGATCCGCTCACTGGGAAATAGTACACCCATACCAGATTACATCTATGGCTGTAGCATCCTGCCGGATGGCCGTCTGAGTCTGGTAATTGATGCGGCAGCTTTAACCCTGGAGGCTTTACAACGGTCAGCACCAAAGTCTCATGGGGTGGTCGTTAAGCCTGCACCCACCCGTCGTCCACCCAAACCGACGGGTAAGCAGTCCATCTTAGTGGTAGACGACTCAATTACGGTACGCAACACCCTGACCCAAGGCTTACAAAAGTCTGGATACATGGTGATCCAGGCGAAGGAGGGCAACGAAGCTTTACAAAAGCTGCATCACTCTCAGGTTACGGCTATCTTATGCGATTTGGAAATGCCTGGGATGAACGGCTTTGATTTTCTCAGAGCCCGTCGGCAAATTCCTGAAATTGCGGCAATTCCAACTATTATGCTGACATCTCGTACAGGCAATAAACACCGACAGCTAGCTGAGGATCTAGGGGCTAACAACTATCTGACCAAGCCCTATCTGATGCCTCAACTTTTAGCGACCATCAACAATGTCCTAAGTGAATAAGGGGCAAAGGGCATTAATGGACTAAGACTAGTATTAATGACCCGAGAGTCTCCCAAATCAGCATGATTCACCCATTCCTTCCCATAGAACTGTTATGGATACTCCAACAGCAGAAACCGGAAAATTTATTATCTTTGACGTGGCTGACTACTGGTTTTTATTGCCTGTAACCGCCATCTTGAGAATCGTTAACTGTCCTCCTGCTACCCAGGGGGGTACTGTTGGCATTGGCTTAGTCCAGCTGGGCTCTCACACTATCCGTCTGGTCAATTTGTATCAAGAAGTGGGCCATGTATCTGCTCCAGACTATGCCCCGTTTTTAGTGGTGGTCCGAAATCCGCAAAAAGAGCTATGGGGGATTGCCCTAGAGCAGCCTCCTGACCTGATTGAGCTACCGCTAACAATCTTTAAACCAGTAGCCCTGGAAACTCCATTTGATCACAAAACAAATTGGATCAGTCACATGGCTATTGTGTCTGAAAAGGAGAGCGATCGCACCCTATTATTGCTAGATGTCCATGCAGTATTTCAACATAGCATTGGTCAGCCGCTCAGCGCTTGAGCCTGACCTTAATCAATTTTTGGGGGCACATCAATTTCAAAATGAATATGGTCATCATGACCACTAACCTTTCGACATAGCCCTTTTTTAATCAAAACCGGATCATTAAAATACAGTGTTCCTTTATTGACCCAGGGCTGCGCCCGCAACGCTTTCAAAATCTCCTCCGTCGCTTCGCGATCATAGTTAGCGTTCGACCATCGCGTATTCCCAAATCGCCCCCCCTTACGCGGTAGCACCACATCCCCTGCATTGCCGCTTTGGTGTCCAGCATGGTCGGGAGTCTTCCCCCCATTGGGCAAACTCACATCGTTAATGGCAATGGGAGCCACCTCTGATCGATTTTTGCGATAGGCCAGCTCATAGTGAATACCCGCCGCTCGAATCACATTACTAATCCAGTCGATGCCGTAGTCGTGGGTATCCCTTGGCTGGTCGAGCACCTCAACGTTGTAGAAGCCCACCCCCTGACCCGGCATGCGCATCCATTGAGGCGCATTGGCCGCTTCTAAAAATTGTTGGGTACTAAAACCAACATCTATGCGACCGTCACCGCGAATGGTAGTGCTACCTGAAATCGCGGTTTGAAACAACTGAATAGCCCGGATCAAAGCATCCATCGAACTACCGCTGGCAGAATCATATCCCAGATCCACCAACCGCTCGCGCACCCGTTTAACATCGCTGGCCCGATTAGCACCACCGGCCCCAACGCTGGCACTCAAAGCCAGCTTCTTAGCACCTGGATGCTTTTCAATGTAAGGAGTTAGGGTTAGGGAAGCAACGTCTGTTACCTGGCCAGCTACGACCTTTAGCCGTCGTAGCTGAGGTTTGGGCACTGCTAAGAAAATAGATTGAAACACCCACTGTTTACTATCGTTGACTTTTGTTGTTGCAATAGCAGTTTGATTGTTGTCAACATATAGGCTAACGGTCTCGCCCACCAGGTCATCACTGGCGGTACCCGCTAGTTGATAAGGGTGATAGATTTTGACCAGAGCAGGCACCTTAGTAAATCTAATACTTGGACTCACAGGCGGAGGGGTTACGGGCAAGGGCTCAGGTTCATCCGTATCAGTACCTGCAGAAACCAGAAAAAATCCCGGTGGCTCGTCGCTATTCAGCCATTCCTTAAGTACTTCAGTTCTAAAAAAGGTTTCACCCTCCACTTCCCCTTGGTGCGGAGACTTATCGATTTTTTGTCGATAGTGCCCACCTTCCATCAGATAAATAGCTTTATCAGTTTCCTTAATCCAGGTCCCCATATGTCCTCCAGCTAATAATGGTACAGCTAGGAAATTTTAATGACGCCAAGGTTATTGCAGATGTTAGCAGGGCGTCACCCATTAACTGACTCAATCTCAGCAGTTCTTTATATCTGGAAGCGCAGGTGGCTGACACCCGAGGTTTTACACCGACACTTGCTCTGATGGGATTGGCAGTTCAATACAAAATCGGGTGCCCGGCTGATCTACATTGGGCTCACACCAGAGTTTACCTTTATGGGTCTCAGTGATAATGCCATAGCTGATTGACAGCCCCATACCAGTGCCTTTGCCAACGTCCTTGGTGGTAAAAAAGGGATTAAAGATTTGCGATCGCAAATCCTCAGGAATACCTAAGCCATTATCCACAATCTGAATCAACAGTCGTTGATTCTTGACCATGGTTGAAATTTTAATCACGCTAGGATCTGCGATCGCTTCTGCCACCGTCAAAGCAGCATCCCGCTCATTGGCAGCTTCAATAGCATTGCTCAACAGATTCATAAAGACCTGATTCAGCTGCCCCACACAGCATTCAATCAACGGTAGTGAGCCATAATCTTTAACAATTTGAATATCAGGGTAACTATTGTCACGTTGCAAGCTACCTTGCAAGATCGTCAGGGTACTATCAATACCCTCATGGATATCCGCCTGCTTCACTTCTGCCTCGTGATGACGAGAAAAGTTGCGTAGGGAAAATACAATATCGCAGATACGGCTAGTACCAAGACTCATCGAGTTTAAGATTTTGACTAAATCTTTTTCAAGATAGTCAAGATCAATCTCGGTTATCTTATCGGAAATTTCTTTTGGAGGGTTGGGAACATACTGTTTGTAGAGCCCAATAATATCCAATAGATCCTCTACATAACGCTCAGCATGGTGTAGATTGGCATGAATAAAATTGACCGGATTATTGATTTCATGAGCAACACCAGCAACAAGTTGCCCCAGACTCAACATTTTTTCATTATGCACCAGCTGTATTTGTGTCTTTTGCAACTCACTAAGCGCATGATGCAATTCCCGTTCCGCTTGTTTTCTCTCAGTAATTTCACTGAGTAGCTGCATTTGCGTATGACGCAACGTCAAGTGTACTTTAATGCGAGCTAATACCTCATCGGGATGGATAGGTTTAGTAATATAATCAACAGCCCCGATACTAAGCCCTTTAACCTTATCAACTTCATCAGTCAAAGCCGTCATAAAAATGACCGGAATATCTTGGGTTTTAGGATTGCGCTTCAGCTTTTTGCACACCTCGAACCCATCCAGCCCTGGCATCATCACATCCAGTAGAATCAGATCCGGTAAAATTTTCTCTAGTTTCTTAAAGGCACTCTCCGCATTCTTAGCAATTGAGACCTTGTAGTTAGATTGCTGCAGAACCTCATAGAGGAGCTTAATATTAGTCGGAATATCGTCAACAATCAAAATCTCACCTTGTTGGGAACTCAACATGGTCTAGCGAGGTCCAAAGAAAAACATCATGAAAACCACGTCAATCACTATCAAAACAAGCGACGCTTTTTTTAGCTAATCGAGTAGATTTAGATTGCCCCAAAGTAGGTGTCTCACCAATAGAAGCTCATATACCTTAAAAGTTTATATGGGGTTTTACCAGTTGAACAATTCCTTCATCATCAAACTCATCAACTAATTTGAGCAATTTATCAACAAAAATTGTGTAATCCGGACTGAGCTGCCGAAGTCGAGCAATCTCATCTTGAATATCTGCAATATAACCTCTTTCAGCAGCTTCATAAAGCGGTATGAGCACGTCCGATGCAGGTACAATCATCGTCGATGCCATGTCAGACGATTGCTTTTCAGATTTGAGGTCGTATCGCCAATCTAGCTTTAGAAGTTGCTGCAGCTGCCCGATCAATTCGGGTGCTTTGATCGGCTTAGCTAAGAAGCTATTAAATCCAGCCTCAGTACAGTCTTGCCGTTCAATACCAGATAAATGGGCTGAAGACGCAATGATGGGTACTGATTGAAACTCAGCTAGATCCCGAAGCTGTTTGAGGAATTCATAACCATTCAGGTTAGGCATCAATAAATCCGTAACGATTAAGTCTGGTAAAAATGCTTGTGCCTTGGTTAATCCATCCTCACCATCTTGGGCCTCAAGGAGTTCAAAGCCAAGCGGTTCAAGTAAATTGACGATCACAGATCGATTTTCCCAACGATCATCAACGACTAAAATTTTTCTACGTCCGCCCTCATAGCCAATCAGCTGACCCAGCTCCTGATGTTGCAGATCAGCCTGTATCCAGTCCTCTGCCAGGGGAAAGGAAACCGTGAACTCAAAGGTACTGCCCATACCCAGCGTGCTTTTAACCTGGATACGGCTATCCATAAGTTCTATGATTTTTTGACTGATGGCAAGGCCTAACCCGGTTCCTTCAATCACATGTTTAGTATTATCCGTCTGCTCAAACGGCTCAAAGATCTTGCCAAGGTTATCAGCATCAATACCAATGCCAGTATCTTCAATAGCAAAATGCAGACGTGTCAGAGTTGCAACATCAGGATCAGATTGAGTCGCAACTCTGAGATGGACACTACCTGTGTGTGTAAACTTAACCGCGTTACCAATCAGATTTAACAAAACCTGGCGCAGACGTTTTTCATCTGCAACAATACCTGGAGGCAACGTATCGAGAGCCTCAAACACAAGCGGCAGATTTTTCTGCTCGGCTCGAATACGACAAATTTCGACCACACCTTGTAAAAAAGATGGAAAGTGAAACGGTTTAGGATTGAGTTCAAGCTTACGAGCCTCAATTTTAGAAATATCTAAAACGTCATTAATTAGCGTTAAAAGATGATTACCACATTGAGCAATAGTTTCAATACTTTTACGATCTTTTTCAGGACGATTTTTTTGAAACTGCAAGATTTGAGAGTAGCCTAGAATACCGTTTAGCGGCGTTCTCAGTTCATGGCTCATGTTAGCCAAAAACTCACTTTTGGCCAGGTTAGCAGAATCTGCTCGTTCCTTAGCTTCTGCCAGCTGCGCGGTGCGCTCAGCTACACGGGTTTCCAACATCTCAAAGGAGTCTTTAATTTGTTCGGCCATTTGATTGAACGCAGAAGATAACCCACGCAGTTCTCGAAGCCCCTTGACCTCAAGGGCTTGATCAAGATCCCCGGCAGCAATAGCCTGACTCGCCAGATTTAAACGATTAATTGGAGACGTAATCCACCTTGAAGTCAAAATTCCGAGTAAAGTTGCAATTATCAGCGCTGCAATACACAGCACAATCGTATTGCGAGTATTGGCATTGATCTGCCCCATAAAGTCAGATTCTGGAATAGTAACAATAACTAACCAGTCCAAGCCATAGTCATCACGCCAAGGTACAACCTGTACAAACTGTCGAGAGCCATCAATCAGAAACTCGAGTTGCTGATTCTCCGCAATATTTTCAAAATCACCAAATTCTGTTGTCAAAAATTGAGCTGTTGCTTGAACCGACATATCTTCACTATCAAGGATATGCAACCGCTCAGCTTCGCCATCTACTATGCGATATGTCGGTATAGAAACAGAATTACCAATAAGCAGACCAGTTCGTTCAATGATGGTCACCTTACCATGGGGGCTAATATCTAACTCCTTTAGAAAATTGCTGATATCGGTTAAAATTAAATCAACTGCAAAGACGCCTAAAATAGCCTGAGCTTGGTCATAAATGGGAAACGTCGCAGATGCTGCCACATAATCTTCAAACCCATCTGCTGTATAAACACTACTCCAGGTTGGTTTCCCAGCCTTGACCGCTTCTACATACCAATCATCTGCAGGAGCATAGTACTCGGTCGCATCAAGCAAATCAGTACGGCTTCCTTGACTATCAGTAGCATAGTTATAGTCTTTGCCATCTGCTAGGGAATGCTCCACAATGTTAACCCCAGAACCAGGGGGCCAACGCTGGGCAGCAACGCCTTCACCCGTTTGCAAGTAATATCCAAGAAATGTAAAATTCTCATGTACCTGGGCTTGTTTCCATAGATAACGACCCGTACGGTCAAAATCTTTAATATCCAGCAACCCCGTTGTTAAGGCATCAACGCTAATATCACCCAGCTGATGAGGTAATTCCAAATAAGCATCTAGATGCTGATCAACTCGGTCGCCGATCTCTGCACTCAGCTTTAAGGCCAGCTGATTAACTGCCTTTTGGCCATTCCGAAAAGAGAGATATCCGACTAACCCTACAGCGGTAAAAATCTGCAGAACAAATGGCACAATTAATGCCAACTTTAAGGGTATGCCTTGAACCTGGTATCCCCTATTAACCTTAACGTCGTTTGACATTCTGATTGCAGGTTGTGTTTGATCAGGTAAACAAATACAGTTTGAAGTCTAACATCTCACCTGGGTAGGGGTGTCAGACTTCAAACTGTACTTTAGGATGCCCTGACTAATCAATGATTAACGATGTGATGGCTGTTAGCTTTGTCACCCGAATATTCTCATCAGGTCGCTCAATACACATGTTAACCAGTCCAATAGGTTCATGCACCACAGATTTCTAACGCATGCCTTGACGTCCATCACAGGCAAACTTAATGCTGCGGCCCTAATTCATAAGCTTGATACCGCTCTGAACTTGCAAATTTAGTTAAATTCAAAACATGATGACTAAGAGAATAAGACATTAGAGATTTAAAGGGCATTTGAGACGCACCTAGGATATTACCAATACAGTTGGATGAATTGCACTGGCAATAAAATGGCCTATCGAGCTTTACTTCTGTAGTAAAATAAGCAAATGTTAACTCTTCTCCCTGTTCTATATCTCTTTCAGCAACAAGAGAGAAATCAGAGACATCGATAAAGGTATTTGGGGAACAATGATGATTCAGATTAGCAAAGACATGATCTATGATATGAGCATTGTCAGCTATTTGAACCGTTTGGTAGTTGGGTTTAGGTAAAATCAAAAACTCCTGGCTTTGATAGATCACCGTGCGGGCTTTGATCGTATCTGTGGCAATCACTGCATTAGTTAGCCAATCTCTACTCTCTATTTTAATCAGCGACTTTCTGGGTTGTATTCTCATTTTTTTTTAGGTAAATAAGGTCAAATGCTCTAAATTTTTCCTAACCTAGGACCATTAGCAAAGTTCATAGTTATAACGACTCTTTCTGCCCCCTGATTAAATGGAGCAAATCGCTGGAGACAGGCATCAGCTTTCAGTAGGAAAACATCTCTTGACTTGTGATATCTTCGCTGAATTTGATTTTCCGATATATCATGATTGATGCTCAAGTCTTGATCGGTAGACCTTTTGATAAATTCAAACGCCCCACCAGCATCTACTTTGGGAGCTTCAATAAACCAAACTAGCTGATATGCATGCTCTACACACTGCCAATTTTCATAATAATCTGCTTCATTGACATGTGTAATAGATATCCCTCCATGCTTAGAACTGTAAGGGATGACTTCATTAGCAGTAATCAGCAAGAGTAATTGGCGTAAAGACTGTGAGTAGTACAGTGCCGGTATAATGATACTTCTATGTTCAATATCCAATTGAGAAACTTGAGCTATTAGCGGTGCTTTATTTGTAGAAGCATCGGTCACTGAAACATTTGATGAAAAGTGATTCAAGAGTTCAGAAGTTTCTCCTCGCGCACCAGTTTGTAATACCAAAGGGATAAATTCCTTGAGGCAAACATAGTGACAACTTCTGAACTCCTGGAATAGTTGTTCTATTTTCTGTTTGCTATTGAGATTTTTCTTAGAAAAATATTTTTTCAATAGCGATTCAACTTGTTGTTGAGAACCAACGTTCAGAGTTTCGGTGATAATATCAGCCATTGATTAGGATAGGGCTAAGGATGACAATTAAGTTGTTTTCAGTAGTTGTTTACAACCAAGACTAGGGCTTGATTAAGCGTCTGATTAGATACTACTTACCGAAAACTCAAGTTATCCAGATACTTTCTTAGGAGAGTATGATTGTTGTTTGGACAGCTGATCGCACTGCCTTCCAATCCAGTGAGTGTATTATTACAATTGAAAAGCTGTGTACCAGAAAGCCACATCTCTAACCGTGTAATTTGCTCATGCGCAATTGTTTCAGTGACAACTTCGCAAAGAGGGCTCAGGGCATGAGAACGATTCTTTAAGAGAGTTACCCAGTGGTTATAAGAAGCAGACTGAATGGGGAGACCTAGTTGGTTGATAGTTTCAACCAGATCTTCTAAATGAAATGCTGTGGGATTGACTAAATGGAATGCTCTATTAAATGACTTGAGCTGGGTAGATAAGTAAACAATCGCCTGACTAACATAATCTACAGGAGTCATATCAATTTGTAAATTAAGCTCAGGTGATATACCAATTTGAATCAAACTTTTGATCAATCGGCTTAATAAATCCTCTGGGTTACCAATCCCTGTATAGGAGTGACCGGTAACCATACCAAGTCGGTAGATACAGGTGGGAATCCCTTGCGCGGCGGCGGCAGTCACCAGTTTCTCTGCAACCCATTTACTCTGGGCATAGCCGCCGGTAATGGCATCCCCTTGATCAATATCGTCCGATTCATAGATGACATTAACTCCAGTAGCAGCCAGTGGCTCAAAGACATCCAAAGTAGAGACAAAGTGAACCGGTTTCAATTTCCTATGGGCTGCCAGCTTGAGAATTGATTTGGTACCAATAATATTAACGGCTTTTAAGCTGGACAATGGATACAGTAAATTAACATTAGCTGCACTGTGATAGATAGTATCCACTATCTCCGCAATACTATGAAATTGTTCTGTTGATAGCCCCAGTATGGGACGAGCTAAATCACCGATTAATGGAACTATCCTGGAATAGGAAAAAGCAACACCGGGTAAATATCGTTGTGCCGCATAACGCAGTTTTTGGTAAGCCTGTGTCAGGCTTTGGGTCCTAATCAAACAATAAATAGTTGCATCACTTCGCTGTAAAAGCTCATGTAACAAAGAGATGCCAATAAATCCAGTTGCTCCTGTCAGGAGAATGGCTTGAGGTTTTGTCCAATGAGCAGGAGGAGAGCCAGAGAAAGTTTTCGCTAAACCAGTATTTACATCGCCTAAGACGATCTCCTGTCGTAGTTTCTGAAGTGTAATCCGCTCGTTTGCAGTTGGCGTACATGCACTTTCAGAACTCTGTAGCTGTTTAGATAAATAGTCAATCGTTGGCTTATTGAAAAAATCAGTAAAGGAAATCTCTTTTGCATATCGATTTTTTAACAGGGAAAAGAGCTGCATGACACGTAGCGAATCTCCACCCAAGTCAAAAAAACTGTCGTAGACCCCTATCTGATGAATCTCCAGGATCTTGGACCAGAGTTCTGCCAGGGATTCCTCTAGAGGGGTACGAGGTGCCAAGAATTCTACCTCTAGGGCAGGTCTGGCTAAGTCTGGAGCAGGCAAAGCCTTACGATTGACTTTACCGTTAGCTGTCAAAGGGAACTTATTCAGAAAAACAAAAGCAGCTGGCAGCATATAGGTCGGTAGCTGTTGCTTCAAATAAGATCTGAGCTGTACTCTTAAGTCTTGCGTTATTTTGCTGTGTAGAGGATTATTTGCATAGGTATGCCAGGGATTAGGTAGGGTCCTGGTGTGTGGCCGCTGGCTCGTACCTAACCCATGCATAGAATTCCTAACCTTTAATGATGAGTACCTGATAAATGTGGCCTGAAAAGTACCCTGAGGTCCTGAATCCAAGCCATCAATATAAACATGATAGGGAATCTCTTGAGAGAGTTGCCACAATTTTTCTGGGTCGATAGCTTGACTTTGACATGTCGTGTTGAGACTCTTCTTAAGTGAGGTAATCGTATCGGGACAGTTACTCTGTTTCACCCAGGCTAAGGCTTGAACTGCTTCAAATAGTCGCCGATCAGGGATATTGTCCAGACGTAATCCAACAGGTGTTTTGTCTGCTAAGTAGTGCTTAATTTTCTGAACAGTATAATCTTGTTGTTGCCAATCTAAGGTCTTGATATTACCTGGTGTTGACATCACTTCAGCATTGACATGCAATATAACGTCATAACGAAATCGTGTTAGTTCGTTATGGAATTTCCCTTGCTTTAGTAACACTTGCACATGACTAATCTCGGGAATTCGCTTTTTTAGTGCTAGAAAGAATTTGGGATCAAGGGTGAGCTCTTCTTCCTGATGTAGTCGTCGTTGAATACGCTTTAATAATTCAGCCGTTGGTAGATTATCAGGAGCTTGCGCTACTTCCACCGATGTCGCAAACATTTCTAACAGTAAATAGTTTCTCAAATCTCCAAGAAATAGAGTTCCACCCGGTTTGATGACTTTAATAGTCTGTTCTAAAACATTGATCAAATAATCAACACTCGGAAAATATTGAATCACTGAATTGATGATCACAGTATCTATAGAGCCAGGGGCAATTCCCTGTAAATTATCCGCTACTCGATGTTCAAGAGTCACCTGAGGAAGATGGATTTGAGGAGACTGTAACTGTTGTTCAATGTAATTTAAAGAGGACTCCGAGATATCTATGCCTAAGTAGCTTTGACAATGGGGTGCAATGCGAAATAGAAGCAGCCCAGTGCCACAGCCAATTTCTAATACGTTTTGGGGGTTGAGTTCTAAAATGCGCGATGTTGTATTATCGACCCACTCCTTCATCTCAATATCAGCAATCAGGTCACCAGTGTAACTATTAACCCAACCGCTGATATTGAACGTGTCGTCCCAATTATTTTTGGTGGGATTGAGCTGTTCACTATTATTAATCAGTCTCCATTGATTAATAAGTTCTGCTTCCAGTTGATTAGTATCCAGAGTGGTCGTTGGTAACCGCTCTGATGAAGACTGCACAATATAAGCAATCAGACGCTTGATCCCGATATCATCCTCTCTGGCAATGACAATAGCCTCCTGAACTGCAGGATGCTGCTCAAGGGTGGTCTCAATTTCATTTAGCTCAATCCGAAAACCTCGGATTTTTTCTTGATGATCAGCTCGACCCAAAAATTCGAGATGCCCATCTTCTCTACATCTCACTAAATCACCCGTTCGATATAGCCGCTGTTGTTCGCTACCAGTAAAAGCTTTTTCAATAAAATTGATATTGGTTAAATCAGGTTGATTTAGATAACCACGTGCTAAACATACCCCACCAATGTAGAGTTCACCTGCCTTCCCAGAACCAACGGGCTGCATCTCATTATCTAAGATATAAGTCTGGACATTGGGTAACGGTTTTCCAATGGGGACTGTGTCATTATGAATCGATGTTGCCTGGGGACCGATCAATTCACAGTAAGTTGTTACAACTGTTGATTCTGTGGGACCATACCCATTGACTAAGCGAACTTCAGGCTTAACGTGCTCTTTCCACACCTCCAGCCAATTAAGTAGCACCCGCTCTCCTCCAATAATCACTAGACGGAGCAAGTTTGGGATAGTTGTTGTAGTGAGTTCTGCACAAATCTGATGCCAAAAGGCAGTGGGTAAATCTATGACAGTAATCTTAAGCTCTTCACAGGTCTTCAAAAATCCTGAAACCGACTGCAGCATATCTGAAGTACGCAAAATAAGCGTTGCCCCTTGCGTTAGCGTTAGAAAGATCTCTTCTACCGCAGTATCAAAGCTAATTGAGGCAAATTGGAGAACTCGGTCTGCCCTTTTGATCCCACAATCTCGATTGGCCCCTTGTACGAAATTACTTAATGCCCCATGTTCAACCATAACTCCTTTGGGCTTACCGGTGGAACCAGAGGTATATATAACGTAGGCCAAATTTTTGGTGGTCGTTACCGGTAGAGGATTTTCGGTGGGTAACTGGGTAACATTGATACTATCCATGCAAACCACATGGGCTCTATGGGTTGGCAGACTCTGACTTAAGGATGTTTGGCTGAGTAGAACAGATACTTGAGAGTCTTGTAATATCCAAGCAAGTCGCTCAGAGGGATAGTTGGGATCTAGGGGAACATAGGCTCCACCTGCTTTGAGAATGGCTAGTACCCCAACCACCATCTCAAAAGAACGTTCAAGATATAAACCGACTAGAACATCAGGGCCAACACCTTGTTCACGTAAATAATGAGCTAGCTGATTAGCATGAGCATTTAAGGTGCGATAGCTCCAACTTTGCCCCATAAATTCGATTGCTGACGTTGCAGATTGTTTTTTAACTTGAGACTCAAACAATCTGCAAACAGATACTGAATTTTCAACAGGAAGAGCCAGCGATTGATCTCGAAGGTCTGTAAAAACCATGCCTGAATTTTCTCTAAATTTAATAGGTTCGACGACTTTAGTTCTTAAAGCTGAACATGAGGTTATTACACTTTGAGGGGCATCAATGGGCAATGACACTAAAAGAGTGTTTCCTATCTCTAACAGGGAGCAAAAAACATAAATTTACTCACCATTAGTAACCATGGAACAACTGATAGAGAACTATCTTGGTCATGCTAGGAATGAGGATTCAACTAGGTCCTATCTTTTGCAATACAGGCGTGGAACGCCTCTGCAGAAACTTGTTTGGACTCATAAAATCCTGATCCCTAGCTTGGTAGCTCAAAAATCATTTCCACAGTACATAGGATGATAAGTCTGGGAAAGCTTACCCATTAGTAGGAAACGCTTCTATTAGGCAAGACAAAAATTTCATCTCCAAGTTTTGAAGATTGATATCAACTTCTTCAACGCTTACAAAAGACGTTCTGGCACTCATAGACTTGGCAATTTAGGAAACGTGCTATCTCAAATTCAGACGTTGACATGCGCTAATCATCAATACAGAGAAATGTTGTATTGATCGTTGACTGAATATAACTCGTCAATCGTCTAAAACAAAAAACGAGTAAGTAAAAACCAAATGCGGTTTCTCTTGTCAGTCTTGTTTTAAGCTGTATCTTCCCTTGATAAAAACCGTATTTAAAGCTTTCTGTAGTATCAAAAGATACATTATTTTTGCGATCGCTACTTTTACTTTGCTAGCTCATTAAAAAAACCTGAGAAGTCAAGGGCTAGACCATTAGTTCATATATCTGAATACTGAGGCTTTTTCTTAAAACTTCTCTTGTCATAGTATACGGACACTCATGCATGCATCTTTTGATACACGAAGGCATGATTTTGACAACAGACCTAAGACTAATTAGCATCCAGAGTACAGCAACAACTTTTTCTGTTTTTCCTTATGACACCTCAGTGTTTTCTCTGTTTACATTTTGAGTCCAATTCCTCAAAAACTCATTTGCGGTATTTTTACTGTTCCATGAGGCAACTTAGGGAATTTAATGAGATCAGCTGAGTTGAGTTATGCATTAGTAAATTAAAATTTAATTGAGTAAATCAATCTAATATTTTGTAAAATAGAGATAGGTCACAAAGTTTATTAGGGTTTTCGGCTTAAACCTCAATCTCTAGATTTTTAAGCTCGATCCTCCTCAGACTAAGATGCAGGAGAAATCAATTATTGACTATGGTTTTGGGCACTTCAGAGAGAGCGGCTCTACTACTCTCTAAAGTGGATGAGAAGCCTTGTGAGAACAGATGCTGTAGTGAGTTGATTGTGAATTCACTCTCCTGAAATTAACGGGTAGAGCAATGCACCACCGCCGCTTCGCAGACCGCTATAGATATATGATCTCCCATCAGGTCATCTCCAATCATCAAACAGTCCCTTTAATGGGCCGCAAAACACCGCCAACAATAAAAAATATCTCGGTTACGTACAAATCATCAACTTTTCTAATAGCGTAGAGATAAAAGTAACCTACCCAATATCTTTACTAAGACACAGTATGTTTACTAAGTCTTACTATCTTCTACGTTCCACCCAAGACGGACAATACCTAGCCGCCAAACCCCATAATCAAGCATCTAAAGGCTTTCTAATGTTGTTTAATGCTGACCATGAGGCCCTTAGCTACGTCAATCATCATGCAGCTGAAGTTGCCAATCGCTTTGCTGTGGAGCCCATTAGCGGTCTGCAGCTGAAGCAAATGATGGAGCGTTGGGGCTATGAGGGTGTCGGTGTGGTCAATGATCCGCTGGTGCCCCAGGTCGATTTTTTAAAGCTACAGTAATAGCCCTATTCCATACGCTCAGCCAGCTCCATCCAGCGTTCTGTTGCCCTATCAATCTCCGTTGTCAGATCTGCCAACCGCTGAGAGCGTGCCTGCATTTCATTGTAATCGCTGGGTGGGTCAGTATAGAGCTGTTTTTCCAGGGTCTCTTTTTCCTCTTCTAAAGCGGGAATTTTCTCTTCTAAGGAAGCATATTCGCGCTTTTCCTTATAAGAGATTTTTTTTGGTTTGGAGGAGTTTTGAGTCTTTGATTTTGAGGACTGAACTTTCTGAGATTTGGTCACAGTCTGTTGCTTAAGCTTCTCTTCCTGTTCTGTTTTTTCCTTATAATCCAGATAAACCGAATAATTACCAGGATACTGTTTGAGATTACCCAACTCCTCAAATGAGAATATTGTTTCAACGGTACGGTCAAGGAAATAACGATCGTGGGAAACAACAATCACACAGCCATTAAAGTCTTCTAGGTATTCTTCAAGAATACCCAGAGTTTGTACATCTAGATCGTTCGTAGGCTCATCCAAAATTAACACGTTAGGAGCCTGCATTAACACCCGCAACAAAAACAGTCGTCGCCGCTCGCCACCGGAGAGTTTGTGAATTGGGGCATACTGTTGGTCGGGGGGAAAGAGAAACCGCTCCAGCATCTTTGACGCGGTGATTACAGTGCCATCAGCCGTAGTAACCAGCTCGGCTATATCCTTTAGATAATCAATGACTCGCTGATTTTCGTTGATGTTGACATCATCTGAATACTGGTCAAAATAACCGATATGAATAGTAGAACCGATCTCAACGGTGCCAGAGTCTGGCCGTTCTCGCCCAGTAATAATGTTCATTAAGGTGGATTTACCCACACCATTGGGGCCAATAATGCCGATGCGGTCTTCTGGGGTAAACAGGTAGGAAAAGTCTTTGATTAGAATGCGACCATCGTAACCCTTGGTGACATTTTCCAGTTCAATGACCTTTTTACCGATGCGGCGACCGGCAGTGGCAATCTCCACCTTGCCATGGGCCTGTTTAAATTCGGTATTTTGCATATCCCGGATGCGATCAATCCGAGCTTTTTGCTTAGTACTACGGGCTTTAGCACCGCGCTGTAACCACTTTAGCTCCCGCCGGAGTACCCCCGCGTGCTTTTTCTGACTGCTGACAGCGGCGTCTTCCTGGGCTGCTTTTTTTTCCAGGTAATAGCTATAGTTGCCTCCGTAGGGGTAGAGATCACCTCGGTCGATTTCTAGGATACGGTTGGTAACTCGGTCTAAAAAGTAGCGGTCGTGGGTAATGAGAAATAAGGCTCCGCGATAGCGACTGAGATAGTCTTGCAGCCATTCGACGGATAGGGCATCTAGATGGTTGGTAGGCTCGTCCATCAGGATAAGGTCAGGGTCGGCTAGCAAGGCGGTGGCGATCGCAACTCGTTTCCGATAGCCCCCCGACAATGTCCCAACCTTGGCATTAAAATCCTCAATCCCCAGCTTACTCAGCACCACTTTCGCCTGGGTTTCTAGCTCCCAGGCATTCGCTTGATCAATCTGCTGCGATACCCGCGATAGCATTGACATCAGCTGGTTTGTATCTCCTGTAGCCGTCGCCAGCCTGGCAGAAATCAGCTCATATTCCCGCACCAGCGCCATACTATCGCCACTATCAGCAAACACCTGCTCCAGCACCGTCAGATCTTCATCTAAATCCGGCTGCTGAGGTAAATAAACAATTTTGCTGCTGGCATTTTTCCAAAGTTCGCCACTATCAATGGGTTCTAACCCCGCAATCATTTTTAGCAGCGTCGACTTTCCAGAACCATTCGTACCAATGAGCCCAACCCGGTCTCCTTCCTCAATGCTAAAGCTGGCATTCCGCAGAATTTCCTTAATGCCAAAATCTTTGCTTATGTCCCGTAGTGCCAGCAGAGTCATCAGATAACCCAGAACAACCGTAGCTAGTGTAGCGTGGCCGCCGATCCATAGATCCATCCATAGATCCAGATTAGATGAAGCAATGGTCACTTATCAAAATTCATGGCGGATGTATAGGAATTGAGGACGTATCAATAAATTGATTGGGCGCTCCACCATCAACTTGAGCTGAATGGGCATCTCCCCTTAGCCGTGCTATGTCAACATCCAAAACCTTACAGTTAGTCAATAGCGTAGAACTTTTTATCAGAAGTTTTATCCGTACCCCCCTGATAAAGCATGGTTTGCTTGCCAGCTTGCTGCTAACTAGCTGTTTAAAGGACATAGCACCGTCTTCTGCAGACCTCTCAGGTGACCCCATTAAAATCGGTGGTTCTGCAGAGACCTATGAAATCCTTGAACTTTTTGTAAAGGCTTATCAAACACAATCTGCAAATACCCAATTTGATTTTCTTCCCCCCAGTCAAACCAGTGGTGGAATTCAAGGCGTTAAGAGTGCAGTTCTCGACATCGGAGGCGTCAGCCGCATACCAGCCCCTGAGGAAAGCGATGAGCAAATAACCTATCTCCGATTAGCCAACGCGCCTCTAGTTGTTATCGTCCACAATAGCGTTACCGGCATCACCAATATCACTGGCGAGCACATTAAAGCGATTTACAGTGGTCAAATTACCAACTGGAAAGACCTTGGTGGGCCAGATGCCGATATCATCCTGTTTGACTTTACAGAAGATGAAAATGAAAAACGGGTGCTTCGTGAAACTTATCTGGGTCAAGATTTAAAAATTACGCCCAACGCTGTTGTCTTCCCTGAAGACGATGAGCTAGTCGAAACTGCAACGATTACAAAATTTAGTATGGCAACGGTGGTTTATGAACAGAACCTCGACGACTTACCCGTAACTCCATTAAGCATTGATGGAGTTATTCCCTCAGCTCAAACCATTCAATCAGGACAATATCCCATGACTCTACCCCTGGGTGTCGTCCTCAATAAACAACCCTCCAGTTCCACGTTGGCTTTTCTAAAGTTTGCCACCAGTCCAGAAGGGCAGCAAACTCTGAGCGGCACTAGTTATGTACCGCTCGAAGCCAATTAATTTGTCACGGCGTTATGGGTTATGGGCTTGCTGTTGCTTAAAAACTTACTAATCAAATACCAAAAGTCTTCACTACCGCTAAAAATTAGTGCTCCCTTTATTGTCATGTTTTTGGGCTTTTGGGTTGTTAGCGTTGCTGCAGTAGGAATATTTTTCTCCAATAAATTAGCACAAGACCAGCAAGAACAGGCGAAAGAATTAGCAAATTTAGTGGAGCGAGATATTAATCAGGAACTGAAATCTTTACGTCAAGGCGCTCGTTTTCTATCAATCGAAGCACTGATGGCCCAAGGCGTTATCAGCCAAGATGTCAATCAACTTCAACAAACCGTCTTACCCCTCAAAAGTATTTTAGATACGGATATTGTTAAAATCATTGGCCTCGATCAGCAAGAATTGTTCAGCATCCAAAGCACTGGATTACAGACATTTAATCTGCAGGATCAAAACGTGAATGCCCTGTTAGTTACCGGCTCAGATACCAATGCAATTATTGGCAGCAGCAATTCTGGGCCACCGTTTTTGATTGGCACAGCACCGATCAAAAATGATCAGGGTGTAATTGGTGGGGTTACATTAGGCACAGCACTTGGGGATGACTTTCTAAAGCAGATCAACAAAACTATTCGAGAACAGATTATTGTTGTATCAAATGATGAAGTAGTTGCTTCTACATTCTCAGCTGATCCAGCTGACTTGGGAACCCTTGACCTGAATGATCTTCAAGGATTTATTACCATCGATCACCAAGATTTTTTGGCTGAGCCAATCTTACTAAAAAGTTTGGGTGAACAACAATTTGAGCTTGTTTTATTGATTTCTCAACAGTCACTAACCCAGGCTCAGGAGGCACTTTGGTTTTTTATTGCCATCGTTACATTTGTAGGCTCATTGATCACATCGATATTAGGCTACTGGATTGCCAAAAGAGTGGCCCGACCGATTCAAGATATTACCCTGATTGCGCAACAAGTAGCTGGGGAGAGTCGTTTTGATCTACGAGCACCCGCCAATACTCAAGATGACATCAGTGTTTTAGCCCTGTCTGTCAATCAGCTGATTGAATGGGTGGGCCAGTATACTAATGAGCTAGAAGTGGCTGCCCAAACCCTGGATGTCCGGGTAAAGCATCGGACTAAAAAACTATCTAATACTCTCAAAGAACTCAAAGACACCCAAGCTCAGCTGATTCAAAGCGAAAAAATGTCCAGCCTGGGGCAAATGATTGCAGGGATTGCCCACGAAATCAATAATCCCATTAGCTTTGTCCAGGGCAACATTGACCCCCTAAAAGAGTATTTTCAGGATTTGTTAGAGTTGATTAAAACCTACCAGGCTGAGTATCCAGAACCTACCACCGCCATTATTCAAAAGCAAGAAGAAATAGATTTTGACTTTTTGCTAACAGATTTAGATAAGTTACTAGGCTCAATGAATTTGGGAGCAGAA
Source organism: Leptolyngbya sp. Heron Island J (assembly GCF_000482245.1). Lineage (GTDB taxonomy): Bacteria > Cyanobacteriota > Cyanobacteriia > Phormidesmidales > Phormidesmidaceae > Leptothoe. The sequence continues at coordinate 265,626 of NZ_AWNH01000112.1, read as the reverse complement.
CGGGTCCATGAGATTGTTCAGTCGCTACGTAATTTTTCTCGTTTGGATGAAGCCACTGTTAAAGATGTCGATATTCATGAAGGGCTTGATAGCACGCTGCTCATCTTAAATCATCGGATTAAGCATGAAGTTACCGTGGTGAAGAAGTATGGCGATCTGCCGTTAGTCCGGTGTTTTCCCGCCCAGCTTAACCAGGTATTTACTAACATCATTGTCAATGCCCTAGACGCAATGTTTGATGCTGATTACGATCGCAAAAAGCTAAAAATCATCACCCGTATGCTTAACGAGCATCAAGTACAAATCATCATCTGTGATAACGGTCCAGGGATTCCCCGCGAAATCCGCAGAAAAATTTTTGATCCATTTTTTACCACCAAACCCGTGGGTAAAGGCACCGGCTTAGGGTTAGGCATTTGTTTTAGAATCATTCAACAACACCAAGGTAAAATCCGTGTACGGTCTAAGATCGGCAAAGGGACAGAATTTATTATTACCTTGCCCATTGATGTTTTACCCGCCGAGCCAACTATGGCCGATCCGACCCATATCTCGCCTGTCAAAGTCGCTCCTTAGTAGGGCAGATCGTCAGACTGCCAATCAGCCGCTGCTTCTGCAGCCAGCGATAATTGGGTCGGATCGGTGCGATAAATGTTATCCCGTTTGCCAGGAGATTGTTTACGCCGTCGGGCAATATTCTCCTCTGTGGTTTCTTCTGCAATCACTTCATACAGAAGCGCTAGCTTATTCCCATCGCCTTTACGCAACACTCGCCCAAGCCGCTGAATATATTCCCGTGTAGAACCACTGCCCGATAGCAAAATAGCAATTCTTGCTTCGGGAACATCGACGCCTTCATTCAGTACATGGGAGACAACAATTACTTTATAGTCTCCTGTGCGAAAATATTGCAGCACCTCACGCCGCTCTTTTACCGGAGTTTGGTGGGTGATTGCAGGAATCAGAAAGTCCTGGGAAATTTTATAGACAGTAGCATTGTCGTTGGTAAAAATAATTGTGCGTTCAGGGTAATGCTGGGCCAACAGGTCTTCTAAAATGCGTAGTTTACCCGCCGTGCCCAGGGCAATCGTCTTGGCCTCCCGATGAGCCAGCATTGCCCGACGACCCGCTTGCGATCGCGCACTAGCGGTAACAAATCGTCGCCAGCCCTCAGGGCTACCCAACCAAATACGAGACTCTTGCAAAAAGTCATTGCGCTGCTGGATCAACTTAGCATATCGCTGACGTTCTACCTCTGAGAGCGAAACTTTGAGCTGCACAATTTGATAGGGTGCCAGCGCCTGTCCCGAAAGTTCAGCCGCGGTTTTATGGTAAACCACCGGCCCCAGCAGTTGTTCAAGGTCGGTATGTCGTCCATCGGCGCGGTCGGGGGTGGCCGTTAGCCCCAGACGGTAGGGTGCGATCGCATATTCAGCAATCACGCGATTAAAGTCACTAGGCAGATGGTGGCACTCATCGCAAATCAACAGACCATAGCGATTACCCAAACTCTCTGCATGGATGGCGGCGCTATCATAAGTAGCCACTAAAATATCGGTGCGATCGCGACTGCCCCCACCCAACAAACCAATATCCGCATCGGGAAAAGCCGTCTCTAGATGGGCATACCACTGATGCATCAAATCTAATGTCGGCACCGTAATCAATGTGCTGCGAGGAATCGCCTGTAGGGCCAGCTGCGCCAAATAGGTTTTACCCGCTGCCGTCGGCAACACCACCACTCCCTGCCAGCGATTTTGTTGCCAGGCCGCCAGAGCCTCCTGTTGATGCAGATAAGGTTTAAACGTAAGTCGAGGTGTCAGCTCTAACGCCGTAAAACCCGATGCTTGATCGTTAATTTCTACTTTTTCACGGCGTAACGTTTCCAGCAAAGGACGATAGCAATGGGCCGGAATCCGAAATCGCTCAATCCGGTCATCCCACACCGCATGATCAATCCACCCCTTGCCACGGGGGGGCGGATGCAAAATCAACGTGCCACGATCAAACCGTAAAGTAGGCGTACGCACCATCAAGAGCACCAGAACAAATCCGCAACAAAGCTGGGCTGAAAGCTCAAACCTGTCTCACCCTGCATTTGGTAAATAACTATACCAAACACAAAAAATATTCATAACTGATTATTCAAAGTAAACAAGTCTTACGCCCGCCAATATCGACTCCGTAGGACTACGGAGGTGGTTTATGTGGATCTGGTGACAATTATAGGCAACCATCCGAAAAACCATCTATTGACTTTTAGTTGTTTCTGGAATGGGTGTAACTACTACTGTGTTTATTCGTAGTGTTCTACCAAGGAGAATCGTCGTATGGATATTTCAATGATTCTGGGGTTAGCTCTTGCTGGTTCGGTTATGCTGCTCAGTGGTAACAAACCGAAAGGAAAAAAACAAAAATCACGAACCGGTAACCCATCCGAATTTGTAGTGAGTGTGGGTGGCGATGGGGGCATCTCCATCAGTCCCAAGCAAAAGTCCAACAAAGGGGCCTAATCCGAGGTATCACTTAAGTTTTTGACACGGCCGGTTCTTAGAACCTTTGTCCGTCATTCTCACATAACCGTAAACACCCAGTGATTGACTAGCAAGTTTGCACTCAACCACTGGGTGTCATTCTATTCAAGGCACCTAAGCGACCTCAGGGACGCAAGGCAAAGCCTACAGCATAATTCCAGCGGCCTAACCCGGTGCCTTCTCCGGCAACAAACATTTATCGGAATCACAGCCTGCAGGTCCCGCCTCAATTAGCTCGCCCGCATCATAGCGCTCCAGAGCGGCATGGAAGTTTTCGGTCGTACGGCGGGCCAATATTTCGCGGCAAAGTTCCTCATATCGAGCCTTATCAATGGGTTCAAAGGGTAAACGAGGGAATGTTTGCAGATCGTCAAAGCGGGCCAACAGTGCCGAAGAAATATAACCCTCGTCGTTTTGGATGGCTCGATGAATGCGCTCGGCCAGGGGCTCAATTTCATTTTCACGAAACTCGATGGTCGCTGACGTATTGTGAGCGGTGTAGTGGCGCTGAACCTGCATATAGAAATCAAACTGGGCCAGGGCCGAGAACTGTTCAATAGCAATCTGGTCAGCTCCAGGTAGATTGGCCCAGGGAACTTCCACGGGCATTTCCACTAGCCACTCAGTACAGCGAGGGTCAAACGGATCGTTAAGCAAATTACCATTTTCGTCTTTGTCGGACTGGGACGGTACCACGGAGTAACCGTAGTCGATACAAGCCAAAGCGACTGGATCATCCTTACGGAAGGTGATCCGGCGGATAAAGCGCTGGGACTTGGGGGGGTGCCAGCCAGAGGACGCACCGCTCAGCAGACTTTTGGTACCAGCAGGCTGCACAGTAGTACAGCGGTTAGGGCGTTTAATGCCGTGGCGATCGCAATAGTCCCAAACCGTCTCATGGACAATCGCTTGCCAACGGCTTAAATATTCCTGTTCCTTAGCCTTAAATGCCATACCTGGCATGGTGTCTGGGCGACCGGCCTCCCACCACTTGAGCCAGTCTACGCCAAAGGCACGCACAAAAAAGTCAAACAGGCCGGTAAAGGAGACGCCAACGATGGGGTCTTCTAGCCGTGACTGTTGATAGCGAGGTTCAATAAACTGATGGTTGAGTAGGGTAGCAACGGCGATCGCACCAGCTCGAAACGCATCTTCCTGTTCCTGCAGATTCTCTGGCTCAATTTGATTGAGATGAATTTCCGCCAGGTTACAGTGAAAGTTTTGACCCAGAATTTCACCGCAAGGGTTAAGACCATAGCGGCCTTCACCCTGAGCCCGGCGCTCGGCCTCACCAGCCCATTGGATCGCCCCCTCACCAGAGTAAAACTGTTTACGCACCGCGTTAGTCATGTCCTCTAACGAAGGCTTAGCATGAAAAACCCGTGTGTGGTTAGCCATCCGCAGCGCATCCCGCTCAGGGTCAATCCGCCAGTTACCTTCATCATCCTGCTGCCACAGATTATCCTTAGCCATGGTCGCCAACTCATCCTGGCTATCAAACTGACGCATCCCCGCCGACCGACGAATATTACCAGCAACCACACAGGCAGCCGCTTCATCAATCAGCAAACAACACTCCACAGAATTCAGCTGCCGACCGAGCGCCTTGTTGAGAATAGTGGCACAGCGATTATATAACCCAGGTAGCTTCACCGGATTGGCCATACCGCCAAATCCCTTGAGTTTTTCACCTGCAGGTCGCACGTCACTCAGGTCGACGACCACCTCAACATCTCCCGTAAAACCTTCTCTGCTAGAAAGCTCCAAAATTGTCTGGTACGACATCACCCAACCATTGCGGCTGTCGCCCACGCGAATCTCTACCCGATTGCCATCAATAACGACATCCGTTTCCTCACGGCGCTGGCTAGCCGGAGTCATACCCACGTCACCGGCCATGGTGACGCTTAATTGGTTGCGAATCACCGGCAGCTGATTGATGTACTTAGGTTCCAGCACGGCCCCCGTGCCACACCCCATCATGGCCAGATCCATCATCAGACCAAAGGCTCGCCAGTCGACTACGTTGGTGCTGGTACAGTTATAAGCCCCAGAAAAATTTTTCTGCTGCTTACTCCAATCAGTGCCACCGACCCAAAGCCACCGGCCCGACGGCAGCGCTTTTAGCTCTCGCTGCATACGCTGAACCAGGGCTTTCTCATCGGCGGTGAGCTTGCCCAGTTCTACCAGACCACCTAGGGTGCGATCGCAAACATCGTACCAAGATTCCCGTTGGCCATCATCCAAACGGCGACTGTAGGTCCGATAAAACACCGGATAAGCTGCTGGCGCAGTTTCCGGAAAAGGCGTTTTTGTGCGTAGTCGTTCTAACTCTTGAACCATTCGTCTGGATTTCCTTACGAATTTAGGGGTGTAAGTGGGGCCATGAGCAAGAGGGCGATACACACCAGCGATACACAAAACAACATATCTAGCGCTGATAACGTCCTCAACACTCGATAACACTCTAAATGTGCTCCGGCGCATGGACATAAAGCCTAGCACCCATACCCAAAAAAATCTAGCGTCTTGCAGTCAGAACAAACGCTAGATATAGTGATTGCCTAGCAATTTATTATTTACGAGAACTAAATGCTGTCAAAATCAGTCAATCTCCACCAATGAGCTAACTAACACCTGGCAGCGGGGACTGAGGGGGACATCCCGTTGCTAAACAAGTATGATTGGAGATAGGGCAGCAATTTTGTAATGTCAGAACTGCCAGCTGCGCAATTTTGGCTAGAAACTTTAATTTTTATAGAACTTGACGTTAAGGTCGTGATCTGAGTGCAATCCGCAAAGTGATCAAGTTGCTAAAATTAGTAAAAATGCACCGATAACGAACAAAGCCAGCCAATCGTATAGAGTTTAAACCTGTGGTAGTAAACAGTTCAACGGGTACTGACCATTTATAGTATTGGCATGTTTTTGGCCCATGACAATGATTCCCTGTCTTACGATTGGTTAACTCTTTTTGAGGGGTTTGCCGAAGTTAGTTCAACTTCCCTGTATCAATGCTGTGAATCTATCCACTGCCCATGAGCCATTCAGTAGTGTTGTCCTCTCCCTCTATAGAGACAGTGCAGCGGCCATGTGATTTCACAATTGCTATTTGTACCTACGACGGTGCCCAACGTATTCCGGCTGTCCTCGACCGATTACGGCAGCAATTTGGCACTCAAAAGCTACGCTGGGAAGTCTTTGTCATCGATAACAATAGCAGTGATGCCACAGCAGATGTAGTCAAGCAATATCAGCAAGACTGGCCATCTGAAGTGCCCCTGCGATACTTCTTTGAAAAGCGTCAGGGAGCCGCCTATGCTCGGCAGTTAGCAATGAAGAAAGCCAGTAGCGAACTGGTTGGCTTTTTGGATGATGATAATTTACCTGCCGATGACTGGGTGGCAGCCGCGTATAAGTTTGGCCGAGACCATCCCTATGTTGGAGCCTATGGCAGTCAAATTCACGGTCAGTTTGAAGGCAGCTTACCTGAAGATTTTCATCGTATCCAATCATTTTTTGCCCTGACCCAGCGTGGCGAAGAAGCCCACGTTTATCAGCCTCGCCTGCGGGTATTGCCACCATCAGCAGGACTGGTAGTACGTCGCCAGGCCTGGCTTAATAACGTACCTGAGCAATTAATTTTAACTGGACGTCATGATGAGCAAATGCTTACTGGCGAAGACCTAGAAGCCATTGCCCATATCCGCAGAGGCAACTGGGAAATTTGGCATAATCCGGCGATGAAGGTTTGTCATCATATTCCTGCTCGCCGTCTACAGCGCAGCTATTTGCTAGCCTTTTTCCGTGGCATTGGTTTAAGTCGCCACGTAACTCGCATGGTCAACATACCGATGTGGCAGCGGCCCTTTATGTTTTGGCTCTATGTGGCTAGTGATTTACGTAAGGCACTGCATCATTTGCTGACCTATCGGACCCTACTCAAAACCGATGTAGTTTCTGCTTGTGAACTAGAGTTTTATCTCTGTAGCTTAATTAGTCCGCTGTATATCTGGCGCTTACTGTTGCTCAGGTTGCTAAAAAATCAGCCCTGAGACATTAATTGCACCAATAATTTTGGGAATATAGAAGCTTGGGGGTTCCCGATTGAAGTTTAGACACTGTAGGCTCTTTGCACTTGATGCCTGTAATTAATGTTAGCCCGGCGCTGATCCTGCCAGTTCGTAATCGCAAAGCCTATACATCGGCAATTTTGCATCAGCTGAGAGCACAAATTTCTCAGTACTCAGGTGAGCATACCATCCACATTGTTGTGGTTGATGATGGCTCCAGCGATGGGACTCCTGAATACATTGCTCAATTTTTTCCTGAGGTTCATTTATTACATGGGGATGGCAATTTATGGTGGACAGGTGCGATCGCAACCGGCATGGACTACATTCACCAGCAGCTCAAAACAAATTACATAGTTTGGCTAAACGACGACATCACACTAGCAGACGATTTTATATACCAACTTATACAGCTGTGCCAAAGTAATCTGCAGCAAAAGATCATCACAGGCGGCATTGTTTGCGATCAAACCCATTCCGACTGGATTGTTTTTGGCGGTGTCATTGCCAGTCAGCCAATTAATAACCTACAGCAATTTAAAGATTGTTCGGCACTAAAGGTAGATACCCTCAATGGCAACATTGCAGTACTCCCCACTCAATTGATTACAGACATTGGCTTACCCAATGCCAAGCGATTTTGTCATTATGGGGGGGATTATGAATATATTTGCCGAGCTAGAGAAGTGGGTTATGAGGTGCAGTTATACAGCCAATTAAAAGCAAGTACTGATTGGCAATCCAGTGATGTTATTCGTTATATGCCACTCTGGATTCAGTGGTACATCAGCCGAACCCTTGGCGATAAACTCACTGTTCTCCAAAGCCTGACCAACCGTAAATCTCCCCATAATGTTGAACACATGGTCAACAGCATTCACCGGCAATCTCACCAGGTACCCCGCTGGACCTATACCCTGTTTCACGCCAAAAAACTGATCAAACTAATTGGCAGCGAATTAATTCCGACATCGATGCGGCGTAAACACATCGAGGCATACTTTCAAAAACACAATGTGCCTCACGACGTGGTGCAGTCGGTCTTAAAGTAGCTAAAGCCATGAAAGTACTGCACCTCAGCACCTCAGATATCAACGGTGGAGCCGCACGGGGCACCTATTGGATGCACACAGCCCTAAAGCGAGCTGGCATTGATTCCCATATGCTTGTAGCCGAAAAATACACAAGCGATGACACCGTTATTGGCCCCAACGGTATTACTGGAGGACAGAAAATACTTAACGGTATCCGTCAGACCGTTGAGTATTGGCCCCTAAAACGCTATCCCCATAAATCACCCGGTCTTTTTTCCCCGGCTATTTATCCTAATCCTGTTATTAAACAGATTGAGCAAATTAAGCCGGACATCATTAATTTGCACTGGGTAGGGCTTGGGCTACTGCGACCAGAACAACTAAAAACATTTACCCAACCGATTGTCTGGACTCTACGAGATATGTGGAGCTTTACCGGCGGATGTTGCTACACCGCGGGTTGCACCCGCTATCAACAGCAGTGTGGTCGCTGCCCGATGCTAGGCTCCAAGCAGGAAAATGATCTATCCAGAAAAGTCTGGCAACGCAAACATCGCGCCTGGCAAGGGCTCAACCTCACCTTAGCGCCCATCAGCCAGTGGTTAGCTGATTGTGCCAGCAAAAGCTCTTTACTACATCATTACCCAGCGCGAGTTATTCCTAATGCTGTAGACACTGATATTTTTCGCCCTATTGATCAGAAGGCTGCCCGCGACATCCTGCAGCTACCCCAGCACGACAAACTAATTCTTTTTGGCGCGTTGAGTGCCACAACTGATAAACGTAAGGGGTTTAATCATCTAGTCGCTGCCATCAAACAACTCAAAACAACTGATTCTTTGCCCTTACGGGCTGTCATTTTTGGTACTGAGAAAACAGCTGTATCAATGCCACTCAATATTCCCTACACAGTCTTAGGACGATTAAACGATGACATTACTTTGGCTTTAGCCTATTCTGCTGCAGATGTAATGGTCGTGCCTTCTATCCAAGAAGCCTTTGGCAAGACTGCTATAGAAGCCATGGCCTGTGGCACACCCGTTGTTTGCTTTGATGCCACAGGCTTACGGGATATTGTTGAACATCAGAAAAATGGTTATCGGGCCGAATGTTTTAGTGCTGCAGATTTAGCTAAAGGTATTTTTTGGAGCCTCGAAGATACTGCCCGCCTAAAACGATTAGGCCAACAAGCTCGACAGGATACAATCAGCAATTTTTCGTTTGAAGTTCAGTCAGCGGCCTATGCAGAACTCTATCAAGCATTACTTAGGTGAGCTAAAAGATAAAATCTTAAACGGACACTAATCGAGAAAGTAAGACAGGCATTTATATATTATTTTTTATTCTCCCCTACCTATGCTCGTCCAACATCCTAACCATCAGCCTGTGACATCCTCTGTTTTTATTGTTGGTTGCGCTCGCTCAGGTACAACCCTTTTACAAAGCCTTCTAGCCAGTCATCCTGAAATCGCTTCATTCCCAGAATCTAAATTTTTTGTAGATCTTGTTTGGATGCCAGAAGAACGGTCACGGCGCTATGCTCTAGGTCTAGTATCCAAACAGTTACGAACTACCCTAGAGTCATTTTTAGATGAAGTGGGGCATCCAGAACTCAAACGTAAGCTGCCACGTTTACCGCTTATTAAGGCTTATGTTCAAAGCTTTAAGGCAATTCTTGATGAGCTCACTCAACTGCAAGGGAAGTCGATCTGGTTAGAGAAAACTCCTGAGCATTTATGGCGGCTAAAGTATGTTGAAAACTATTTGCCAGAAGCAAAGGTGATTCATATCGTGAGAAACGGTATGGATGTTATCGCTTCTATCTATGATCTAGCCCAACGTCATCCCAACCATTGGGGGCGTGTGTATAAAACCTTAGATAGTTGTATTAAGCGCTGGACTGATGACATTGCCATTACCCATCAATACTTAAGTAAACCTAACCACACCCTAATTTATTACGAGCAACTGGTTGAAAAGCCTGCAGATGAAATCGAGCGCTTGTGCCAGTTTATTGGTGTCCCCTTTGATATCTCTATGTTGGAAAATTACCGCAACACATCAAGCCAACTCATCCGTTCGCGTGAAACTTGGAAGGCATTAACCCAGCAGAATATACAAAATGCAAATTCTCAAAAATTTCTATCAGTATTCACCATCGAACAGCAGAATTATGTTCGACATCTTGTAGAGGAAGTTAATTTGCCAGTTCTGGAAACTGGAATTGTTGCTAAAAGCTAGTAGTTAAGATAACGGCAAAGAATATGCCCAGTTTTCTTCAAAAGCTAAATGGTGCTGCTTTGCGCAGAATAGATAGCGTCTTGCAACCAATGATTTGGCAAGCACGTCGGGCAACTTCATGGCACCGCACTTTGCCAAGTTTTATAATTGTTGGTGCCCAAAAGTCTGGGACTACAAGCCTATATGACTACTTAACTGAGCACCCACAGTTATGGCCTGCGTACATTAAAGAAGTACATTTCTTTGATGGCGGATTATCACCCAAGAGTAATAATTTTCAAAAAGGAGAAGGATGGTATCGGGCAAATTTCCCTCTGAAATCACATATTAAAACAGGTGAGCAGACCTTTGAAGCCTCTCCTCTTTACATGTTTAATCCTTTAGTAGCTCAACGGATATTTAATCTCATACCTCAGGCTAAAATTATCGCGATTTTACGCAATCCTACAGAGCGAGCTATTTCACATTATTTTCACGAAAGACGCTACGGACGCGAAACGCTAGATATTGCTGAGGCGATAGCGACTGAAGAAAAACGACTAGCGCCTATGTGGGCTAACCAAGACTATAAAAATGAAATATTTATCCACCTATCTTATAAAAGTCGTGGTCACTATGCAGAGCAGTTAAAGAGATTTTTAGATTATTTTCCTAGAGAAAATTTACTAGTCTTAAATGCTGAAAACTTATTCCAAGACCCAGCATCTGTTTTGCAAAAGGTTTGTCAGTTTATTGACATTGATTCAGAGTATCAATTTAAAAATTTAAGACCCCGTAACATTGCGTCAAACCGGATAAGCGTGGCATCGTCAGTTTATAAAGCTTTAGACTACTATTTTGAGCCTCATAATCACGAACTCTATAAGTTACTTGGAGAAAGCTTTAACTGGTAAATCTGTTCTCTTATACAAATAGCAAAAAATAGAAAATTTTAATTTTCTGCCGCTAAATTCCCAAAATATTCTAGTTCGCCAGATCTGTATGTAGAAGAGTTGTTTGCCATCCTGTTTACTAACACCTACTACACTTTGTACATCAGCTTAAGAATGATAGGTGAGGTAAACCGAACTGGATCATCGGAAATCTACAATTGGGTTTTGATCTGTAATGTAGGTCAATGTAGGCTGCGGGCTGGTTGATGTGCGTTTGTCTTAGTGCATAAAGCCAATACCGTTGATAAGTCTTAGTGAGTCAGAGTAAATCTAAGTCATGGCAGTTGTTCAAGAAAAGGGAAATATCAGTATCCATACTGAAAATATTTTTCCCATCATCAAAAAATGGCTCTATTCCGACCATGAAATCTTTCTGCGGGAGCTAATTTCAAATGCGGTAGACGCTATCAGCAAGCTGAACATGGTGTCCCGAAGCTCTGATTTCACGGGTGAGGTCGGCGAGCCAGAGATTACCGTCACCCTTGATAAAGATGCCAAAACCCTCAGTGTTAATGATAACGGGATTGGCATGACAGCTGATGAGGTGAAGCAGTACATCAACCAAGTAGCTTTTTCGAGTGCCGAAGAATTCGTAACCAAGTACAAAGATAACGCTGACCAGCAAATCATTGGCCACTTTGGTCTGGGCTTTTACTCGTCGTTTATGGTGTCCGATCGCGTAGAGATCGACACCCTGTCTTATCAAGAGGGCGCAAGTGCTGTCCACTGGAGCTGCGACGGTACTACTTCCTTTGAGCTTAGTGACTCAGAACGGACGGAACGAGGCACTACCATCACTCTGCATTTGATGGAAGAAGAGGCTGAGTATCTGGAGCAGTCTCGCATTCAGCAGCTGATTAAGACCTACTGTGACTTTATGCCAGTTCCCATCAAGTTAGATGGGGAAGTCGCCAATAAGCAAAATGCCCTTTGGAAGCAATCTCCCAGTGGTCTCAGTGATGACGACTATTTGGAACTGTATCGTTATCTATACCCCTTCCAGGAAGATCCGCTGCTTTGGGTTCATCTCAATACTGACTATCCATTTGTAGTCAATGGGATTCTTTACTTTCCAAAATTAAAACCCGATGTAGATGTCACTAAGGGGCAGATCAAGCTCTTCTGCAACCAGGTTTTTGTCAGTGATAACTGTGAAGAAATTATTCCTCAGTTTTTGCTACCCCTACGTGGTGTCGTAGATAGCAGCGATATTCCACTCAACGTATCTCGCAGCTTCCTACAAAATGACCGAACCGTACGCCGCATCGCTGACTACATTGCAAAGAAGGTAGGGGATCGCCTTAAGGAGCTTTACCGCACTGATCAGGCCAAGTACATTGAATGCTGGCAAGACTTGGGCACATTCGTTAAGTTTGGGTCCTTAAATAACGATAAGTTCAAACAGCAAATCGCTGACTTTGTGATTTTCCGCACTACAGCAGAACTGGCAACTAGCGATCAGCCTAAGGTGGAAGTTCAAACGGCAGAGGATGATGCCTGGCAATCTGCCGATGGGGAAAATTCAGCAGCGGTGGATGCGGATGGTAATGCTTACACCACCCTCAAGGAATACCTGGAGCGCAATAAGGAAAAGCACGAAAATCGGGTTTTCTATGCCACCGATGACGTATCCCAGGCTACCTATATTGACCTACACAAACGTCAGGGGTTGGAAGTTCTCTATCTAGACTCGTTTATCGACACCCACTTTGTTCCATTTTTGGAACGGGAGTATTCCGATGTAAAGTTCTCCCGAGTGGACTCTGACCTGGATGACACCCTTATCGATGATTCGGCAGGGGGGGATATCGTTGACCCGAACACTAATAAAACTAAGGCGGAAAGGGTAAAGGAGCTATTTGAGCACGCTCTGAGTAAGCCTAAGTTGACGATTCGTACTGATGCCTTGAAATCTGATGATGCCCAGGGCTCACCCCCTGCCATTGTTCTGCTACCTGAACAAACACGCCGTATGCAGGAGATGATGGCGATGATGCAGCAGCAGACGGCACAGTTTCCTGAGGAACATACACTGTTAGTCAATACGGCACATCCACTGATTCAAAATCTTTTGGATATGAGCCAGGGAACTATCGTTCAAGCTGATGGTGGTGAGTCTCCGTCAGCAACAATGGCCAATATGATTTGCCAGCATGTGTACGATCTTGCTCTGATGGCACAAAAAGGCTTTGACGCGGATGGTATGAAGTCCTTTGTAGAGCGCTCGAATAGTTTGCTTACAGGATTGACCAAGTCATAAGCAGTTTCTCCTAGAACCTAGCTTTCTTGTGACCCAGTCAAGTCCTCAAGTTAGGATTTGCTGGGTCACAGCTTATAACCCTTGAGATCAAGCTTCTTTGCTGTTCAGGGGTTGTTTTATGGAAGACAACTGTGTAAAGATTAAGAGCTGTACTAGAAGGACCTTGCCATGAGCCGAAGATGCGATCTGACCAATAAGAAGGCTAATAATGCTTTTGCTGTTTCCCACTCTCACCGACGTACTAAGCGTTTACAGCATGCTAATCTTCAGGATAAGCGAGTTTGGTGGCCCACTGGTAAGCGCTGGGTAAAGCTGCGTTTATCGACTAAAGCTATTAAAACCTTAGAAAAGAAAGGGATTGAAGCTATGGCTCGTGAAGCAGGTATTGATTTAAGCAAGTATTAGGGCATCGCTGAATGGAGCTTCAATCATTGAGTTAGCCAATAAGTATTTAGGGCGTCATGGCTTAGTGCTAACTGATTGGCTCCGGTAAATCCATTTTTTTGGTGTATCCACGGATAAAACCTCTGACCAGATGGCTCAGAGGTTTTGATGTATGAACTAACGGTCAAACATCTGAAGTCTTGATAACGAGCGCAACCGAGACTATCAGCAGCATACGCTAGTGTTCTATTTTGAAGACTGACTGATCGCTTTGCTACAAGGAATGGGTAAGTTCTTTGTTGAATAGTAGAGCAATTGTCCTGATTACTATTTTGGTAATTGAGGGTTTACGCTAGGCAAGACTACTATGGGGCATATAAGTGCCGCTCAACTTTTTGATGTTCCCTTGAAGAATATATATGCTTGGCCTTAGTGGGTCATGGATGTATAAACACAGTGGTATTAACTCCACCAACGCTACCGCTCGTTTTTAGAAGTCAGCAATGTCTACCCCAAAACGCTCTAGAGTTTCTAATCGTCGTGGCTCACTGAGTAAGCTCGGGCAGTTACCTAAGCAATTTATGGCTTGGTTGCTACGCCTGATTTTTGTTAGTGCTCGCTTCAGTCGCACTAATCAGGCCGGGTTTGTATTACCGACAACGGTTTTGTTAATTTTGGTGCTAACACTGACCGTTGGTGGTCTTAGTTTTCGCTCCTTTAGTCGGCTGAATCAAACTATTGCCTATCGTGAGCAGCAGCGAATAGATAACTTTGCTGCCCCAGCTGTTGATAGAGCTAAATCTAAAATCGAGTATTTGTTCACTCGAGATCGAGATATTGTTGACAAAAGACCACCATCAAGTACCGATCTGATCAATGCATTGCTGGCTGAGTCTGGTACTTGGGGAGCTGACAATCATGCTGAGCTTGATCCATATACTTTGCCAGACGAAACGCAGCTAGATATTAATGATGATGGTGAACCTGATCCTGCGTGGAGTTTTGTAGTTGATAACAGTACTATTGCTTACTCCATTTTGACCTCGCACGAAGCTAGAGACCCTGATACTGAAGAACTACTTACAGATGCAGATGGTAATGATTTAACGCTAACCTCTAACCAGACTCGGGAAAAAGCAAACAGCCTGGTCACACGTAACGGTCCTATTAATACTCAACAGTCTGTTGAGGGCTGTCCTGTAAGTACCCTGGCTGGCGACGGTTGGCAGGATGCTGGCAATACTTTACAGAAGAATTTTCAAATTGATGTCTTAAACATCTCAAATCCTAATAGCCCTAATCGAACTGTTAGTTCGGCAGAATACCAGCAGGTGCGCAGTACTCCGAAGGGCAATAAGTATGGTGCATGGTTTCGCTACGATCTAGAAATATTTCCCGGTGCGGACTTCCGCTGGAATGGGGCGATGCATTCGGAGTCAAACATTATTACAAATCAGGGATTGGAAGCCTATTTGGTCAGTGCTCCAGCATCTTGCGTATTTAGCACAGACGCCTCTGAAATTACACTTAGCCTGAGTGCTTATGACACTGATGGCGATGGGACAGATGACGAATTTTTCCAGGGGCATTTAATTTCAGGTGCTTCAAGAGATGACACTTTTGGGGGAGATACAGACTTTCACGAGGAAAATAATGCGAATCCGCTCAATCCCGGCATTGATGAGCTGGAAGACGATACTGATTCGGTTGATGAGGGTGGCGGAACTGACTTAACGGATGTCGCTGTCGATCCGGTTTTGATCCTTACAGAAGACAGAACCGTTAACCTGGATCCTGATACTTGGGATCCTGAGGCTGGCAAAGATGCCATAGCGGATATTGTGAATGATCGGCTCCTAACCAATAGTGCTCGGGTGAGAGTATTTCCCGATGCAGCTCGTCCGTTTGTTGATGATGGCTTTCGGGCTGATAATCGCTATGGACCCAAGCCTCGTTATGATGCTCGAAACAGCCTGACTCAGGCCGATAGCGACGAGCCAAATGTTTCAAACGTGATTGGTGATGTCATTGACGATAATCCACTTTTGGCAACTGATAATCCGGATGAACAACAATATGGCTTAGATGGCTATTGGGAACGACGCTCGATTGCTCAGGGACTCAGAGTTGTTGTGGGACAACGGCTTGAACTAGGCAATAGGTTTGGCTGGGAGGTTGATGATCCGCTGTATCCACCTGCAGAAGTTCAGAACATAACTGATGATGATGGGGATGTTATGAAAGGACCTGCCGAGGCAAAGCAGCAAACGTCATTGCGGGATAATCTGGCGGCCGTCCAGGGAATGGTTGTCTATCACTACACTCAGGACAGTGGACAACTGCCTTATATTTGTATGGCCTCAACTGTACATCCAGGTACTGAGCAGACCCTTACAAACAGCCGAACTTTTGGGACTTATCCCCAGACGTTAGAAAAACGCATCGACTTCTTAACCGGCAATGGTACTGATGGTTGGGAGTTTGATTTTCAGAGTCAGTATGCAAATTCTGATGCATTTGGAGATGCTGTTAGACCCAATGAGCCTTTGGGAAGAGCACTGCGTAATTTAGCGCATTTTGCAGGTGATCCGCAGGGTGGTGCACCATCTTTTTCACCGGTTCAAGGAATCAGAGACGATGCTGTGGGCGGGACGTTAGAAGCTGATGATGACTTCGTTCATCCCTACCCTTATCTTTCTATGTGGGGAGACTTTTCGATATTACGTAGGATTCTGTTCGAGCATAATTACGATGATGGTAGTGAAGACGATTTAGTTGATACGCGTGCAAGATACAATGCGCTGAGTCCTGCTGACAAATCGGCTCTGCATTCTGCTGCTTGCACACTGGGGATGTTGGCGACTAATTTGGAAACCCTGGAAGCCTCTTATAACGCTATCGTTGCAAACACTCCTATTGCTGTGGGACTTGCTAGTGATTTGATTGGTATAACGGGTTCACCTGTTCAAGCATCGGAGTGGGTAGAAGACCTAGAAGCTGACGGCTCATCATATGTGGAAGAAGCCAAAGTTATAGCTTTGTATCGTCAAGTTTTCAGAGATAGACAGCATGGCTTTGAGTCACCAACTGCTTCTCCAACCTGTCTAGCTAATGAATTTACGCTGATTAACTCAGCGCTAGCAGGTCCTAATGCAGATGCGCTGGCCAATGCTTTTTGTTCAGCAAATCAGCTACCAGCTTATCCATCTCTGTATTATTTGTTCCCAACTCTTGATCACAATCAAGATGGTTCATCAGTTGCTATTGCTCCTGGTGGTGCCCTTATCAATGGACCCGCCACTCAAACAGATGAATACGTTACTGAGGGGCTAGCTGCTGATAATTACATTTTTGATACAACCCCAGGCAATGTAAGAGTAAACAGTGCAGTCGCCTATGCGGTCATTGATCCAACCGATGTTGATACGAATGATTTAAGTGATGTTGCACTTGATCCTGAACCTTCGGTTGCTGCCTTTAAGCAGCCAGCCAGCGGTATCGTAGCTGCTGAACCAGATTCTCGGGACGAATTGCAAAGGAACACTATTGTTGACGGTGGCAATACTTATGAGCTGGCCTTTTTAGATAAGGCCATGATGGATGGGCGTGAGCTTGTAAGTATTCGTGTGCTTGATTTAGATATCGATAAGCTCACGGATATTACGGCTGATCCTCGTTCATCCTTCACTGACGGAACTACCCAGGTCGCCTGGATTCCAGAGGTCGATGGTATTTTCTATGCGGCTAGAGAAGATGCTGTACGGGAAGATAGTATTGTGCGTCCTCGCCAGGCTGAGTGGGCCGACTGTAGAGATTTTGCCAACCTGTTGGATCTTGGAGAAAATTGTCCAATGAAAGTCGACAACCCGACTGATGCAAGTCAGAAGGGTACTTATGACCCGCCGTTGGCTGATAACTTGATTAGTCCAAAACCTGTTGATATGTATGCCGATCCAGATCGGCGACCCCACGGTTTCCGATTAATTAACGGCTCCATAATTCATCGCTCGGATGATGATAAAGCGGCTGGTGTCACCTTCGTAACTGATAATCCTGCCTATATTTATGGTAATTTCAATTTGCACCAGACTCCTGGTGGAGACATCCTTGAGGAGTTCGAAGAACAGTTAGGTGTGGACTTTGCTACCGGAGCAGGCGATCCCTTTAATGATTTTTATGGTCGTGAGAATTTAGATGTTCGATTTGCTCGAGGTGGTGAAGACTTATGGCGTCCTTCTGAAGTATTTGCAGACGCTGTCACTATTTTGTCTAGCGAATACCGTGATGGATGGATTGAGGATGCCTATCTCTTTAGAACTGACGGCAGTAGGCCCACTGCACCGGACGGAATACTGTCTTCTTACTTAAATTCGGATCGTCCTGACATTGGTGCTACCTTGGCAGCTGATACCTGGCAGCGTGAAGATTTTGATGATGCCACTGACGTTGGTACTGTTGAGCTTCCCATTAGGTTTGACCGCAATGGAATTCCTTATCGGGAGCGTGCAGGAACGTATCAGGTCTATCCTGGTGTTGCTACATTTGGTGGAGACCACATTGAGTTTAATGAACGGGATGAGCGCCAGGAGAATCTAATTCCAGCTGCTGATAATACTCGAGTGAATGCTCTGCTAGTTTCGGGCATTGTGCCTCTGCGCTCAGGACAGAATTATGGAGGCTTGCACAATTTTCCACGCCTACTAGAATATTGGCCTGATAAAAATCTGTTTATTGCTGGGGGCTTTTTCCAGCTGAACTTTAGCACCCAGGCAACTGCTCCATTTGACCAGGATGCTTGGGAGCCAGGTACAAACCCTGACAGCATGGCTGTGTACAACGGCTTCTATGGTGCAGCAACCCGTATTTGGGGATACGATGTTGCCTTCCAGTACACCAGCGTTGCTCCTATTGCTCGTCGTTTCATCTCATTCGGTAGGCCACGAAGTGAGTTTTATCGAGAGCTGCCGTTAAATGATGCATACATCTCTAACCTTTGTACAGCGAGGAATGAGGCTGAAGAGCTTGTGTTGGGTGATGATGTAGGTTGCCAATAGGGAGTAGTCGAAAAATGTTTCTGAAAAGTAGGCAACTAAAATTGCCAAGGTTTACAAAAACTGGGCTAGTGTCATCTGTTCAGTCATATGAAAGTGGTCTGACTTTGCTTGAGGGTGTGGTTGCGATCGCAGTCATTGGTATCTCAGTTGCAGTTATGACCCCAATGGTTGTGTTAGCTGTAGGGACTAGAATTCAGAGTCAACGAGCAGAGCAAGCTTTTCAAATAGCCCAAGCAGAAGTAGACCGCATCAAACTAATTGTTGAACGTGGCGGCGATTACACCCTGAACATTGCGCCAACGCCAGCTGCCGTTCTGAGTCAAGAAGATTTTGATGATTTTCCGGTACCCGCACCAGACTCTATTGCCGATGACTATCCAACAGACGTTACCTCTGCACGTGGTATTGATGTCGATAATGATGGCGATGACGATTACGCTGTTCAAATCTTCAAAACTGAAGGTATCACAGTTGATACAAGACCAGTTGCATTTGATCTGGGAGTGAGAGTTTATAGAGCTGACGTAGTGAATGGTGATCCTTTAGAGGTAGAGCAGGCTCGGTTAACCATAACTAGTGGCGAAGGCCAATCAGCTAATCGCCCTCTCGCTAACATTTACACCAGCATTGTCAAAAGCGATACTGAGCAGTCACTCTGTGACTATTACGACTTCATCAACGATATTCGAGGAACTACTGTTCCTGCTCCTTCAGACTGTTAACTGCATTACCTTTTGAAAACATCCATGGCTGATTATCGTTCTAAAACTTGGCTGTATCGATGGTTATTACAGAAGCAACAGCGTCGAACGACCGGCTTTACCCTGACTGAAGTTCTAATTTCAATAGCAATTGCTGGCGTCATTATTTCTGGCCTGTTATTTCTAGTTGTTGAACTACTACAGATAGATCGCCGAGAAATTGCCTTGGAGCGAGTCCAGCGAGATATGCAACGAGCTTTGGACTACATTGCTGATGATCTCGAAGAAGCAGTCTACGTCTACGATAACGATAGTCTACTTGAGATTGTTGACAATATTGCTTTACTGAGTGATGAGATGGGACCTGGTGGTCCAGGTTCTGGTGAAGCAGTTCCATTGCTAGCTTTCTGGCGTACAGTACCTTTAGATGATGATGACTTGCTAGATGATTGCTCAGCTGCTCCAGATGAGGAAGCTTGTCTAGTAGCTAGAACTCGTCGAGCAAGTTATTCACTCGTTGTCTACTACCAACAGCATAGAGACGATGGTGATGCGACATCCCCGTGGGAAGGTCAAAGTGTTCTCAGACGCTACGAACTTCCCCAATACGCCGACCTGAGCACATTTGCTGAAACAGCAGGGTATGAGGATCCAATTACTGAAACAAACACTAACTTTGAAAATTGGGAGCCTAGCGAAGCCCCCGCTGCTGTTGGGGGTAATAGTGCAGTACTGGTTGACTTTGTCGAAGAAACCAGCATAGATGCAGATGGTGCTATCGATTGTCCAGCCTTGATCTTTGACCTTAACAGCCCTTTGACCGGAGAAGTAGATGCTACGGCTGAGCAATACAACTATGTGCTTAGTCCTGCAGACGCGACTAATAGAGCCGGTTTTTTTGCCTGTATCAGGCAGCCTGACCTAGCAGACGGAAGTTTTAGAGCCAACCAAGACGTTTATCTTTTTCTCAGGGGTAATGCTGAATCTGCAAATCGCTTCCTGCAACCAGCAGGGGTAGGCAGTCGATTTCCTGTATTGCAAACTCAAGTGCAACTCGGTGGTGTCATCAATCGGGATAGTGACTAGTTACAAGGAAACTAATAATGAAGCGGTTTAGATTGCATAATTCTGTTACTCGAACGGATGGGTTTACCTTAATTGAGCTATTTGTTGTCATCATTATGGTAGGCATTTTAGCTGCTATTGCTGCTCCTGGTTGGCTAGGTTATATCAGTCGCCAACGTGTGAGTCGAGCCCGTAGTGATTTAGTCCAAATTATTCAAAGCGCGCAAACCGAAGCACAACAAAGAAATTCCACAAGAGTGATCAGATTTTCCGAGGCTGCTGATGTACCCGGTCCACCTACTGTTCAGGTCAACCCGGAAGAAGGTTTAACTGATGGTAGAGAACAGTCTGTTGGTGGAGAACAAAACGATGCCATACAGCTGACCGCAAGTGCCCAGGAATTTGTATTCAACTATAAGGGTGAGGCGGAAGAAGCCCCTTATATGGTGTCTGTAACATCTGAGTTCAGTAACACTCCTAGATGCGTGATTGTATCGACTTTATTAGGAGGAATTGTCCAAGCAGAAGGTGATGATTGCGATGTCACTCTTTATGAATGAGCAAGCTTCTTAACTGAAGATAAGAAGTCTCCTAAATCTAACAGTTGTGTTATTGAATCAATGAATTCGAGAGCTGTAACTTACTTAATGGGCTCTCTCTATTCGAACAAGATACTTGTGGGTTGATATAAAGTTAAAAGTTCTAGGCGGGATTATTATATCGAACAGGCGTAGGGTAGCTCGTTAAAGGCGTTCCTCAAGTAATGCTTCTGGGAATTTTAGAAGCACAATTTGATTTTGACTTGAGTGAAGCAATGGGCACCGCTAGAAGAGTTGTTAAGCCTAACAAATGTTTGGGATTTACTTTGATAGAGACATTAGTGGTAGTAAGCATTATCGGTATTACTAGTGGCTTAGCCGCTCCAGCCTGGAATGTTTTTTTGGAAAAATGGCGGGTCTCAGAGGCGCAGAGCAATGTTTACTCAGCTATTCGCCAAACTCAGATTTCTGCTTTAAAGAATCGGACCACTTGGCAGTTTAGTATTCGCAAGACTCTTTCTGGTGAGATAGAGTGGGCCATCCATCCTGAGGCAGGATTTCCAATAAATTGGGAGTCTTTAGGTAGTGACACCTTAGATATCGATTTAGCAGATACAACCTTAGATAAGCGTAATGATGTGTACTATGTGCGCTTTAACTTTAAAGGCAGACTAGCTTCGCGCACGCGCACACTCACACTAACCAGCAGTAAAGTTCAATCGCTCAAACGCTGTGTAGTGATGTCAACAATGTTAGGAGTTATAAGACTTTCACAGGAGCAAAATCAACCTAACCGTAGAGGACGGTATTGTTATTAAGGTGTATTAATTGTTTGGGGTAGCTACCAAGGAGTCAACAATTGAGCTTTGATAGCATCATCTTTGACCTGGGTGGGGTGATTGTTAATTTGGACTATGGTTTAACTATTCAAGCGTTGAGTAAGTTGGCCGGGTATGACATCACTCAGCAATATAGTCAGCAGCGCCAGGCGGATATTTTTTCTAAGTTTGAGGTGGGTAGTATTACAGCGGCTGAGTTTCGCCAGGGACTAATGCGGCTGTTGCAGTTTGAGGCGGATGATGAAGCTATCAATCAGGCTTGGAGTGCTTTGATTCTCGACTTTCCACCGGAGCGGGTGGAGTTGGTTCGGCAACTTGGTCGGCAAAAGCGAATTTTTTTGCTTTCAAACATTAATGAACTACATTTGGCAACCAGCGATCGCAAGTTCACCGAAGCCATGGGTCACGACATTGGCACCTTGGCCGATCAGTTTGAACGGGCCTATTATTCACATTTGGTGAGCGATCGTAAGCCCAACCTCAGTATCTTTCAGCGAGTGATTGAAGAAAACAATTTAGACCCGGCGAGAACAATTTTCTTAGACGACACAGCCCACAATTTAGTAGGTGCTCAGCAGTTAGGCTTACAAACAATCCACATTACCCAGAAAAACCCGATCGAAAGCCTGAATTTGCTGAGTTTATAGTGTTTTCAGAGAATATGACGACAGGGAAAAGGATAGAATAATGATCTGTTCCCCTGACACGATAATCTCCCATGGTAGGAATCACTGATTTTGCCCTATTTGCTCTATTAGGCATTGGTGCTGGGACCCTTGCCGGTATGTTGGGCATTGGCGGTGGCATGGTCATAGTGCCAGGGTTGTTCTATCTGTTTTCACTCATGGACCTGCCAAGCTATAGCCTGATGCATCTCGCCGCAGGCAGTGCCATGTGCATTATGATTTTCACCTCAGCATCGTCTACGTTCTCTCACCACATGCGAGGCGATGTTCATTGGGATATTTTTAGTCGCATCATTGCAGCCATTGGGATTGGTGTGCTGATTGGCAACCTACTTTCTAATCACTTAGATACCAATTGGTTAGAAATTATCTTTGGGGTATTTCTGTTAGTAGTATCGATCAAGATTTTATTGAACTGGAAACCTCAGTTTGAAGAGACTACCCAGCCACCCTTGGGGTTAGTGGCCATCGTTGGTACCTTAATTGGTTTCAAGTCCGGAATCCTCGGCATTGGTGGCGGTGCAATCAGCGTACCGTTCTTGTTGTATTGCGGCCTCCCCATGAGTAAAGCCAGTGGTACTTCGGCATCGTTTACTTTGCCAATTGCCATTGTGGGCACCCTGTCGTTTCTACTGTTTTCCCAGGGATATACCGATATCGCCTGGGCAACTGGATATATTTACTGGCCTGCCGTGGCTTTGGTAGCCCCATTTACGGTGCTAGGGGCACCGATTGGCACCAAGCTATCTCACGTTATTTCGCCCAACCAACTACGGCGAATCTTTGGCCTGTTGCTTGTAGTGATTGGGTTACGGATGTTTAGCGGCGGTCTGCAGTTTTTAGCCTAAGCAGGTTAACTGATCCTAGCTCAGCTGGATGCTGGCTCCAGAAAATTAAGCAGAGGGCTCTTCCTGCTTAAGAAACCATTCTTTTGCCCAGATTAAGGCGTCATCAGCACTGATAAGCTGACCCTGGGCTTGGGCATTTTCAATAGCGCTGAGCAATTGTCCAATTTGGGGACCAGACTTTAGGTTTAATAACCGCATCAGGTCTTTGCCACTGACAAGAGGCACTGGATGGGCAATGGGGTCATCATGGGTTTGATAGCGTTCCACCAGATCGACCACCGATGATGTCGGCATGTCCATGGCAAGCGCCACCAAAGACACGGCTGGAAAGCTGTTGCCAGCGGTCTTAAATAAAAAGAATTGATCCGATCGTGATAAATCGCCCCCTTGTTCAGCCATGCGCTCCAGATAGGGCTGGGTCTGCAGCACTCTAAAAATAGCCTGCCCTTCGCTACGGCTGTATTTGAGTCGCGTCAGCCAGCGATTGGCGGCTTCTTCATCGGGTGGCAGCAAGCAAGATAGTCGGGCTGCTTTGATCCAGCTGCGATAGTGTCCAGCTGGGACTGCATCTTTCCAGCTGTAGAGCAAATTGCGATATCCCGGTATCTGAGGCAGATTGGCCAGGGCTTTATCGAGGGCGGCCAGCTGCTTTGCATGGGCATCGGTAAGGTGAGGTAACCAGGTGGTTAATAGACCATCCTGCCAGGCCATCTGAAAACAGGCGGCACCATTGGTCTGACTTAAGAGAGCATCTAACTCGTGGCGAATACGCTCTGCTGCAATTGTTTTGAGCAGAGGAGCCAGTTCACGAATGGTACGACGGGTATTGCTGTCGATGGTAAAGCCTAGCTGGGCTGCCTGGCGATAGGCTCGCAAAAGCCGCAGCGGATCTTCAGCTAAGTTTTCCCGGCTGACCATGCGCAACGTTTGCTGCCGCAGGTCGGCAATACCGTTGAGTGGATCAATGAGCCGATCGCTTTGGGGATGGTAGGCAATGGCGTTGATGGTAAAGTCGCGTCGTTGTAAGTCGGTTTCTAGGGTGGGGCCAACTTGCTGGGCAAAGTCGATGGTTGCTTGGTCAAAGACGGCGCGGGCGATTTGATTATCGGCATCAAGCACCACAAAGCCGACTCGATAGCGTCTGGCAATGGCACTTGCGATCGCAACCGCTCCATCGGGCAACACAAAATCTAAATCCAAATAATCGGCCTGGCGCTCCAACAAAGCATCCCGCACACTACCCCCTACCACGCAGGCTGTTTCTGGCAGCAAGCGACTGTCAAAGGGCCAGGTTTTAGGAATTAGGGCAGACGCCATAGACGACACAAACTTCAACGATGCAGCTCCAAACGTAGTGCGGCTTACAATTCTCCTATATTGCGTCGCCCGTAAGCACGTATTTTGCCACCTGATTTTCAGGTATTTGCTAGGTTTTCTCTCAAACTAAGGCAGCAACCGCACAATTTGAAACAAATTTTCCTGCCCATATTTTAGCTGCGCTAAAGTAGTGGCAAAGTGCATGCTCCTAACCGGGATAGCAGCTATTTCCTTACTTTGCGCATTGTCCTTTTGCTGTCAGTTTATCTGATATTTCTGCTATCTCAAGTTCTACCGACGCTCTGGTCGTAAACACAGGTCTACTTTTTTCTTCCTTTATATATGTGTATTTGCATCAACTGCCGTTACGTTGACCGCTGCATCACATACCATGCAGTTGAAACCAATCATCGGCAACCCCACCTTACAGATACCCCGGATTTTGACCCGCAAAATCCGACTATCAATGCCAACATTACTCCTCCAGTGGTGAGTGTCGAGGGCGATCGCATCGTGCAATCTGGCGATTTTGGCTTTGAATACGATGTGGTTGGCTGCGACAGCTTTCAGCAAGATATGGGTAAGTGGGCCAGGCTACGTCCCGGTGAAGCCATACCGACGTAACTTGGTTGAAGTGCATAGAAAACCAAAAACCAATAGATGGATGGACCAGAGCCACCGTCGTCAGCTGTGAGTCGTGAGTTTGATCAAGCCCAAGACCAATACAAGATGGTCAAGCAGCTTGGGCAAGGACAGGGTGGCCAAACGATCCTGGCTCGTACCGTTGCGTCCCATGCTAGCCACAAGTTTGTTGTCATTAAGCACCTGTATGATCCCCAAGAGTCGCTGGATGCTCTGATCCAGAGGCTACAAACCGTTGGCGAACATCCTCAACTACCGACGTTAATAGATGGTTGGCAAACAGCGGCTGGTCAGTTTTTAGCATTTGAATTTATTGCAGCCCCTCCAATTGCCCAGGTTGATCCTCCCCCCTGGCCACCAGAGCAGGTACAGGCCCTGCTGCTGTCCCTCCTGCCCGTTCTGGAACACATCCACAGCTTTCGTCTTATCCATGGGGATATTCGTCCGACTAATATTCGCCAGGCTAGTTGTCAACCGCCCATTCTCATTGACCTGCGCATTACCCAACGGCTGGGCAGACGGCAGCAATTTTTGACTGCCACGGGAGGAGATGCGGCTTATGCGGCTCCAGAACAAGCCCTGGGTGAGTTGGTCTATGCCAGCGATCTTTATAGCTTAGGTCTGGTGGCTATTCACTTACTGACTGGGCTGACTCCGTTTGACCTTTATTCAGTGGCTGATAATCGCTGGATATGGCCTGACTTAGTGACTGAGCCATTGCCCCAGCACCTCGGTATTGTTTTGCATGGACTCCTAGAACGCTCCCTGGCCAGACGCTATATCAGTGCCGCTCAAGCACTGGCCGCGCTTAAAAAAACATCGGTCGCATCGCTACTGGGTAAAGCCCGTTCTTTTTTACGCTCCCAGACCTCTTTACCACCATTGCCCGCTCAAACCGAGGTGGGTGCGCTGCCAGCTCAGCGACTGGAGAAATCTGTAACACAGCTGCAGTGGCAACTTTGCTACCAGTTCACCACTCAAGGCATCACGACTGCCCTGGCTCTCCAAGGGAGGACTTTGGCATTGGGCACTAGTTCGGGCGCTGTCTTTGTGTGTGACCTGGCCACCGATCAGGAAATTTATACCCTCAGTGGTAGCTCCCATCGCGATCGCATCGCTGCCCTGGCTTTTCATCCATACTCTCCAATCCTCTTCAGTGCCAGCAGCGATGGCACCGTCAAACTGTGGGATCTGACCATTGGTCAACTAAAGCACACCCTACGCCAGCCAGGTTGGCAACCGACAGATTTAGCTATTGCTCTGCCTGATTTGGTGGTGAGCGATGGGACAGGCCATATTACTGTTTGGGATCTAGAGCAGCTAACGTTACGCCACACGTTTAGCCAGCATCAGGATTGGGTGAGCGCGATCGCAACCCATGGGGACTCTCTAGCCAGTATTAGTCGCGATCGTACTCTGCGTTTCTGGTCGTTGTCAGCCCAGGGGTTGCTTGACACGGTACCGATTAGCAGCGGTCAGGCTCTGGCCCTGCATCCCAACGGTCGTCATATCATTGTTGGCAGTGAACAAGGGCAGGTGGAGGTCTGGCATGTGGACAATCTGGCTAAGCCAGACCAGCTGTGTAGTATGACTGACAGCATTA
The DNA here is from genome assembly GCF_000482245.1 of Leptolyngbya sp. Heron Island J. GTDB lineage: Bacteria > Cyanobacteriota > Cyanobacteriia > Phormidesmidales > Phormidesmidaceae > Leptothoe. The sequence goes on along the minus strand of NZ_AWNH01000112.1, from coordinate 238,874 downwards.
CAGCCCTGGCGCTCAGCCCCGATGCCCGCCTGCTGGCAGTGGGGACCGATGGCAATGTGCTCCGAGTTTATCAAGGGGCTAGTGGTCAGTGTGTATCTGAACTGACCCAGGGTTGGGGTGTAGTTGCGATCGCTTTTGATGGGCAGATGCTGATCAGTAGCAGTCAGGATGAAACCGTCACGATTTGGCAACAGCAAGACGACTCCGTGACATGATCAGAGGCGACCTTTACTTATTCTCTGCGATTCCATCATGGTCCCTGCTCTTCCGCCTGCGCTTGTTCCCGGTGATTTGCTCTACGTTGTTGCTACCAGCGGTGCGCTACGAGAAACCAGTAAGTTTGAGGCGGGTTTGCAAGTTTGGTGCGATCGTGGCTATCAGGTCGAGCTGAGCCCCACCCATGATAAACGTTGGGGCTACCTGGCAGGGACAGACGAGCAGCGTCGCCAGGAGTTACTCAACGCCCTTAAAGAGCCAAAGTATCATGGCATTCTCTGTGTGCGAGGTGGCTATGGTAGCACTCGTCTTTTAGAAAACTGGCAGTGGCCAGCCATGAATAAATGGCTGATTGGCTTTTCCGATATCACCAGTCTGCTCTGGAGTGGTCGCCTTAGCGGCGGTGTCCATGGTCCCCTACTCACCACCCTCAGCCAGGAACCTGATTGGTCACAGCAGCGATTATTTAACTGGCTAGAGCATCACACCCTGGAATCATTACAAGGCGACAGCTGGAACAAGGGCACTGCCACTGGCAGACTGCTGCCAGCCAACCTCACAGTAGCCACCTGCCTGTTAGGCACTAACCACGAACCTGACCTAGCCGGAGCCATCCTGGCCTTTGAAGATGTCACTGAGGCCCCCTATCGCATTGATCGCATGTTGACCCACTGGCGCATGTTGGGCAAATTTGACAACATCGCCGGCATTGCCCTGGGTCGATTTAGTCAGTGTGAGCCACCCGCCAATATTCCTAGCTTTACAGCGATGGAGGTGCTGCAAGAACGTCTCGGTGATCTGGGTATTCCCATCGTTGCCAATCTTCCCTTTGGTCATGATGGTGTCAATGCAGCCCTACCCTTTGGTATCCCAGCCAAACTAGAAGCCAGAGCTAATGGCCCCGGCCTCCTATCATTTCCAAACCATGAGCCAAACCCCGTGTAGGGGCGTTGCATGCAACGCCCCTACACGGGGTTTGGCTATAAGGCGTAATTATCGATGATTACGCCTTAACCATTTCCTTTTTGCCGCCATCTACGGTAACAATTTCTGTTTCCATCTCGTTCATCACGGCCTCTGACAAGGCTGGAATCGAATCATCCCCTGTGATCAAACGAGCCCCACGCTGATAGGTAAAGTAGTTCCAGGCCCACTGGAGCAGTACCAACAGCTTGTTATCAAACTCGATCAGGAAGTAAATGTGGACAAAAATCCAGATAAACCAGGCAGGGAAGCCAGATAACTTCATAAAGTTAAGGTCAGCCACAGCCTCATTCCGACCAATCACCGCCATGCTGCCCTTACTCTTATATTTAAAGGCAGACACAGGCTTTTTAGCTAATTTGGCTTTAATTGTTTTAGCCAGATAACTACCCATATCCATGGCAACAGCCGCCGTACCCGGTAAGGGCTTACCATCATCATCCTGGTGAGCAAAGTGGGCCAAGTCACCACCAATGTAAAGGTTGGGGTAGTTAGGCACACTCAGATCAGAGGCAACCATGACTCGACCAATTCGGTCAGTTTCAGCGCCAGTTTTCTCAGCAATGGTTCTGCCCAAAGGAGAAGCTTTAATGCCAGCTGCCCACAGGACAGTGCAAGCCTGCATGTCAGCCACTTCTCCATCGTGCTTGATGGAAACGGTGTCACCGTCAATATTGGTCACCAGGGACTGTGTGCGGACCTCAACTCCCAGTTTTTCTAAAGACACCTTAGCCGCAGCTGACAGGTCAGTCGGGTAAGGTGGCAGCACCCGATCCATACCCTCTAACAAAATAATCTTGGTTTCCTGAGGGTCAATATTTGTGAAATCGTCCTTGATGGTTTCGTAAGCCAGTTCTGCTAAAGCTCCCGCCAACTCGACACCAGTCGGGCCTGCACCAACGACTAAGAAAGTCAGCAGCGCCTGGCGACGCGCGGGATCAGTTTCCTTCTCGGCGGCTTCAAAAGCCAGGAAAATACGACGGCGGACTTCAAGGGCATCTTCAATGGTCTTCATCCCCGGCGCAATGTTAGCCCAGTGATCATTACCAAAATAGTGATGGCTAGAGCCTGTCGCCAAAATCAAACTATCGTAGTTAATAACTTCGTTGCGCTTTAGGGTCACCTTCTGGGCATCTGGGTCGATATCTACGACCTCACCCATTAGCACTTTGACGTTTTTCTGCCGACTCAAAACTGAACGTAGCGGCGACGAAATATCACCAGCGGATAAGCCTCCCGTAGCAACCTGATACAGCAGCGGCTGGAACAGGTGGAAATTGCGCTTATCAATGAGCGTTACCCTGACTGGGGCTTTGCCTAAAGACTTAGCAGCGTAAAGCCCCGCAAAGCCTCCACCGACAATCACTACATGATGTAGGGAATTTTGCTGAGCTGTTGTCTTTTGGGCTGTTGGAGCCTGACCAGTGAGGGCTGCTGTCATAGCGTTAAAAACTATTACGTATGATTAACAATCTTATATCGTGGATCTCTAAATTAGGTGTGTAAACCCGACTCTTCTTCAAAGTTTGTTTACATAATTCATTCATTAAGCAGGATGCACATCAGGGATTTGTATATCCTGAAGCATTCCCTTTTGCAGGATAAAAGCCTGAAAAGGTTGCCATAGAAACTTTTCTAGATAGGTTGACGTGTTCGCTTCTTAGTATGTTTCGTAATATGTCATGGCATTTACATATCTGCTCCTATAGTTTCTTTTTCTCAAGAATACGTATCATGCAAATTGACTGATTTTAGGGTCTAGGATGGGGCTTTGCTTGGTAATCTGGTTAACCAGGTTGAAAAACAGCACTGAGAGCGTCTATTTCTGATGAGTTGAACCAGACAAGCTGCTCATAGGAAAAATTGCTAGAAAAAACTTTTTTGCGGGCTTGATAAAGGACAGCGGAACTATGGCTTTAATTGTCCAAAAGTATGGCGGTACATCGGTAGGAAGTGTTGAGCGCATTCAAACTGTTGCCGAACGTGTACAAGCGACCGTGCAAGCAGGTAACTCTGTGGTTGTCGTCGTCTCCGCCATGGGCAAAACCACCGATAGTTTGGTCAAGCTTGCCGGTGAAATTTCTAGCCAGCCTAGCCGTCGGGAAATGGATATGTTGCTCTCCACTGGGGAACAGGTTTCCATCGCTCTATTGACCATGGCGCTGCAGGAGCGGGGGCAGGCAGCTGTCTCCATGACTGGGGCTCAAGTGGGCATCGTTACAGAGGCGCGCCATAGCCATGCTCGCATTTTGAGAATTGAGACTAAACGGGTTCAACGCTGTTTGGATCAGGGTCAAGTGGTGGTAGTGGCCGGGTTTCAAGGGATTAGCGATGCCCCAGACCTGGAAATTACAACCCTGGGGCGGGGCGGTTCTGATACCTCCGCTGTCGCCCTTGCGGCTTCTCTCCAGGCCGATGCCTGCGAAATTTATACCGATGTACCTGGCATTTTAACCACCGATCCCCGTTTAGTGCCATCAGCTCAGCTGATGAACGATATCACCTGTGATGAAATGCTGGAACTGGCCAGCCTGGGGGCCAAGGTGTTACATCCACGGGCAGTGGAAATTGCCCGGAATTATGGCGTTACCTTGGTAGTGCGTTCTAGCTGGACCCAAGATCCCGGTACACGAGTAACGGCACCCTCCAGGCAACCGCGCCCTTTGGAGGGGCTGGAATTGGTGCATCCGGTTGATGCCATTGAATTTGATACGAATCAAGCTAAGGTGGCGTTGCTTAGGGTGCCGGATCGTCCTGGAATTGCAGCTCAGCTCTTTGGCACAGTTGCGCAACAAGATCTCAACGTTGATTTGATTATTCAGTCCATCAACGAAGGGAATTTTAACGACATTGCCTTTACGGTTGAAAAAGATGTTTTGCCCCAGGCCACTACCCTGGCATCATCGCTCACGCCCTCGCTACGGGGAGCCGCTGACGACGGTGACACCGTTGCCCTAGTGACGGATACCCAAATTGCCAAGGTCAGTATCGCCGGGGCTGGAATGATCGGTCGTCCTGGAGTAGCCGCTAAAATGTTTTCTACCCTGGCCGCAGCTGGGGTTAATATTCAGATGATTGCCACCTCAGAGGTAAAGGTGAGCTGCACGATCGCAACAGAAGATTGCGATCGCACAATTGCGGCCCTCTGTGACGCTTTCGACCTTAACCAATCCCCCGCTCGTTTAGACACCACCACCACAGTTACCGGCCCAGCCGTGCGCGGAGTGGCCCTCGATCGCAATCAGGCCCGCTTGGCCCTACGTCATGTCCCTGACCAGCCTGGTATGGCCGCCAAACTTTTCCAGGTACTCGCCGATCGGGGTATCAGCGTCGACATGATTATCCAGGCTCAACGCTGTCGGGAACGTAACGGTATTCAAACCCGCGATATTGCTTTTACCGTAGCCCAAGCGGACGCTGACATGGCCAGCGATGTGCTGCAATCCCTGGCTACGGAGTTTGGCAGTAGCGAACTTGTCCTGGACAAAGCCATTGCTAAAGTCAGCGCGGTAGGCATCGGTATGATTACTGAACCCGGCACAGCCGCCAAAATGTTTCAAGCGTTGGCCGATAGCAACATCAATATTCAAATGATTGCCACTTCAGAAATAAAAATTAGTTGTGTTGTGGCAGAAGATAACGGTATTGACGCGCTGAAAGCGGTCCATGCAGCCTTTGGGTTGGCAGGAAGTCAGGAAATTGAGGTGCCCGCTTAGGAAGCCAAACAGAGCTAATATCCCACCCGCTCCAGCGATAAGCGAGACGCGACTGACTCAATCATTGGCATCGGTTTGGCTAGCTGATTAAACACTTCCCATAACACTTGATTAGAATCCGTTGTCGACTGATAGGAGCGAGCCAGCAAAATATCACGACACACTTGTCGAAAATCCGCATCATTGGCTGAAATATGAATGCCCTCACGCTGACACACCTGAGCAATCATTAATTGTGGACGTAAACTAGATTGTCCTTCAGGCGCTACCTGACGAAAGAATTGGTGTACAACTTTAATTACTAAAGCAGCAGCCTGGTCAGAAATACCTGCTAATTCTATTAGAAGCTGCTGCCGCTCTAAAATGTTAGGCTCTGGTAGACGAATAGTAACCAATCGATCAAACAAAGCATTTTGCGTGCTGTAGGTACCGCAATATTCCTCAGAATTAGAGGTGAAAATCACTCGAAACTCAGGATGCACAGGCACATACTCCGCTCCGTACTCACTAGTCAGTACCAAAATCCGCTCCTCTAAAGCAGACAACAAAACCGTATTGATTTCAGGTCGAGACCGATTAAATTCGTCGTAGATCAGCGTCCATCCTTGACAACACGCCAGCCTTAGCCAGGAATCTTTCTGGCCAGACATCGTTAGGTTATGACCACCGATCACCAACGCCATTGGATGTTTTCGACAATCAGCCAAATGCATCGCTAACGTAGTTTTACCAACGCCTGTCGGGCCTTCCAAATGGACAGAATAGCCAGATCGCAGATATCGCAGCGCCCGCTGCATGATCTGCTCAAGTGCAGCGGTCTTTACAAACTGCTGAGGGCGCACCTGAATTACCGTGGACACCAAGATACCGATCCTTTGTAAGTGGAGTATGGGCTATAACGTTTACACTGCCCACTGATTAGTTATTGCTGTTGAGTCTGCTTCAATCTGTAAAATGCCTATTAGTAGCTAAATCTACAGATAAGCAACTCTCAAAAATCAGCAATAGCATTTGCTTTAGCATTCCCCAGTGGGGTATACCACTCTCTATTGCTCCCCCTAGACTTATTCATCGCCTGACTAGTGCTTTCCGTATTTATTTGGGCTCAGCCGTATCTTCCCCAGTTTTTAGGATTACAGCCTGGACTATTTCAACCCAATTCGCCCGATCGATTTGTCTGACCGATGGATTCTGCCTACATTGAGCGCCTGTTACAGGCATTGAAAGATCCAGATGAAACCATACGCAATCAAGCAACAGGCGAATTCTGGCACATGTGGTTTCACCAAAAGGGTATCCAAGGAGCCAAACGTTTGATTGAGAGCCAGACCTTAGTTGAAGCGGAGCGAACCGAGGAGGCCAAATCCATCCTGGATGAACTGATTCTGAGTCAACCTGATTTTGCAGAAGCCTGGAATCGCCGGGCGGTGCTTTATTACATGCTGGGTCACTATACGGACGCTATCCAAGACTGTGAAAAAACCATTGAGCTAATTCCCCATCACTTTGGTGCCCTCCACGGCCTGGGATTATGCCACGCATCCGTTGGCAACTACCTGGATGCCATTCAATGCTTTCGTCGCACCTTAGACATCCAACCCTTTTCTCTAATCAACCAGCGCTTAATTTTAGAATGCACCGCCAAGCTTAGCTAGCTGGGGGCAGATAAACCCGAAATTCTATGTGTTTAATGTTGTCCAGACTGCCAGTAACCAATTGCACTTTGTGAGACCCTAGCAAAATAGAATAGGTATATAGACGTAAAATTCGCTTCACGACGTATGCAAACCCTAACGCCTCCTTCTTTCAACACTGGTGTAGACGAACTGATCGACACCAAAATAGTTCGTCGTAAAACTCGTCCAGTACCCGTCGGCAACGTCATGATTGGGGGTGGGGCTCCGGTGGTCGTCCAGTCGATGATCAATGAGGACACGTTGGATATCGATGGCTCTGTCGCTGCCATTCGCCGCCTGCACGAAATTGGTTGTGAAATTGTGCGAGTGACCGTGCCGAGTATGGCCCATGCTAGGGCACTCGCCACTATCAAGGAAAACCTATTAGCGACCTATCAGGCAGTCCCCTTAGTCGCTGACGTCCATCACAACGGCATGAAAATAGCTCTGGAAGTGGCTAAGCATGTAGATAACGTACGCATCAATCCCGGTCTTTATGTATTTGAAAAACCGAGTGATAGCCGTACCGAATACACCCAGACAGAGTTTGATGCCATCGGCGGAAAAATTAGAGAAACCCTGGAGCCGCTTGTGGTTTCGTTGCGGGACCAAAATAAATCTATGCGTATCGGCGTTAACCACGGTTCCCTGGCAGAACGCATGTTGTTTACCTATGGCGATACTCCTGAGGGCATGGTGGAATCAGCCCTGGAGTTTATCCGCATCTGTGAATCCCTCAATTTTTATAACCTGGTTATTTCCTTAAAAGCATCGCGGGTGCCTGTGATGCTGGCAGCCTATCGCTTGATGGCTCAGCGCATGGATCAGCTAGGTATGAGCTATCCACTCCATCTAGGTGTAACTGAAGCTGGCGATGGAGAATACGGTCGCATTAAGTCCACCGCCGGTATCGGTACTCTCCTGGCAGAAGGAATTGGTGATACCATTCGCGTCTCTCTGACGGAAGCCCCTGAAAAAGAAATTCCAGTTTGTTACAGCATTTTGCAGGCACTGGGGCTACGCAAAACCATGGTGGAATATGTGGCTTGTCCATCCTGTGGCCGCACATTGTTCAATTTAGAGGAAGTGTTGCATAAGGTACGAGCAGCGACTAATCACCTCACAGGATTAGATATTGCGGTTATGGGTTGTATTGTGAATGGTCCTGGGGAAATGGCAGATGCTGACTATGGCTATGTCGGTAAAACGCCCGGATATATTTCCTTATACCGGGGGCGGGAAGAAATTAAACGGGTGCCTGAGGATAGCGGCGTAGAGGAATTGATTAATTTAATCAAGGCCGATGGCCGTTGGGTTGAGCCAGAAAACTAACCCCCTTTCAAAAGGACAGTGTTACCCGCAAAAACCATGGGCTTGTGGGGCGTGTAAACGCTAGTTTTTGCGGGACTAAGTCCTATCAAAGGGAGTCCTCATCTAAATTTCATTTCGATTTGTTAGCCTATGAAAATCGCTCAGGGTGACTTGAATGAGCATTTATGATTACCGCTAGTCTGCTCGGCTAGTTAGATACCGATCTTAAATTCACTAGCCAATTACCCTGTGGAGTTGCTAATCTGCATGAAATGAATAAGTGTGTGTGAGGATTTGTGAGGCTTCTGCACCAATTGAACAAAGCTTATATATTTGTAAGGGTGTGAGCTGAAAATTTATACATCTGGTTAAGTTCGTATCGTCTCATTGTTCTGGATCTCTTTTTATGGCAAGCAAGAAGCAAGGCCTATTTTTGGGTGCAGCAGCCCTATCGAGTATGGCCGTTGTCGTTGCAGGGACAAGTATTCACTGGTCACAGAGCCAAGCCTTCTTCAGAGAAAGCCCTAAAGAGGTAATTGATGAGGTTTGGCAGCTGATCGATCATGAATATGTTGACGATACGTTCAACGATCAAGATTGGCAGGCTATCCGCACTAGCTATCTAAATCGTGACTATACCGATAGCACGGCAGCTTACGACGCGATCCGCGAGATGTTGGATTCTTTGGATGATCCTTACACTCGCTTTATGGACCCCCAGGAGTTTCGTAATATGCAGATCGACACGTCAGGGGAGCTGACAGGTGTCGGTATTCAAATCTCCCAGGATGAGGAAACGGAAGATATCGTTGTCGTGTCCCCAATTGAGGATACGCCGGCATTTGAGGCGGGAATTCGCTCCGGGGATGTGATTATAGGTATTAACGGTGAGTCTACTGAGGGAATGGACCTCAGCGATGCGGTCAATTTGATTCGAGGTCCGGTGAACTCGGAGGTGACGCTGACCATACGTCGTAACGATGAAGAAATCAACTTTGATCTAACTCGGGCTCGTATTGAGATTCATCCCGTACGCTATGCCTACCATCCTGAAAAGGAGGGGGGTGTGGGTTACATTCGTTTGACCCAGTTTAGTGCCAACGCGGCAACGGAGATGCGTGAGGCTATTCAAGAGCTAGAGCTACGGGATGTCACTGGCTACGTTCTGGATTTACGCTCCAACCCTGGCGGACTGCTTTATTCCAGTATCGATATTTCCCGGATGTGGCTTAGCGACGGCACAATTGTGTCAACGGTCAATCGCGAGGGCACTGTCGATGAAAATGTCGCTAGCGATCGCGCCTTAACCGACAAGCCCCTGGTTGTGCTAGTCGACGGTGGTTCTGCTAGTGCCAGTGAAATCCTGTCTGGTGCACTACAGGATAATAATCGGGCTGTCTTAGTAGGAACTAAGACCTTTGGAAAAGGATTGGTGCAGTCAGTTAGAGGACTAGGTGATGGTTCAGGTATTGCGGTCACAATTGCTAAATACCTAACGCCTAGCGGTCGAGATATTAATACCCTTGGCATTGAACCCGACTTTATTGTGGAACTCACCGATGAAGAGCGAGAGTACTTAGGTGAGGATCGCGAGCGCATTGGGACTGAAGAAGACCCCCAATACGCTAAGGCAATTGAAGTACTGAATGATATGATTCGCGGTCAGCGTGAAGCCGCCAGTGTCAGGGGTGTTGTGGCTGACTAAGCCAGTTTTGGGATAAGTCAATTATTTAGGTAGGCATTTACCTGCTCGAATCAGCCCTACCCGTTTAGCAATAGCCTCTGCTCGGCTATCAAAAGGTCCCCATGTTTTTGGATGGGCCGTTGTTTGGGTAAGTTCAGCCTGACTGTAGATTTCACAATGCCCCTCGGGCTGCTGGACAACATGCCAGGCAGTGACTGCCTGAGTCTCTTCAACCTGGGTTTCGTTATTGTTTTCGCTATTGGCAGTAGTCATTGATTAAGGTGTTTACGCTAGATTTGCAGTTAGATAGATCAGCCCCGACCACCAGGTCAGTAATACGGCCAGCCAGAATAATCCTTGGGCAACGAAAGGATAGGTTTGGGCTAAGGGAGAAATGAGCAATGAGATCGCGCCAATCTGCACCACAGTTTTGACTTTCCCCCAAAGATTTGCCCCCACAATCGTAGACTGACTCACCCGCCAACCAGCAATCGTTAGCTCCCTTGCCAAAATCAAAAATACCCCCCAGGCAGGTACTGACCCGAGCTGCACCAACATCAGCAACGGTGCTAATACAAGCAATTTATCCACCAGCGGATCTAAAAATTTTCCCAAATCAGTCACCTGATTGAGCCGTCGAGCCAAATACCCATCCAGCCAATCAGTACAGGCTGCCAACAGAAATACAGCCATAGCCCACCAGCGATGATTAACTGAAGGATTAGCCAGTAAACCAAATACCACTGGAATTGCCACCAGTCGTGACACCGTAATCCATGTTGGTAGGTTCATTGGCATAAAAGGATAAACATCACCGGTAGCTAATATGCTCCTCTCGGTAGTTAGGCGGTTCTACATGAATTGTCACCCGAATTGGACCAAAGGCTTGTTCCAACCGCTGTTCTACAACTTCAGTAATATCATGGGCACTGACCACATCCTCAGGTTCCACAATCAGATGCATATCAATAAACACCTGGCGACCCAATAAGCCCCGCGATGCGATGCTATGGCAGTTGAGCACACCTGACACTTGCATCACCTCTCGATGGATGGCTTCTGGAGCAATCGCCATTTCATCCACCAACCAGGGTAAATTGGCCGATAGAACAACCCAGCCACTGTGCAATACAAGAATTGCCACAGGTAGAGCCATAACAATATCTAGCCAGTCCAGACCGCGCCAAACGCCAATCAAACCAGCAATGACCACAATCGTGATCCAAATATCACTCATCGTATGATGGGCATCTGCAATCAGCAGCTTACTCCCCAGACGTATCCCCACCCGCCGCTCATAAAAAGCCACCAGAATATTAATCCCTAACACCACTAGCATGATCCATAGAGCTGGCGGCGTCAGGGTGATGGGAGTTGCCCCCGCCAACAATCGCTCAAAGGCTCCCGTTAAAATTTCAAAACAGGCAATACCTAAAAAAGCAGCAACACCCAAAGCCCCGATCGCTTCATACTTCTGGTGACCATAGGGATGCTCTCGATCGGGTTCTGGAGAGGCCAGATGATTAGTGACTAATCCCAAAATGTTGTTGGCACTATCAGTCACACTGTGGAGCGCATCGGCCAGTAGACTTAATGAGCCTGTCCAAAAGCCAACACAGACTTTGAGCACCATCACCAGCAGGTTAAGAAATAAGGTGATGAGCAGCACCTGCCGCACTTCAGATCGATAGCTAGCACCAGAAACTTCAGTAGACATGCACGACTTCTCCGCAGCATGTTTAATAGTAGCGAAGGACGTTCCCCAACGCTCACTAGGCGGCTAATTGCTGTTGGCGCTGGAGGCTATGCATATGATTAAACAACTGCCAGCAGTAAGCTTCTGGCAGATTACAGGTGAGCGCCCCTCGCATGACCACATCAAAATACCAGTCACTGGGAGCATGTTCGCGGCTGAGCTTATCTAAGACGGTATAGGTGCGGGTGTTGGGAAATCGCTGGCCCTGACATTGGATAGTGACTGCATGGTGCACATAGCCCTCTTCACGGCGATCGAGCAGGACACTCAGATGCCAGGGTAATTCGTAAAGGACACCATAAACCGTTGCCGTAGAGGAACGGACAATATCAAGCACGCCGCACTGACGACGGTGAGAATATCGAAAAAAGCCTAGACGGTAGCCTTTTAGCTGCGCTGGTCCAATGACATAGGGATGGGTATTTTCATGCAAAGACCGTTTCAGGTCGACTGGGCACATACACGATCCGTAGGCAAAATAGTAGAACCGAGCTGAATCTCCAGGCATCGTTTTTGTCACACTAAGACCTCCTTATGCATTCAGTATGTATAGCGAAGAGCTATGAACCGAGGTGTACGAATATGACAAAAATTTAACAGAAGTTGTCTGAGAGACAGAAAATCACAACAATTCCACACGATTTTATAGACTTAGATCATGATCTAAGGTGTACCAATGTCGTTCATAGCTGCTCTAGTAATATTGTCAATTAGCTTATGGCTATGTGGGATAATCGACAGTCTGCCCCACCTGCTGCCTGGACTTTCGGGAACGCCCCTATGGCTTTGGCTCGGTTTTGGCATGATCATGTTGAGCTGGTTTATGAAAGACAGCTAGCCATCAGTTCACTAGACCCCAAATTGGCCGTTAACAAGCTACTGGGTTGGGCACCTCCTTTAATATTTGTCTTTTACACAACGTGATAACAAGCTATGGCTCAAAACTTTGATCAAGAACAACTAGAACAACTTGCCGGTGGTGATAAAGTGTTTGAAAAAGAGCTATTGCAGATGTTTGTTGGAGACACTGAAAACAGCCTTCAACAGCTAGCAACGGCAATCAACACAGACAATCAGAGCGCTGTACAAGAAGTGGCTCACTATATCAAAGGAGCCAGTGCCAATGTAGGCGCAGTAGCTATGTCCAGCGTAGCTGCCCAGCTTGAAACCATGGCAAAGACCGGAAATTTGGGAGCAGCAGCCCAATATCTAAGACAGCTACAGGTGCTTCACCAGGATGTTAGGCGTTTGGCACACTAGATGCTGCAGTCTCTAGATTGACTGAGGCCTCTATGTTTATCCTGCCAACAGGGACCGGTGCAATGCAACCCTAGGCAGATGTGCGGCTCTCAGTCGTTTCAGCAGCACCATATAGCTCTGGCAAATCTCGTGATGGTGGCAATGTTTTAGATTCACGCGTCTCTATATAGCCGGTGTAATAAGCACCCGGTTCAATCTCTAGAGAGCCTGCAACAACATCTCCTTCTAAGCGGGCTGTGCTGCTTAATGTCAGCTTCCCTTCTGCATATACGCGGGCTTTGAGCACCCCTTCAATCGAAATATTTTGAGCGCGAACTTCCTGGCCTTCCACCAGTCCAGTCTTAGAAATTTCCAGGTCTCCCTGTATATCAACAATGCCGTGAATAATACCGTCAATGACTAATTTACCTTCAGCATGAACATTTCCTTCTAGCTCACAGGTTCGACTGAGATAAGTAAAACTAGTTGCTGGCTTTCGCTTAAACATAAACACAATAATTAGTACCCGTTTGGTTGGACAGCAGTAAAAATTAAAAGGTCAACTGCGGGGTCTGACCCCGGATGCACACTTAATCTCAAATCTTCCGGTATCGCACCATAGGTAAAAATTCTAACCAACTACAGGGCAAACAACAGTAGGCAAAACTGCCTCTCAAACTTTAAGGCTTTTCTTGCCTAAACTCTAGCATCAGTTTTTGTTTAGGACTGCGGCTCAGGTCATTTGTTTATTCTTTTCTTTCTGTGGGCAATTTAAAGGTTATTTGTGATTGCAGAAAAACTACTAGAGGGTGGTTTAAAGATGACGACATACCGCACTGAACATGCTGCCTTGCCCACTCCCAGCTAAACGGGAGCCTATCCTATGTTGTTGTTTGCTTTGAGGGGAGCGCGTTCTATGACTTTTTTCTATGACTTTTTGTTGAGGTAGTGGGTTGACTCTGCAACTCAGCGGCTAGCCCAGTAGCTGAGTGAGCCCTAAGGCTACGACGGCAGCTCCAATTGGCACTGTTAAGTTATCGACACCATATTTAGAAACGGCTTCTAGACAGGTAGATGCGATCGCAACCCCCAAGGCCGTTACTACCAGTGACCAGGTTATCCCCTGCAGCCCACCCAACACTGCAAATACAACCAGAGCACTTGCGATCGCCATAGTCAGGCTACCTTCCAAGCTTTTCTTTTCACCTAAAACCTCATAACCATGGCGACCCCAACGCTGCCCCACCAAAGCCGCCAAACCATCCCCCCAGCACATAATCAAAATCCCAATTACCCCCACATACGGATATCCCCGAGGCCAACACCAACCCATCAGTACACCAATACTGACCGCATAAAAAAAAGTGCCCCAGCTGCGACGACCCACACTATTAATTCCAGGCAAAATTGGCCACCGATAAGACACTAACGCCACCCCAGCAAAGATCATCGCAGCGACCACCCCCATCCAAGCAGGCAACATGAACCACCAAGCCAACAAAATCACATGCCCTGCACCAATATGAACTATCTTGCGAGTGATTTCTGAACCACATCCTAGCCGTCGCGCTCCTTCCGAAGCCCCCCCGATCACCAACAACCAGGCCAACACGATACCCACTTGCCAGCCATAAACTGCGAACCCAGTCTCCAATTGCCCCATGCGTGATTTGCGTAATTCCTCAACGCGATTGTAAAGCCTACACTAGATCCTTACTAATTGCGGTTTCCCAATCAACCTCAGACTGCTATCTTGATGGGGAAATTCAGTCACAAGCCACCGCATGGGCAATACCTACAAGCGAGTACTACTAAAACTTAGCGGCGAAGCCTTGATGGGCAACCTGGCCTACGGCATTGATCCAACGATAGTAGATGCCATTGCCCAGGAAATTGCGGCCACCGTCGAACAAGGAGTTCAAATTGCTATTGTCGTTGGCGGCGGCAATATATTTCGAGGGGTCAAAGGAGCTGCCTCTGGCATGGATCGAGCCACCGCTGACTACATCGGCATGCTAGCAACTGTTATGAACGCCATGACCCTGCAGGATGCCCTGGAGCGAATTGATGTACCCACGCGGGTTCAAACTGCAATTTCCATGCAGGAAATGGCCGAGCCCTACATCCGACGACGGGCCATTCGTCACCTTGAGAAAAATCGAGTGGTCATTTTTGGTGCTGGTTCTGGTAATCCTTTCTTCACAACTGATACTACCGCTGCTCTCCGCGCCGCTGAAATCAGTGCTGAGGTCCTCCTCAAAGCGACCAAAGTAGATGGCGTTTATGATTCTGACCCCACAACTAATCCCAATGCGAAACGCTACACTAGCTTGACCTACAGCCACGTTCTGGCAAAAGATCTCAAAGTGATGGATGGTACTGCCATTGCACTGTGTAAAGATAACAACATCCCCATCATGGTGTTTAACCTGGCTGTTACAGGCAACATTCAACGCGCCATGACTGGGGAACCGATTGGCACGATTGTGGGAGGCTCTTGTGAAGTTAGCTGATATTAATGACGTAGAATCCGCGATGCAGAAAGCGGTCGAAGCAACTAAACGTTCTTTCAACACGATTCGTACTGGACGCGCCAATGCGTCTTTGCTAGACCGTATTTCTGTTGAATATTACGGTAGTCCTACACCGCTAAAGTCAATGGCTAACATCAGCACCCCCGACCCTAGTACGCTGATGATTCAACCCTATGATGCCAGTATTCTTAGCCAAATTGAGAAGGCTATTTCCCTATCTGATGTTGGTTTAGTTCCAAATAACGATGGTTCAGTCATCCGGTTAAATATTCCACCGTTGACAACCGAGCGTCGTAAGGAATTTGTTAAACAAGCTGGTAAGTATGCTGAAGAAGGACGGGTAGCCATTCGTAACATCCGACGGGATGGGATGGACTTTGCCAAAAAGCAGGAAAAGAGCGGTGACCTGTCTGAAGACGAAGCTCGCGACTTACAAGATCAAGTACAACAGCTGACCGATCAGTACATCAAGAATATCGATCAGGCATTAGAAGACAAAGAAAAGGAAATCATGAAGGTCTAATCGCCCTCAGTAAGTTTGTTATCTAAAAAATCCTATTTCACTCCACCAATCTTTGATGACCGCAGCCCCTTAAAATAAGGGGCGTTGTTGTCATTTGGTAAAGTTGGCTCTGAGCAACTCCAGGCAGTGGATGCATTTGCGCCAGACTAGCTGAGCCCACTAGCAACGCCATAGAAAGCGGGTCATCATATCAGGAGTGCATAATGTTTGACTGTATCGTTGTAGGTGCCGGCCCTGCAGGGAGTACTACTGCATATCAACTGGCTAAACGGGGGCGGTCTGTATTACTGCTTGAGAAGCATACACTACCTCGCTACAAGCCTTGTACAGGGGCCGTAGCCCCTAGCATCGCTAGTTGGCTAGACTTTGATATTACCCCTGCTATTGATCAAAAGTTGCGTCGTATTAGCTACACCTGGCAACTGGACGATCCCATTGAGGCAGAACTTGAAACTGACGAACCCATGTGGATCGTCCGTCGAGATATTTTTGATCAGTATCTGGTTGAGCAGGCAACCAGGCTAGGTGTCACCGTTAAAGACGGTACATCGGCTTTAAGCATAAAGTTTCAAGATCAAACTTGGACGGTTAACACAGAACATGGTTCGTTTGTGGCCCACTATCTAATAGCTGCAGACGGTGCTGATGGTCCAATGGCTAAATGGCTAGGATTTAAATCCGAAAAAGTGCGCCAGGGATACGTCTTGGAGATTGATTTATCTGAACCAGTAGCTAGCCCCACCATGTCATTTGAGTTTGGCTTAGTTAAACAGGGCTGTCTTTGGAATTTTCCAAAATCCCAAAGACAGTCTTTAGGAGCGGTTCGCTTTTTGGGAGGAAACCTCAAACACCCAGAACAGTCTTTAGCAACCTACGCCCAAGCATTGGGTGGCGATGCTGAAGCAGGCACCCTCTACTCGCACGGTCTTAAGCTTTGGAGTGGTAATCGTCCGCTCCATACTCAACAAGCACTGCTGGTAGGTGAAGCTGCGGCCCTGGTCGATCCAATGACTGCTGAAGGCATTCGACCTGCTATTTTTAGCGGCATTCAAGCAGCTACTGCGATTGACAATGCCCTGAATGGAGATGACCAAGCCCTCGCAAACTACAGTCAGACCATTCATAGTATCTGGGGTAATGATATTCAGTGGAGCCAACGCATTGCCAGCGTTTTTTTCCGCATGCAAAAAATCGGGTATCGGGTTGGCATCAAACGACCAACGGCGACTAAACGCTTAGGTCAACTGCTCGCCGGTGAAATTCGCTATGCCGATCTAGCTAATCGAGTCATAAAACGTATCAGCGGCAGCTTTTTGCCAGGTTGAGAAGCTTAGTTCGATTTTTATCAACACCATTAGTGGATTCTACTGATCTGAACAAATAACAATAATTTTTTATAGAGAATAATCTTTTAAAAATGAAAAGTCTTGATATAGGTAAATACGCTGAAGATTATCAATTATTGCCAATCAATCTAAAGTAAATCTTTAGATTGATTCTCTGGATACTGTCACGTCTAAACAGATTCTTTACAAGATTAATAACTTTTATTTTTTAAATTCTCAACACTTTTGCTACGTTATCTATCACTAAAAGTGCCTATAAATGGGTTGGGATAAGGCTCTGGCGACAGCGGGGATCGCCTTATAAAAGGGCGATCCCCGCTGTTACTGTAACTTTTGACACATTGTCGCGCCCATGAGGACTTGTCATAATTAAGACCTGCTTGTCCTCCTAATAAACTTTTATGAATACTGTGATTCAAACTATTCACTGCCCCAACTGTGGTAAGCCCGCCGAACGACATTATTTGAACGAGCAGCAATTGACTCGTACACAATGTTCAGGCTGCGATTATTTGATGATTGTTTGCCAGAGATCTGGCAAAGTCATTGAGGCTTATGCCCCGGGTATTGCAGCAGCGATGGTTAATTGACCTGGACTATAAAGGTTTTGAAACCCTAACTTGAGACACTGAAATGTATGTTTTCTTGACCATTAGCTAAGGTTCGATCTTGGATGCTCGCAATTGCCCACAGGCGGCATCCTTTTCCAAACCTCTCGAATAGCGTACACTCACAGCAATTCCCGATGCCTTCAAACTATTAGTGAATTGGTTAACCCGTTTACGTGAAGGTCGCTGGTAATCTACCTCACTAATGGGATTGTAGGGAATCAAGTTCACATGGCTCTGAAAACCGCGCAGTAGCTGAGCTAGCTCAGCTGCATGTACCTCAGAATCATTTAACCCTGCTAGCAAAATGTATTCAAATGTGACGCGACGACCAGTCACAGCCACATATTCACGACACTCATCGAGTAAATCAGTGAGTTGATACTGTTGCGCGCTGGGAATTAGCTGGGTTCGTAGGGATTGATTCGACCCATGGAGACTAACAGCCAACGTTACTTGTAACTGATGCTTGGCTAATCGACGAATTTGACCTGGAATGCCTACGGTAGAGATGGTGATACTGCGCTGACCAATACCAATATCATGGTTGAGACATTTTACAGCTGCCACCACATTTTGAGCATTGATTAGGGGTTCTCCCATGCCCATAAAGACAATATTGCTGACCCGTTGTTCAAAGGCTGCTTGTACCGTCAACACCTGATCAACAATTTCATGGGTAGCCAAATTGCGAACGAGTCCCCCTTTACCGGTGGCGCAAAAATCACAAGCCATGGGACACCCCACCTGGGATGACACACATACCGTCAGACGTTTCTCGGTAGGCATACCCACGGTTTCAATAATCTGTCCATCGTCTAAGCGCAACAAAAACTTAACCGTCTCGTCAGCAGCAACGGATCGGTAATGAATTACAGAACGCCCAATGGAGACCTTCTCCATGGCTTGACGCCAGTTTTTTGGAAAAACCGTAATATCAGCTAGAGAACGTACACCTTTGTCGTATACCCACTGATGCAGTTGCTTACCCCGGTAAGCTGGCTGCCCCTGAGCCTGCACCCAAGCAGTCAATTCGGATTGATTCATGCCCAACAGAGGCCGCTGAGATTGGGTGACGATGGCATCATCGAGGGTAGAAACCATGGGTAAAGACAGTGGAAAACAGCTCCGGAGCAATAACTCGGAACCTCCATATTAGAAGATTTAGGCTGACTAACAGCACAATGCCATCAGTCACTTTTTGGGTCAACACAGTTGGCCTTAAAATGACTGGTTAGTCTGCCATCCTAATTCTGGCTTTTTAGTTGTGAGCTTCGGGATTTTCGTTAATCAGATCGACTAAGCCTTCAGTCAATGCCCGAGGATCCATAAAGACAACCTTGGAGTTATCGCTCTCGCCCAGCTTTTGGTTAGCATCGACATAACGCTGAGCAATCAAAAATTTCAAAATATCGCCCTGGCTTAACTGACCATCAAATGCTTGGGCAATCAGACGCATCGACTGGACATTACCTTCTGCTTCAAGAATGGCTGCTTCTTTCTGTCCCTCAGCTTTAGTGATAGCTGCGCGTTTGGCAATCTCGGCTGCCTGCTCTAGCCGCATTGATTCTTCTACTTCAGATGGAATTTTAATCTCTTGAACTTCGACACGATTTACCTTTACACCCCAAGGTTCGGTCGCCTCATCCAGCACATCGAGCAGAGCTTTGTTAATGGCTTCCCTTGAAGAGAAAGTCTCCTGGAGGTCCATCTTACCGATTTCAGAGCGCAGTGTTGTGACAACTAATTCTTGAATTGCAGTTTCGACGTCTTCAATCGCATAGTAAGTTTTTTCAAGGTCTAGAATACGCCAGTAAATAACTGCATCGATTTCAACGTTGACGTTGTCGCGAGTGGTCGCACTCCTCGGCTCAATATCTAAAATTTGCTCCCGCAGCGTATCCTCAATCACCAAAGAATCTAACAGCGGCACAATGAAATTTACACCTGGTTCTAAAGTGGAACGATACCGTCCCAATCGCTCTATCAAAGCTGCATTGCCTTCTTTGACAACCCTGACAGAGCCAACCGAATAGCCAATAATGATCAATGAGAGGATAGCAAGAATAGAGTTCATGGGGAACCGAAACGCTGGCGCGATGGATGAATGTGCTCATGGATAACACATCCTCTTAGTTTCTGTCTAGCGTACATATGGAAATTGCTATACTCTGCTCGCTACGTTGGATGAGTTTTTAGACAAGCACTAAAATCGTGACAATCTCCATGTCGGAAAAATTAATAGTGCAACATGTTATGCAATATATCGACTGTATGAGAGTAGGAGTAACGCCCCTCATTTTAGGCATTAGTCTGTGGTTGGGACAGCCCCTCAGGGTTGTGGCTCAAACCCCTCATAGTGGTTGCTATATCGAAGCTGAGGATGGTGCAGTTTATGATCTAGGTCTTCTCTGTGTCGTGCCTGATGAAAGCACTGTGGAGCCGACATTGCAAACTGGTGATGTTCAGGTAACGCTGCGTTGGAACACTAGCGACGATTTGGATCTAATCGTGATCGATCCAGCCGGTGACATTGTTGATTTTGGTTCACCTACATCACCTTCGGGTGGACAACTGGATGTGGATGCCAATGGGTTTTGTCAGACTCAGAATTTTTCCCCTGTCGAGAATATTTTTTGGCCAATGGGAGCAGCCCCCGATGGCCAGTATGTGGCTTACGTTACTCTGGCAATTCCCTGTAGCTTAGAAAGCTTAGCTAGCACTGATGTTACGGCTGCTAATAATGCGTATGCAAGCTTGACAGTGCCCTACACGCTGACGATTTTGAATCAGGGGGAGACGACAACCTACGAAGGGTTTAGCAGACCGGAAACATTTGGGGCGGATTATTCCTTTCAGGTAGGGCCAGCGACGTCGGATGAACCGATTTTAGAGCAACCTCAGGATAGTTTGGAACTACCTAACTTTGGGCTACCGGCACTGTAGCCGGGGGCGTATCATCTATCATCTGAAGTTCGCGCTTTAACGACGACGTTCTTGGTTGAAGGGACCGCGTCCTTTGGGAAACAGACCGAGGAGCGGACCGAGAACTACGCCAAAGACAAATCCACCTGCATGGGCCCAATAGGCAATACCGCCTGCTCCCATATCGGCGTTGGCTCCCAAACTGGCAACTCCATAAAATGCTTGCTGTATAAACCACCAACCCAGAAAAAAGACAGCAGGAAGCCGAACGGTTGTAAATATAAAAAACAAAGGCAATAGTGTCAGAATTTGGGCTTTGGGAAAGCGGATGATATAGGCTCCCATTACACCTGCGATCGCACCACTTGCCCCCAACGTTGGCACAACAGACTCTAGGGCAAAGATCCACTGAGCCAATCCAGCCAGCGCCCCACAGGCTAAATAAAAGACAATAAACCGACCATGGCCCAGCTGGTCTTCAATGTTATTGCCAAAAATCCAAAGATAAAGCATGTTACCCCCTAGGTGGGCAAAGCCACCATGGAGAAACTGAGAGCTAATCAAGGTCACCCATTCACCAATTGGATTGATTGCCTCTCCCCTAAAACTATCCGTAAGTTCAGCCGGGACAATTGCCCACACATTAAAAAACCGATTCAGTGCATCGTCTCCCATCCCCTGGAGAGATAGCTCATATACAAAAATCAAGACATTGAGAACGATCAACCCATATACCACATAGGGAGTTGAACGGGTTGGATTATTGTCACTTAAAGGAACCACTGAACATTTAGATAGGCTGGCTACCCATCTATTGTCGGTGATGAGTTTTAAATTTTGAGTTTTAAGTGTCGAATTTTAAGTTTTACCTGCCGGGCAGCAACAATGGTCGCCAACTAGAAGCTGTTCTGATGCTAAGCGGCTTTAGGCGCACTTGGTTTACCCCCCCAGACCGCCTTGATCATATCCAAAAAGGCAAATACGGAAGGTGGCTGCAGCGCGTCAACCAAAGTCACTACCCCAATCACCCGCTCAAACGGTTCTGGTAGCTGGGCAACTGTAATGTCATCCGGAATCGGCTCAGCTGCTAATTTAGCCATAATGGTTGCCCCCAACCCCCGACGCACCATACTCACAATGGTGGAATCTTCTCGCAAATCATAAGCAAACTCAACGGATTGATTGTGCCGTTTCAAATATTGCTCGATGTTATAGCGGCAGCCATCGCCGGGCGGTGTCTGAATCAAGGAATAGCTGAATAATTGCTCCCAAGTCAGCTGGGCATCTCTGGGTTTTGCAGCAGGCGGTAATAATACGACGTATTCATCCCGCAGCAGCTCCCAAGCTTCAAAGTCTGCACTGGTGGGCAGGTAGGTAAAACCAATATCGATGCGGCCCTGGCGCAGATAATCCTCCACATGGTGATAGTGGCTGAATTCATCAATGGTGACGCTAATGCCAGGATACTGCTGTCGAAAACGTTCAATGACCGCTGGCAAAATGTGGGTGGCCACACTGCGAAAACCACCCAGGCGCACCTGGCCAGATTGTAGACCTTTAGCCAGCTGAGCCTGCTGACAAATCTTGGATAATCGTTCAAGTACGTGCTGAGCTTCCATGGTGATAGCTTCCCCCACAGGGGTGAGTACAGCCCCTTGGCGACCTCGATTTAAGAGAATGACGCCGAGTTCAGTTTCTAGGGTTGCGATCGCATGGCTCACCGCCGATTGCGACAGTTCTAACTGCAATGCTGCATCACTAAAGGTACCGGTCTTAGCAATAGCCACCAGTGCCCGTAGTTGGGAAAGTTTAAGTCGATTGGGATTGCTCTCAGCCATAGAGCCCCTAAGAATTGGATGATGCAAAAACCGTATCCCAGCGAAAACTCTAAGGAAAGTCTTTAAACCTATAGTTTCGCCTATGGACACAATCTATCTAGATATTGCCTTAGGTTGCTAAATAAAATCGATTAAATCTATCTATATCTTTCATACAACCCGGGCAACAGACCACTTGATTTGTCCAGTTTGTACCCATAAAGTGAGAAACTGGGCAGCTACAAATATCGGTAACTATGGGTTTAATCACCATTCGCCCAGAGGGATTGTATTGTGAACCAGGTCGCTTTTATGTAGATCCCTGGCGTTCAGTAGAAACAGCACTGATTACCCATGGCCATTCAGACCATGCTCGTTCCGGTTCAGACCATTACTATGCTATTCACAGCTCAGAAGGCATCTTACGCAAACGTCTGGGCAAAGATATTAACCTGACGCCAACTCAGTATGGCGAAAAAATCAAATTCGGCAATACCTGGGTTTCATTTCACTCAGCAGGTCATGTACTCGGTTCAGCCCAGATTCGAGTCGAATACAAAGATGAAGTATGGGTCATTTCAGGCGACTATAAACGCTGCGCAGACCCCACCTGTGAACCGTTTGAAGTGGTGGAATGTGACACTTACATCACAGAAGCCACCTTTGGCTTGCCCATCTATCGCTGGCGGTCAGGTCAAGAAACAGCCGAGCAAATTTATCATTGGTGGCAAAGTGATTTAGAACGCCCATCGTTACTATTTTGCTATTCCTTTGGCAAAGCCCAACGGGTGTTAGCAGAGCTGATCCAGTTTACTGACAAAAAAGTTTATGTC
Source organism: Leptolyngbya sp. Heron Island J (assembly GCF_000482245.1). Lineage (GTDB taxonomy): Bacteria > Cyanobacteriota > Cyanobacteriia > Phormidesmidales > Phormidesmidaceae > Leptothoe. The sequence goes on along the minus strand of NZ_AWNH01000112.1, from coordinate 215,706 downwards.
CATGGAGCCGTGCAGACGCTGACAGAAATTTATCGAGAGATAGGCGTCCAAATGCTGCCCACAGTGCCCACCAGTCAAATGGAGAAATCCTACAAGTTTCATGGAGATCTGGTGATTGCACCACCATCAGGTCATAATTCCTCCTGGATGAAACGCTTTAAGCGACCCCAAACAGCCTTCGCCTCTGGATGGATGGCCGTACGTGGAGTCCGGCGACGGCGAGGATATGAACGAGGATTTGTTTTGTCAGATCATGCAGACTGGCCTAGCCTAATTCAAACTGTTAGAGAAACTAAAGCCAAAACAGTTTATGTCACCCATGGACAAAACGATGTGCTGTCGCGTTATCTCACAGAACAGCTAGGAATTAACGCCATGTCATTAGATACCCTATTCACAGGTGAGATAGACAGCTAAATAGCCCTGCTTAGCTCTATTGCAGTCCAGTCTCTTGGGGAGAAAACCGGCTATTTCAAAACGATATTTTTGCAACTTTGTAGAAAACTACAAAGGTATATCGTAATTTTTATTCAATAACTTGAAGAATTTGATTATTGTCGAAAATACGGCTCAAAAACTACGGTAGGAGTACTGCCAGCGCAGAGTCTTCGATTTTTTGAAGCGTTCTGCCTTCAGTCCAACGAAATGCCAAAACACGCTGTGCCATCTAATCCACAACAACGCGTCAAATATCGGGGGCAACTGACCGTTAATGCTTTAGCATCTACAGCAGATATCAACAGTGAACATGAACCATGGGCCCCACAAGCAACGAAGCACCTACCGGTAAGATTCTGATCGTTGATGATCATCAAGTGGTGCTGAGTGGCACTATCGATATTCTGCGTCAGCATTATCCAACCTATGAGCTTTTGACAGCTAAAACAGCTCAAGAAACCCTAGAGCAACTAGCCAATCATCGCCTCAGTCTGGTTATTTTGGATTTATCTATTCCTGAGGCTTATCATCAGGATGCCAAGGTAGAAACTGGCATCGAGCTACTCAGGCAGGTGATGAAACATTACCCTGAGCAGAATATTGCTGTACAAAGCACGTATATTAAAGCTCTCGTGAGAGTCAGATCAGAAATTGACAGCCACCAGGGTGGGTTTACCATTGTTGATAAAAGTATGTCCAGTCAGGACATTTTTCAACGAGTCGATGGTGCTCTCAAGGGCTTTAGCCACACCCGAGGTATCAAAGCGCTGCAGGCGGGTGTGGAACTCAAACCTGAATGGCTAGATGTGCTTACCTTGGCTTTTCACGAAGGGCTTCAAGACAAAGCGATTGCCCAAGAGCTCAACGTACAGCCCAGCACTATTCGTCACTACTGGAACAAACTCTACGATGTTCTAGAAATTGACCCCGAAATTGACAAAAAAGATGGCAAAAACCTGCGCAGTCTGACTGAGATTCGGGCTCGCGAGCGGGGGCTGCTGGATTAATGGAAGAACCAACTCGCTGGGGAAAAACCTTAGATGCTCTGAGAACGAGCCTTTGGGGTTTGGGGATTATTTTGACAGTTTTGAGTGCTCGAACCTTGGGAGCTTTTCATGCTCTGGAATTAATGGTGTTGGATAGATTCCTAACGCTAAATACTCAACTCTCAGTTGAAGCACCTGATGAAGATATTACGATTGTTCAAATTGACCCGCCTCATGTTGATGGCTCTGCTGAAAAGGGATACACGATTTCTGTAGATTCTTTAGCCAACATCTTAGATGTTATTTTTGCCAATGAACCAACAGTAGTAGGTGCAGATATCGTTTCCTATCGAATTTCAGGGGATAACCGCGATAGACTCCTATCGGTGGTGAAGCAATATCCAAGTCTGATAACGGTTAACAATTATTCCTCCAATCCAGCAGAGCCGTTAGCTGGGCTCACTGATGAGCAATTGACTAGTCAGGTTGGTTTTAATGACCTACTAATCGACAGGGATGGCACCGTTCGTCGAGCGTTACTAGGGTTTTTCCTCAACGATGAGGTTGAGAGTTTTCAAACATCTTTTGCAATTCAAGTCGCCCGAGCACACTTTATTAGCAAAGCTCAAATTGCAAATAATGCAATCATTAAGCTAGAAAATGGAATTAAAGACCCGGAGACGATGCGTTTTGGGTCTCGCGAAATTCCTAGAATCACAGATATTTATGGATACACTGGCCAACAAGCTTATGGTATTCAAACCTTAATTAACTATAGAAGCAGTCCACAGCCCTTTGACGTAATTAAAGCAAGTGATCTGTTAGAGTCTGACGAGAAAAAAAATGAACTTATAAAAAATAGGATCATTATTCTCAGTCTGGCAGGCCTATCTCAAGATCTAGTAATTCCATCTAGCGCATTTAATCGTATTTTAGATGCTTCCCCACTAGTCAGTGGCGTCGCAATTCAAACCCACATCATCAGCCAAATCGTTCAAGCTATCGAGTCTCAAAGACCGCTTATCTGGACAGAGCAAACCATACAAGCTGTATTTTTGATATTTTTTGCCATTCTCGGTCTTAGCTGTGGCCGATTCTCAAAAGACACCATTAGCGGTTTTATCAGCTTGTTATTGACTATTTTGGCAGGTATTTTACTGAGCTATCTTTTCTTGCTCCGTATCGGTCTATGGCTACCCCTGTCAGCGACTCTCGTTGCCACAACAGCCAATGGCCTGGTTTATATCAACTACGCTCAGAATAAACGTCGTTGGATAAAACTAATTGATCAGCTGGACTCAGCGCTTGACAATGAACGTCAGCTATCTGAAAAACTAGCCCTTGAGCGTAAAAAAACTATTGAAAATGTGTTCGACTCTATTCACAATGGGCCTTTACAAACGCTAGCTAATCTACTGCGTAGAAGTCGAGATGAGACCATCAATCTATCGGATATCTGTCTTAGCTTAGAAGATCTCAATCGAGAAATTCGTTATATTGGTGAATCCATTAAGCAAGATGCCAATGACCAAAAGCATAGCCTTGATGTTAGCTATGCTGGCACTAAGTTTGACCTTGACATTCCTCTGCAAGAGTTATTTCAAGAAGTTTATGATGCCATGCTTTCAAGGCCATTTCTTGGGTTTTCTGATCTTAAGTTTACAATCATATCTTTTGACCCTATTGAATCGGAAATGATTAGTATTGAGACCAAACGAAAGCTATGTAGGTTTTTAGAAGAAGCTTTGGGTAACGTAGGCAAGCATGCTGTTGGAGCTACACGCCTAGTTGTTACTGGAAAAAGAAAAGATAACTGCTATGAGCTAACTGTTGCAGATAATGGTCCTGGCGCAAATATTAGTGAAGCAAGCACCGGAGAAGGCACACGAATAGGTAAAGAAGTTGAAAAAATAACTAAGGGAAAATTTATTCATAGGCCCAATAAACCTAAAGGGTTTTTCTGCCAGCTCACTTTTCCAATTTTTTCTTAAATCTCCGTTCAATAAAACAATAAATATCAATTGGTCAAAGAGTTCTTTTACTCAAAAAATCATATAAGGACTAGAAGAAATATGTGCATATTTATATAGAACTGTCTGATTTATAGTTAAAAATAAGTATGAATAAGTGTCACTTACAAGTTAGAAAAAGGAGGTGATTAAAACGACTACTTTAAGAGTGACTCAGCGACTATGGCTACATATTTTTGTGGCTACATTGGTTGCGTTGCCAATTGTTTCTGTGATTGGCCAATCAGCTAAAGCGGATTTTGTTCCAGTGCCACCGGATTCAGGACAGCCTGATGATAATAGGAGAACTGGTTCTACGCACTAGCATGGCCCAAATCGAAATGATTTAAATCACATAACGTGGTGATTTCATATGAAATCACCACGTTTTTTTAGTAAAGTTTGCTCAGCTTTGTAGAAAAGTTTAAAGGCCTTTAGAGAGAAGATGTGAGAAAGCTGGAGAAAAGCTGACAGAGGTCTGCATAAAAGCAAATTGTTTTGATGAAAACTCTTGGCTATTGTGTAATTGTTCGATAAACCTCAGTGATTCGGCTTACTTTTTTGCTTGGTTAGTTGATTTACATCTGTGTCATAATTACACCGCCAGATGATTTGTATCACTGCCTGCTGCGAGCCGCTTCCTTATCCTGGGTTCTGGAGCTTGTGCAATGCCATTTTTACCATTTTTTACAGTTTGTTTAGCATTTTTTCTCTTTGCAGAGGTGGTGACTCCTAAGCCAAAGAAGAAGGAAAACAAGGATAACGCAACCAAACTGTTGATTGAGTTAAAAGGCGCTAACAGCAGTACTGATTAACTCAACAATCCTTTGAACTAAGTACTGACCACCCCATTTTGAGAGGAGACTTCACCATGATCGTTCTATCTTCGATGACAGCCATGAGAACGCAGCGTATCGAGCTATTTACCAGCTTGGTGTTGTCTTTGTGGAGCAAGGTCAAGCATCAGCCAGGCTGCAAAGCTGATTGTTGTTAATTATCCGAATTCTATAAGTTTTTAACGTTGCTAATTTTTAGGATGCAAGTAGGGCTTGGAGTGCTTGTTAGTGACAAGCAATAGACTGACGTGTTCCTAAATTAGCCACTAAGTTTTGCTGTGACAGTAGGAGTGAAGATCGCTTTATAGGCATCTTTGCTCCTTTTTCTTATAGATACGCTTGCAGCCAGAGAATATGGATATGGCAAAGGACGGAGGAATGAGGACGGAGGAGCAAGAAACATGCTTGAAGTCACAACGTTTCAGAATTTTAGATTGTCCTACCAACCCGTCATCTACGATATGTGGTTAAGTAGCGTTTCAACAGTTGAGTCCTAATGGCTACAAGTTTTGCTCATCACGGTTAAAGCGGAGGTTATCGAGGGTTTGACCGGGGGGGAGATCGATAAACACCCGATCGCCTGAAGCTACACCATCTAAGATTTGAATTTGCTGGCCGACTTGGGACCCTAGAGTAACGGGACGAAAGCGAATATTTCTATTGTTTTCGCCGGGAACAAGTACCCCAGTCTCTCCTCCCTGGGTAACCACAGCAACAGCGGGCACCACCAGCGCATCGCTCAGACGATTGCCCAGAAACGCTACGTCTACGTTCATATTTGAGCGTAGTTGTTCCAAGCCATTTTCCAGACGTATCCTTACTTGAAAGATGGTGACATTTTGCCGCTCAATGGCTTCGGGGGCTATTAGTCGTACAGCCCCGTTAAAGATGGCCTCAGGATAGGCAGTAGATGTGATTTCTGCTGGCTGCCCTACTTGAATTTGGCCTAAATCGGCCTCGGGGACTTCGGCAACAATCTCTAAACCGTCGGCAATAGCAACGATGGCACTGGATGTGGCGGAAGCGGCCTCAGAGGCTGAGGTGGTGGGGGTGACAAAGGCACCTTCAGTGGCAAATTTTTGAGTGACAACACCCGCAAACGGGGCTCGAATGATAGTGTTGTCAATTCGGGTTTGAATGGCGGAGACTTGCGCACGGGCTCGCTCTATCCGGGCACGGGCCTGGGCAACATCTTCTGGATCGGGGTCGTCTTTGAGATCGGCAAGTCGCTGTTGGGCTTCTATCACGCGAGCTTCTAGCTGGCGGACATTAGCTTGAGCACTGTCAACGGCATTTTCGCTATTGTCAAGTTCACGGGCTGAGATTGCGCCCTGGTTGTAGAGGTCGCGATCGCGACCCAAATCTCCTTGCACCAGACTCAATCGCGCCTCAGCATCTACAAGTTGAGCTCGGACCGCTTCGAGATTGGCTTCCGCCTGGGCTATCTGGGGCTGATCGGTCCCCTGCAACAAATCCTGCAGTTGAGCCTCTGCCTCTGCCAAACTGGCCTGGTTTTGACGCAGCTGCGCGTTTAAATCATCAATGTCCATGCGAGCCACAACCTGTCCCTGGTCTACCGAATCGCCCTGTTCTACCAAAAGTTCATCAACAATGCCTGAGTTTTTAGGACTCAAATTAACGGTTTGATAGGCCTCTACCTCACCGCTAGCATTAACGCGTATCGTGACTTCTGTTGCTTCTACAGGCACAGTCAATGCGTTTACATCGTAGGCGTTACCCTGATTCCGTCGCACAACCACTGCACTAATGCCAATGATTGCGATCGCAACGCCACCAAAAATCAATAGCCAGGAACGCTGCTTAAAAAAATATTTCACTCGTTAACGACTCCGTGATAATGCCTGAGACACTCAGAACACAAGCCAGAATTGAGACCCCTATGTAGCTTAACGAATTTATACAGCGATCAGGAGCAATCTGTTCTCCAAAAACAACTACGGAGAAGAAAATTTTGAGGCAGAAATCACAGCCAACAAATTATCTCGGGCCTGGGCTTCAAATCGCGCTCGGAAGAGATCTGTTCGATAAATACTAGAGCGTGCCAAAAACCCCGTTAAAACCTCTTCTCGTTTGGTTCTATATACTCTGGTCGGGAGCCAGCCATATTCCTGACGAATCTGGTGGTGATATTGCCAAAAACGCTGGGGCGATGCACCTAAAATGGCTAAATCGATATCCATCATCCAGTCAGCGAGACCGATTTGCCGATCCCACCTATCCCCATGACAGGTGGCCATAATCAGTGCTTTAACCTGAAGCTTCTGGCCAGACACCGCAGCATAGGTCCGGAGAAAAGCAGTTGCTTGCTGAGCACTTCGCCATTCGTTGTCGTAGGCTTGGGGTCGATAGACAACATCGTGATACCACAGGGCCATCTCTAGGGCCAAATGTTGTTGTGTGGTCAGTGAGGACTGCCCCGCAGCCCAATCCAACAGAGTGAAACACTCACCGATATGTTGAGCAGTATGATAGGCCCTATGGGACTCAGCATAGGCAGCAACAATACACCTAAATTCTCGCTCTATAGCGGCCCTATCATTAATACCAAATCGCTGACATAGCTGTTGCCACCGCAGCAGACTGAGGATTTGCTCAGCCTGACAAACGTTTTTAATACCCTCATCGGACTGCACAGACCTTCTATGGAACGTCCGCGTCTCTCTAGCCTCCATTTCCTGATAATACAGCTGTTATCTCAGTGGGCACTAATGCTGCCGCCTGATTACGAGAGAAATCTGCAAATGCGCTCCAGGCTGCCCCTAAAATCTGATCAGGCTGTAGCTCATCTTTGACGAGATCCCACAAGCGAGATACTTCCTCAGTATGCAAACGATTGTCTTCAGTGAGGGCAGCCAAAATTTGCTGGCGCAGATACTGTCCTTCATCCGACATCAAAAACTGCACGCCTAATCCGGCAGTCGGAATTAAGTTAAAGCCTTGATCGCTTTGGGCAATACGGATCATATTTTCCAGCCGCTGCCATTGGAAGTGACCATCTTTAAACAACACTTCAATTAGCCGTCGCCGCAGGGATTCAGTTTCACCCATCAGCAGTCGCCGCGCCACATAGGGATAAGCAATTTCTACAATCTTGAAGTCTGGATTTAGAGTCAGCGCCAACCCCTCTTGGGTCACAAGGGAGCGAATAATCAGGGCAAATTTAGCGGGCACTCGGAAGGGGTATTCGTACATCACCTCTGAGAATTTGTCGGTGATGCTCTTAAAGTTGAAGTCGCCGACGCTTTCGCCAATGGCACCGTCAAAGACCGCTTGGAGGGCAGGCACAATTGGCCTCACATCGATATCGGGGGTCAAAAAGCCCAGCCTGACAAAGTCGGCAGCGAGCTTATCATATTCCTGGTTAATCAGGTGCACGACTGAGTCCACCAGGGTCTCCTTCATCTCCTGACTAAGCTGATCCATCATGCCAAAGTCAATGTAGGCCATCGAGCCATCGGCCATGGCAAACAGATTGCCAGGATGGGGGTCAGCATGGAAAAAGCCAAATTCCAACAGCTGTCGGAGACCGGAGGACACACCAGTACTGACCAGGTTGTCGGAGTTGAGACCAGCGGCCTTGACTCGCTCAATATCGGTCAACTTGATGCCTTCAATCCACTCCAGAGTCAGTACCCGTGTGCTGGTATAGCGCCAATAAATCGACGGCACCTTAACCTTAGGATCATCGGCAAAGTTGGCGGCAAAAGCTTCAGCATTACGCCCTTCATTGAGGTAATCAATTTCCTCAAATAGCTTTGAGCCAAATTCATCGACAATCAGCGTCAGGTCATGGCCCAGGTTTAGGGGAAGCCAGGGGGCAATCCATCCAGCTGCCCAGCGCATGAGATAGAGATCTCGACAAATAATCGGCACCAAACCCGGTCGCTGTACCTTTACTGCCACCGCCTCACCGGTATAAAGTCGAGCCTTGTAGACTTGACCAAGACTGGCAGCGGCTACAGGCTCTGGTGATATGTGGCTGTAAACTTCATCAGTGGTACGCCCTAATTCTTTTTCAATGATTCGACTGGCCACATAATTATCAAAGGGTGGCAGCTGATCCTGCAGTTTGATCAGTTCGTCTAAATATTTGGGATTAACCAGATCAGGGCGGGTTGAGAGGGCCTGACCAACTTTGATGAAAGTGGGGCCAAGCGCCGTGAGTATCTGGCGAAGCTGAGCAGCGCGTTTGGATTCATTGATTGTTTGACGACCTAGAATCCGATCGAGCAAAAGCCCTAGAACAAAGCCACCGAGCATAATCGCTACTGAAAGCGCTCGCCATATCACTGTCCAAAGACGAAAGCGATAATGATCTGCGATCGCAATCGGGTCATACCGCCGCATCTTTTCAAGCTCAGCCATACATTCTTATCTCCTAAGCAAAACGCCCAGTCAAGAAGGCACAGTGACACTTGGGTGGGACGAGTATCATCAGCCTTCGTCCTAAGCAATGCGAACAGTAAGCAAAGTTATTATTTATAGCCCACTATTCATCAGTGAATACCTTAATCATAGTATAGGTAACTACAAAAATATTTAGATTATTGCTTAGCTAAACTGAGTCTAAACATAGAAAAAGCAAGGGCATGATCGTCATCAGACCATGCCCTTCTACAAGCTGAATATCCAGTTAAGCAGCCTACTAAAATTCCATTTCGCTTATATAACGCCAGCTGCACTTAGAACCTTAAACAAAAATGAATTTAGTAGACTCAGGGCAATCGCACCTAGAAAAGCGCTCCAGACGCCCCACCGTAAGCGAAAACCCTCGACAAGCTTAGCTGCAATACCAAACAGAATTATATTACCGAACAAAAAGAAAAGACCTAGAGTTAGGACATTCAAAACCCCTCGCAATGGCGAGACAAGAGCATTGAGAACGCCAATCACCAAAGCAGTAATAGCAGTCTTGCTGAAATCATCAGATTCAACACCTGTTGGCAGAAATGTAATGATGACAAGGGCAACTGTGGTAACTAACCACGTAATGATGAAATGGGCCATGACAGGGCTCCTTAGAAGCAGTAATTACGAAAGATCCGTGTTTATTCGTAGCAATTTTGACTGAAGTATATCAAATTTCTCTATATGCGTAATTAAAGGAGTGTTAAGAGAAATACCTGTAATTACGGTAGTTTCAGTCGATAATACTGGCGCAGTCGCTGTTGAAATTGGCCCCAGTACTGATCTAATTTATCTGGACTGAGTGTAAAAAGTTGCGCCGGGGTATCTTCAAGTGCGATCGCAACCATAGCCTGCTCCACCCTAATATCAAACTCTCGATATACCCAGTTCACCGCCCAGCAGTAAGCCGCAACCTGCAAAAAATAATCCTCAATCCATTCTGCTTGCTTAGGACGTCGTGCTGTTTTCCAATCGCACACTAGCAGCTGGCCCTCATAAACCAAAAGGGCATCCGGATATCCGGCGAACTTTAGCGGATGCCACACCGCCCCTTCCACCAGCAGTACTTCATCAATATTTTTGAGTACAGGTTCAATGGACGCCCAAAAGCCTTCAGTGCCCTCCGGCAGCGCCCAGTCTTCCTGACGCAGATAGGCTTTGATTACTTTGTGAATTTTGGTACCAGACCGCGACGCCTTAGTGGTGATTCGGTTAGCCTCCTCGGTTCCTACCCGCTGCCGCCAGCGCCACAGGCGTTCCTTTGCTTGCCAAGGTTTAGTCGCAGACAAAATAGTCGTTACCCCCGGCAACTGCTGACCGTCTACTTCGTAATGACGACGACGATCAACCGAAACTTGCTTAGCTTTGTAATGGGGCAGCATGGTTGTGTACAGACGTTCCATGGAACGTCTCTTCAAGGCCAGAAATAGGCAATCCCTATTGCACCGCAAATGACTCAATCATCCACTGATCATCTTGCTTTCTGAGATTGTATTCAACCGTCAGCTCATCTTCATAGGAAAACGCGCCATTGTAATCACCAAATTGATAAGCATTGCCAATCTCACTCACATCAGCAACAACCTGAAGTTGATCGTCACCAATGGCCTCAGCCGTCAAATTTTGAATAGTCTGCTCATACTCCAAATGCACCCCTTCCCGCTGATTACTCTCAACCTTAGCAACCCATTCAGAAAGCGTTGGTTCTAGCAAAATATCTGATAAAGCATCTACGTTCCATTGGGGACCCATGGCTTCAGCTTTAGCCTGGTACCAGGTTTGAATTGCCTCTTCAGCAATTACCTGCACATCGTCACTGGCAGTGGGTTGCACATCCTCAGTTGGCAGCTCAATTGCCGGACGGGCGACATCAATATCTGGCGGATCACCCTGTAGTTGAGGACCACCAAACAGGCCACCAAACAAGCTGAATAGCTGGGTTAGAATAAATCCTAGCAAGCCTAAACCCAGCAAGCCTAACAGCAAAACCAGCGCTAAACGCCCCCATTTGGGAGACGACGACCGACGGCGCGATTTGACCATTGGCTCATCTGCACCAACGCTAGCGCTCAATTCGTTATCCAGCTGCCCCTCTGGTGACAGGTTAGAAACCTCTTCAGCTGTATAAGCACTAGGGCGAGCAGAGCCGACTCCCACGGTAGCGGCAGCACCTAAACCGACAGCCTGACCTGCACCAAACGTAGAACGACCGTAGTCTGAACTGCTGTAGTCTGAGCTGCCATAGTCTGAACTACCATAGCTCGTCGAGGAGCTATAACCTGCCATCCCCAATCTACCTGCAGCCACCGTGTCCTCAGGGGGCATCGCCTCTAGGTAAGCCTGTACCTGTTCATTGGCAAAGTAATCTTTGAGGGTGACATTACTTTGGTCAAGATCCCTAAAAAACGGGAAAACGTCTTGCTGTAACCAGCGCTCGGTGTAAAGGCATAACCCCGGCAGCAAATCGGGAGCCCCGGCAGAATGCTCTCGAATAAAGGAAATAGGCTCATTTTCATGACTGCGCTCTAGGGCATAGGTCGCTTCTTCAGTTTGTCCCAAGAGTACGGCACATACGGCTTGCTCCAGATAGACATCCTGGCGCTCAGTCAGCAGAGCCAGCCGTTGCTTCGCCTGACGCACCAGGTTGGGCTGATGCTTCGCAAACCCCCTGGCTAACAGCGCATATACCGATAGATAGACACCCACTGATGAAGGACGCTGAGCCTCAGCCTCAAAAATGTCCTGCTGTTCCGCTGACGTTAGATAGCTGCGTAGCTGCTGCACAAACCGCAGAAAATCTTCAACACTGAGGCCTGAGGAATCATCATTGGCACCATCAATACCACCCCGCGCAGCGAGCATGGATTTCAATAGGGCAATACCTTGCTGTCTTGCTGCTTTATCCGCTAGGGGACGAGCGAGTAACTCTAGAATGCGATAGGGCTTGAGTTTATCGAGATCGGCCTGAATTTCGGCTTGCATTTCAGGAAACACGTTTTCCCGAACCATCAGTTCCTGACCTGTTTCTAACGATTCCGCTGCATTTTCATACTGATGCTGCTGCCACTGCTCTCGCCCCAGTTCCAAACAGGCCAGGCCAATCGTTAGGACTACATCGGCCAGAGCATCCTTCGCATTTCCTTCTAATTCGCCAGAACCACTGCTTAGATAAGGTCGTCCTAAACGAATTACTAGCTCATATTCACCCAGTTCTAACAGGATGAGTAGTGCACCAATAAGCTGCTGTTCATAGATTTCAATCGCAACAGGTTCACTTCTAGTCGCTAAAAGTTGGGCGTCATAGGCCTGACGCGTCCCTGAGTCCTTCAACGCTACGTAGGCGGCATCAATCAGCTGCTTACGTGATTGGATGGCAAATTCTGAATATTCTCGGCGAGGCAGCTGTAGAGTACGGTCACGGTGAGCTTGCTCCAGTTGTTCCGCTGTCGCTTGCATGGGTAACCCCAGGATTCGGTAGTAATCTAGCGGAATTTGCACAGTGACTTCCTTAGCATTCGAATTGACTTCAGCGTGTATGTGAGACCTGGCGAAACATGAGTACAGGCATCGGTAAACACCCTAACTAAGAAGATGGATGTATAGAAATTACCTGAGTTGGTTAAAACAATCGTCTACTTAAAACCGCATACATAATAGCGATGAAATGCTTATATTTGACAGCCTACAGCAATGAATCAAACTTTTTAGACAATTGGCTGAGGAAATTACGGTTATGGGGTCACTATTGCTGAGTGGTGTTCTTATGCAAGACAGTCTCCGTAGATATATCTATAGTGTTAACGAATTCGTAGATGCAATTTTTAAGCATGTTACCTGTAGCTTATAGCTATGGGTATTTACCATCATTTAAATCCGTTTACATATCAGTGAATATTCAAACAGATTAGATGAATATTCGAATAGATTCAGAAACATCAGACGCTGGGGAAGCAAGATTCTCGTCTAAAATTATGTTCGGTCGATTTTAACTTAATCGGGCCGACCGATATCTGTGTTATCGCGCAGTGATCATGAATTGATCACTTTTTTGGAATAATCATTATTTGTATTGTGGCGAGGCGATTGGCAAGCCAATGGTTCAGGAAAGGACATTACCAACATTTCAAGCAACTTCGGCAAAGCTCGATAAGCAGGAGGGACTGAGGCTATACGAAGATATGGTCCTGGGCCGCTACTTTGAGGATAAGTGTGCCGAAATGTACTACCGGGGCAAAATGTTCGGGTTTGTGCATCTCTATAACGGTCAAGAGGCTGTATCTACCGGGGTGATTAAATCCATGCGCCCTGATGATTATGTGTGTAGCACCTATCGCGATCATGTCCATGCTTTGAGTGCTGGCGTATCTGCCAATGCCGTCATGGCTGAGCTATTTGGTAAGGAAACTGGCTGCAGCAAAGGGCGCGGTGGCTCGATGCATATGTTCTCCAAAGAGCACAATTTGCTGGGGGGCTTTGCATTTATCGGTGAAGGTATTCCCGTTGCCTTAGGTGCTGCATTTCAGTCAAAATATCGCCGTGATGCGCTGGGTGATACCTCGGCTGACCAGGTGACGGCTGCCTTTTTTGGCGATGGCACGACCAATAATGGTCAGTTTTTTGAGTGCTTGAATATGGCAGCCCTTTGGAAACTGCCTATTTTGTTCGTGGTTGAAAACAATAAGTGGGCGATTGGTATGGCCCATGAGCGGGCATCCTCTCAAACTGAGATTTACCGTAAGGCTAGTGTGTTTGGTATGCCTGGCTATGAGGTTGACGGCATGGATGTGTTAGCCGTTCGCGATGTGGCACAGGCTGCCATTGCCCGTGCCCGCGCTGGGGAAGGCCCGACATTGATTGAGTGTTTGACCTATCGTTTCCGGGGACACTCGTTAGCTGATCCAGACGAGCTGCGATCGCAAACCGAAAAAGATGAATGGCAGGCTCGCGACCCACTGGTGCGTATGGAAGCCTACCTGATTGAACAAAACCTGGCTGATGAAGCAGAGCTAAAAGCCATCAAAAAGCGACTCGAGGCCCATATCGAAGACGCTGTCAAGTTTGCCGAAGAAAGCCCCGAGCCCTCTCCTAGTGAGCTTCGTCGCTACATCTTTGCAGAAGAGTAAACAGCCAATCTCGATCGCAGTTAACTAATCAATAGGTATCTAAATGGCAGAAACACTTTTATTTAACGCTCTGCGGGAAGCCGTAGACGAAGAAATGGGTCGAGATGAAACCGTCTTTGTTTTAGGGGAAGACGTGGGTCACTATGGCGGTTCCTACAAAGTGACCAAAGGATTATATGAAAAGTATGGTCCGCTCCGGGTGTTAGATACGCCCATTGCTGAGAACAGCTTTACAGGCATGGCAGTAGGGGCCGCTATGACCGGTCTAAAACCCATTGTTGAAGGCATGAACATGGGCTTTTTGCTACTGGCATTTAACCAGATTGCCAACAATGCCGGTATGCTGCCCTACACATCTGGTGGCAACTATCACATCCCCATGGTGATTCGTGGTCCCGGTGGGGTGGGCCGTCAGCTGGGTGCCGAGCATTCCCAGCGTCTAGAGGCTTATTTCCAGGCGGTGCCCGGTTTGAAAATTGTGGCCTGCTCCACTCCGTATAACGCGAAGGGACTACTGAAGTCTGCGATTCGCGATAAAAACCCCGTCCTCTTCTTTGAGCATGTATTGCTCTATAACCTGAAGGACGACCTTCCCAACGATGAGTATTTGGTACCTTTAGATCAAGCTGAGGTGGTGCGCCCCGGTAAGGATATTACTATCCTCACCTATTCCCGCATGCGTCACCATGTCCTGCAAGCGGTTAAAGGCATTGAAGCTCAAGGCTTTGATCCAGAGGTGATTGATTTGATCTCCCTGAAGCCCATCGACTATGACACCATTGGCGCTTCACTGCGTAAAACCCACAAGGTGATTATCGTCGAAGAGTGTATGCGAACTGGAGGCATTGCTGCTGAGATTATTGCCTCGATCAATGACCGCTTCTTTGATGAGCTTGATGCTCCAGTCATGCGTCTGTCTTCCCAGGATATTCCCACACCCTATAACGGTCGGTTGGAAAGTTTGACCATTGTGCAGCCCAAGCAAATTGTAGAAGCCGTTGAAAAAATGATGACAGCTCGGGTGTAGCGTATCGCCACCCATGGGTAAAAGCTCAGAGGGTACACTCATCCTCTGGGCTTTTTATTTTTATAGAAGTATTCATGGAGCCAAGAACGGCAACCTATAATAGGATGTTCTGTTGGATAGCTAAGGCACACATGCAAGGACCGGTGTATGGATAGGACGGAGAAGATCCATGGGTAAACAACGCTCGATATTATTGGTCATTGTTGGACTTGCGATCGCAGCAGTGTTTACCATTGTGCAACTGCCCACCCAACTAGGTTTAGACCTACGCGGTGGCTCCCAGCTCACACTCCAAGTACTCACCACCGAACAAATTACCCAAATCTCCGAACGGGAGCTAGAGGCAGTCCAGCGGGTAATCGAAAATCGGGTCAATGGTCTTGGTGTTTCCGAAGCCATTGTCCAAAGTTCCGGTCAAGACCAGCTGCTGATCCAGCTGCCCGGTGTTAGCGATCCCGCCCAGGCCCAGCGAGTCCTAGGTGGCACCGCCCAATTAGAATTCCGGTCTCAGAAACCAGGCACCGAAGGCGAGTTAAGAGCCATAGCCGATATCATCAACCAGCAAGAGCTGCAACAGGCAAGCATACTAGCCCTCGGTAGCGACAACATAACCGATGAGCAACTTGTCGAACTCGATGGCATCACAGCCAATCTCCAGACCAGCCGTGAAACCCTACTAGAGCTTTTTGAAGACAGCGATTTGACAGGCGATAAGCTCACAGATGCCCTGGCCAGTCCCCTAGGCACCGGTCAATCCTGGCAGGTATCGATCTACTTCAACAATGAAGGCGGCTCGCTCTTTACCGAAATGACCCGCAATATCGCCGGTACTGGCCGAGTATTGGGCATTTTTCTCGATAATCGTTTGATTAGCGCGCCCACCGTTGATGTCCAATATGCAGCCACTGGCATTCCCGGCAATAGCGCCACCATCTCAGGTAACTTTAACGCCGAAGCGGCCAGAGATTTAGAAATTCAACTTCGAGGAGGAGCATTACCCGTTCCTGTAGAAGTGGTCGAAAATCGGACCGTAGGGGCTACTCTCGGTCGAGATAGTATTCAGCGTAGTCTTTATGCAGGAATTGCAGGCTTAGCAATGGTCTTGGTGTTTATGGCCGTTTACTATCGTCTGCCCGGCATCCTGGCTGATGTCGCCCTGGTGGTTTATGCTCTGTTCACCTGGGCGGCCTACAACATCTTGGGTGTAACCATGACGTTGCCCGGCATTGCGGGTTTCATTCTCAGTATCGGTATGGCTGTAGATGCCAACGTGCTTATCTTTGAGCGCACCCGCGAAGAACTACGAGCTGGTAAAACTCTGTATCGTTCCGTGGAATCAGGATTTTACAGAGCCTTTTCCAGCATCCTCGACAGCAACGTCACCACCCTGATTGCCTGCGCTGCACTGTTTTGGTTTGGGGCTGGCTTAGTGAAAGGATTTGCCCTCACCTTAGCCGTAGGTGTTGCAGTTAGCTTATTTACAGCCTTCACCTGCACCCGAAATCTTCTCTTTTTTGTCATTAGCTTTCCACAATTTCGCAAGATAGGCTATTTTGCTCCTAGCTTGTCCACCGAGCTGCCCTCAACTTCACAACCCTCCCAATCATGAAACTGAACGTCGTTAAACAACGCAGTATCTGGTGGATCATTTCTGGGGTCCTACTGGCCGTTAGTATTGCCGCCATGGCCATCTCATGGTCGCAGTTTAATGGTCCCATTCGGCCCGGTTTGGACTTTATTGGTGGCACCCGACTCCAGTTAGAACGGAGCTGCAGCGATCCGGCAGCCTGTACTGAGCCCATTGACCTGGTTGAAGTACGAGCGATTTTGGACGAACAGGGACTGGAGGGCAGTAGCCTGCAGTTGGTGGGTGACTCTGGACAAGCTCTTTCTATTCGTACCCGTGATTTGG
This sequence comes from Leptolyngbya sp. Heron Island J, assembly GCF_000482245.1. Lineage (GTDB taxonomy): Bacteria > Cyanobacteriota > Cyanobacteriia > Phormidesmidales > Phormidesmidaceae > Leptothoe. The sequence goes on along the minus strand of NZ_AWNH01000112.1, from coordinate 198,947 downwards.
ACGTAGATGAGCAAGCCAACCTGCGCTCATCATTAGAAACAAGTCTCGGTCAAATTGACCCCACTGCATCTAAAATCGACGTCGTCGGCCCCACCATTGGTAGGCAACTGTTAGTTGCTGGCTTGTTGTCACTACTAGTTGCCTTTGTCGGTATTACCGTTTACCTGAGTCTCCGGTTTAAGTTTGACTATGCACTTTTGGCCTTACTTGCCCTGATGCACGACGCCATCTTGACTCTAGGTGTGTTCTCCATTTTAGGTCTAACCCTTGGGTATGAGACCGATAGTTTATTTATTGTGGCACTACTCACAATTGTGGGCTTTTCTGTTAACGATACCGTGGTCATTTACGATCGCATCCGTGAAAATTTCAAACTGATGCCCGATCAGAGTATTGAGCATATTGTTAACGATGCCGTCAACAAAACCTTGGGACGCTCTATCAACACCACCATGACGACGGTACTGCCCTTAGTCGCCATTGTAATTTTTGGCGGAGACACCCTAAAATTCTTTGCCCTGGCCCTCATTGTTGGCTTTTTAGCAGGGGCCTATTCAAGTATCTTTATTGCCAGCACCCTGTTGGCCTGGTGGCGCTCCAGCTCCAATGCCAATACCGATATTGCTGCATCCACCGCAGATTAGGTCACAGCCATACGTCTGTAAAAAATTTATAGAATACGGAATGTGACTTCTTCAAAAGGCTCCAACAACATCGATAGTAGTCATTCCAATATCGCCACAGAGCAGGCTATTGAAGCATTGCGACAACACACCCTGACGATCTGGTGGCGATTTACAGTGGGTGTTTGGTTAACGATCGGCCCGTTGACCGTGTGGCAGCTCCGTGCAGAAATCGGCCTACTATTGGACTATTTCACCTGGACCTCGGTTTACTATGGCCTAAAGTACAACTTTTTAGGCGCTTTAGGATTTTTTACATGTGTAGGGCTAGCAACTACCCTGCTGGTCCGCGAGCTACGACACCTAACCCTGGGTATTTCCGCCATAGAGCGCCAACGCCTAGAAAGCCAGTTGGCTCAAATTCGTCGCCAGGGGCCATCTCATCCATTATGGTCTCTGGTCAACCGATCCTAGGCGTATAAAATCGTGGCGTTGCTGCTCCTCGGGATAATTTCATCGACAAGATACAGATGAATGGCATTGCTCCAGATCGGTGCATCCTCTAAATCAGCAACGACAAAATCTTCAATAAATGCAAACTTGGTCGATGCGTTGGAAATCTCGTCGCTAAAATATCGAGTCTATAACCCTGGACTCTATTGTTATGCGACTGACGACCGATCGATTACTTATCCGTGATTGGCATCCGCTTTACGATGCGCAGCAGGCGTTTGATATCTATGGTGATGTGCGGGTAACCCACTGGCTGGAGAGCGACGCAGACAGTTCACTTCGCATCACTCAAAAACGGCTCCAGCGCTACTGTGAGCGCTGTACTAATGGTCTGGGCGTTTGGGCTGTTATTGAAAAAGCCATTGATCGAGCTATTGGTAGCATTTTGCTCGTACCGTTACCCAACAACGACAAGACAGACAGTGGCAAAATCGAGATTGGCTGGCATTTTCGTCCCGCTAGCTGGGGCTATGGTTATGCCACTGAAGCAGCTAATGCTATCCTCAGCTACGGATTTCAAAAGCTACAGCTACCCACTATTTATGCCATCACCGCCTCAGACAATATCCGTTCTCAGCGAGTTATGGCTCGACTAGGAATGCAGACCCTGGGTTTTACGGATGAGCATTACAATCGCACATTACAGCTTTACAGCCTGATGGCTGAGCATTATTCGTCTTCAGGCCAGCTAGAATCAATGGCTGACAGCACTGCATCCACATCGGCCCCACTGACATAGTTCACCATCTCAGTCCAAAAGGTGCCAGCACCGACAGCGGCGGGCATCAGGTCAGAGCCATCAAATCGAATAGTATCGGCCTGGTCCAGCACTGCCGCTATTTGGCGGATGCCATCGTTGGGATAGAGCGCCAAATCTACGTCCTGGTGAGGACTGATGTAACCACGGGCAGCCCAGCTAGCATGGGGGGTGACTGTTGTTAAATACTGCATCGCAGCCTGGGCTGCTGGGGTATTATTCGTCATGGCAAAAACCAATCCACCCGTGAGCAGAGGTGCGGTTGGTCCATTACCAGGCAACAAAAATACCTGGGTATCACGACCTGGTTCAACCGTATCCGGCAAAAAATCGGTAATAAAACTGGCTTGGCGATGTAAATAACAGCCAGGAGGTTGGTCAAACAGCGGGGTCGGCGCATCTCCAAAGGGAGTACTAATCGCTCCAACAGCGCCACCCCGCACATAGCGATCGCTGCGGACAATATCGCCAAACATTTGTAGAGCAGTTCTCACTGGGGGAGAATTAAACGGGATTTCATGGGTTACCCATTGGTCATACACCTCCGGTCCAGCCGTACGTAGCAAAATGTCTTCTACCCAATCGGTGCCGACCCAGCCGCTGGCTTCACCACTTTCTATGCCTAAACACCAGGGTGTTTTACCCTCAGCCGCAATTTGCTCAGTCAGTGCCATCAGCTCATCCCAGCTCGTAGGAATGGTATAGCCTGCGGCCTCAAAATTATTGGGGTTATACCAGACTAAACTCTTAGGATCAGACCGCATCCAAACCCCATAGACTTGATCATCGACCGTACCCAGATTGACCCAATCAGAACCAAAGGCAGTTGTCAGGGTGTTCAAATCAACCACATCATCTAATGGCGTCAGGGCTCCTTCTCTAGCTAAATCTGCCATCAGACCTGGTTGGGGAAAGATGGCCAGGTCAGGTACATCGCCGCCAGCGATACGAATGGGTAACACAGTAGCAAATGCGTCGGTGCCCTCATAAACAACCTCAATTCCAGTCTCGGCTGTAAATGAAGCAAAGGCCTCTTCAACAATCTCCTGTCCTACACCAGTTAACGATCCTAAAATCACCAAAGGTTCCTGTCTGTCAACGTTTTGCGCCCCCTGCCGACAAGCAGACAACAAGCACAACAGGCTTAAACAACTGATGGAAAGAACGTTGGGTTTCATGGCAATGCCGCGAGGCTACAGGCGACATTCTACCGCTTCTTAACTTGAAGCACTGGTGTAAAACCGTAGAGCAAATCGCCAAAATAAACGGGATGCGTAAAACAGCCCCACTGCCAGAAAAGCGGCTCCTGCCAGCCAGCCAACTTCAAGGCGGTTCAGAAAAACTTGAGCAGGCACAGTCGTTAGAAAGGCCACGGGAATGACAAAGGTAAAAAAGATGCGGAAAGCAGCCGGATAAGCCACAATCGGAAACCGACCAGCTTCAAGAAAACTTCGCAGTACTTCGGTCACGTTGTAGATTTTGACAAACCAGATACTGGTGGCTCCTAGCATAAACCAAAGGCTATATAAACTCATGAAGCCCAGACTAAGCGGTACTAAAGCAGCTAGATAGTTGGTTAAACCTAAGCCGAGTTGCATACCGGCATAAACCACCATGACCATTCCTAAGACTAGGTCTGGAAATCCCCATGGTGAGATTGTTCGAGTTGATAGCCAAAATTGAGAACTAATGGGTTTTAGCAGAACAAAATCTAAGGTGCCTTCTTGGACATGTTTGACGATGCGATTGAGATTAGGACTCAAAAAGGTAGCTGCAAAGCCCTGCAACATGGTGAAAACACCTAAGACGACCAGTGCTTCTTGCCATTGCCACCCTTGAAATTCGTAACCTGTACGGTAGAACAAAAACAATCCAAATAAATTACCACCCAGGGCCGTTAAGCTACTCAGGGCGGCAATTATAAAATTGAGTCGATATTCAAGCTCAGCTGCGATCGCAACTTCCCAAAACAGTCGCAATACCCTCAAATACCGATGCACTGTTGATGAATCCCAAATCGTCAGCTCTATCGTATCAACATATCTTGGGAGACATTCTCGACTTTTCTAATGCACAGGTCTAATGCACAGACATTCCATGGAGCGCCTCTTTGAGCGTGTTAACTAAGCTGACTGTTGGCCATCAATATAGCGCTTCAGATCACCTTGCAAACGATAGCGTGCTCGGGCGATGCGAGACTTGACAGTCCCCAGGGAAACCCCAGTAATTTCCGCAATTTCTTCATAGGGCAGCCCTTGAATCTCCCTGAGGACAATCGTAGTCCGAAATACTTCAGGCAGTTCAGCGATGGCCGCTTGCAAACGCTCATAGAACTCGTGGGTCATCATTGTATCTACAGGGCTAGGGTCTTCTGACGCAATTTCCCAATCAACCTGACCATCATCTAAATGACGAGGCGCATCTAAAGACAACGTGCCTGCATGGCGCTTGCGCTTGCGTAGCTCGTCATAAAACAAGTTAGTGGTAATACGACTCATCCAACCTTTGAACTTCACAGGTGACTGCAAGCGGTTCAAATTGCGATAAACCCGAATCCAGACTTCTTGAGCTAAGTCGGCGCGATCAGACCAATCGGGAGCTAGATGATAAAGCTGGCGATCCACATGGGACTTATACCGACGCATAAGCTCCGAAAACGGAGCTTGCTCTGGATAACGATGCCGCTGACACACACTGATCAACTCGGCTAGATCTAGTTGGTTAAGCTGCTCAACAGTAGGCTTTTGACAAGTAGATTGAATAGTTTGAAATGGAGAAAGCTTAGTGACAGAATCAAGAGTTCCAGAAGACAGAGAGCGTGCGTCAAGTTGGATAGTAGTCATAATAAAAACAATTCAGGAAACTATTTAATACCGGGGGCTGAATTGACTAGGTATGCACCTAATTTCTATTAGAAATAATGGTAGTAATCAGAACTAGAAGAACAAAGGTCTTTATAAAAATCCCCAAGCTTTTCAACCAGTTTAGTCAAGCTACCTCTATCAAGCATCAGCCATTTAACCGAGTGTTTTTCCTTAAGAAAACTCTCACTAATACTTTAATCCGTGCTTTCTAAGTGGTCCGTGAAGTGTTAGTTAAGAGATACCGAATAAACGTTTTTATCTAGCAAACAGTTCAACTTAGCAAGTAAAAGTATGGGTTGTATGAAGCCACGTGAGGCTAACTTAAATCTCTTGCAAATAGAACCACATATTAACTTTGTGTAGGCATGCTTAAGTTTATGTTTTCTACATATACTTAAGTACGCTATGTGAGCTATACGAAATACTTACCTAGGCACCCATACCTGAATATCGTTTGAGCCCCTGTCGCCACAGCCAACGATTGAGTCCCCAGAAAATTAAGCACCAGGCCAGGGTTATGGTCAGACTTTTGCCAATATTCACAGGTAAGCCCACAATCAAGCTGGCAGGTACATAGATTAGATATGGAAACGGCGTCCATAGAACAATCAGACGAATAGCTTCAGGAAACAAGGTCAAGGGAGCCACCATGCCCGAGAAGAAGGTGTAAAGCAAAAATGAAAATTGTTCGATGGCCGTTGCCCGTTCCACCCAAAAAGCCAGCATGGCATAGGTATATTGCATTAAAAACCGCAGGCAAAAGGCTAGACTAATGGCCAATAGCCCCCAGCCAACATGGGCCGGTTGTTGGCGGGCTACGGGATATAGCCACAGAAACAGCCCGATTAAAGCAGCAATAAATGGCAGCCGAGCCAGACGCTCAGCTAAATGGGATGAAAAATGACGCCAACCTGGATCGAGAGGCTGTAATAATAGTGGCGATAGCTTGCCCTCTAATACTTCTCGCTCAAAGTCCCAAATCACCCAGACAACGGTTAACTGTCGTACTACAAAAACAGCTAAGAAGTAACGCACAACATCGTCGGGATTGAGGTCAAACTGACCACTACGGGCAGCTTCTTGCCATAATCCCATCAATATTAGAGGGAATGAGCCTGAAAGCACCCAAAACATCAGCTCGGCTCGATATTCAAGCATATAGGCGTAATACACTGACAGCAGCGTCGAGATTATGCGTGAAAACCGCTGAAGGTATTTAAGTAGTGGCATCGCTGCTGAGTCCTGATGAACTTTGAGGCACAAGTTGTGATGGGTCTTTCCTTGTGAATTCTAAGCGTCTCGCTAACCTTAAAACTCAAAAGTGAGGCCTCAAAACTTCTTTAGAGTTTAGTTGGTTATGCTGAAAGTAGGGCAATAGGAGCGGACAGGCTATGCTGAGAATTTCTAACCAGGTGTCAATTCCCGATCATGAGATTGAACTGCAGGCTGTGCGATCGCAAGGTGCAGGTGGTCAAAACGTTAATAAAGTTGCCACGGCGATTCACCTCCGGTTTGATATTCCGGGCTCATCGTTACCAGAGCATTACAAAACCAGACTGTTGGCGTTAAAGGATGGTCGGATTACTAAAAGCGGTGTGATCAATATCAAATCCCAAGCGCATCGCACCCAGCTACGCAACAAAACTGATGCATTAGAACGACTCCAGCAGCTGATTCGCTCAGCCATAGTGGTTAAGAAAAAGCGTAAACCCACTAAGCCTAGTAAAGCAGCCAAACAAAGACGTCTTGAAAGTAAAGCTAAACGAAGCCAGCAAAAAGCCTCTCGCAGTCGCGTGACTTACGATGACTAGGAACCGTACACCTGCAGAACTATCCAAGTAGTTTTATAGCCAAGCAGTCTCGTGGAAAATCTATCACCCTACACCCAGGTGATTCAGCAGGTCTATCCCGATCTGGCCATTAACGCAGTAGACGCCATTAGCCATGGTCGAAACAACACAGTGTTAGATGTTAACGACCAATTTATCTTTCGCTTTCCAAAATATATCGAAGGTCTCCATGCCTTAAAACAAGAAATCACTCTGCTTAAATACATTCAGGGACGGATTTCCTTAGCTACCCCTGAACCAGAGTTTATCTGCCTAGCAGATCTATCTGGAGCATTTATGGGATATCCCAAGATTCCAGGTGAACCCTTGTGGAATAACCTATTGAGCAATGCATCCTCCACAACTCAAGGCAATTTAGCTAAACAGCTGGGAGAATTTCTTAGTACCCTCCATCGACTATCAAGCATTACTGAACTTGCAACTTGTTTACCCCGGAACGATACAGCCTCTCAATGGACCGAGATATTTCGAAGGATTCGTACAAAGTTAATTCCCCATATGCGGCCTGATGCTCAGACTTGGATCATTAGCCATTTTGAAAGGTTTCTCAACGAGCCCAAGCATTTTGCCTATAAACCTGTGCTAAAACATGGTGACTTTGGGACAAGCAATATACTGTTTGATCAGACAACCAACTCCATCAGCGGCATCATTGACTTTAGTAATGCCAGTCTAGGAGACCCCGCCTATGATTTTGCTGGGCTGCTCAGCAGCTATGGAGAAAATTTTGTTTACCAGGCTAGCTGTGGCTATCCTAATTTTGAAGATCTGTGGCCACGCATCAGATTCTATAAAAGTACCTTTGCTCTGCTCGAAGCACTTTTTGGTATTGAAAATTCAGACATGCTTGCCTATGAGAGTGGAATGGCAAACTATATGTAAAACACTGACACATACTCACCTAGATCCTGTCTCAGATGTCAGAATCTTAAGATGATTCTGGATGAAAGTATTCATAGATCTGCTGGGCTAATTTAGGACCCACTCCTGATACTGCCGTTAATCGCTCGATGCTAGCTTCGCGGATGTAGTCAATAGAGCGAAACTCGGCCAGCAGCATTTTTTGTCGATGGTGCCCTAGCCCTGGAATCTCACTCAATCTAGAGCGGCGCATGCGGTCTGTACGTTTTTTGCGATGAAAACTAACTGCAAATCGGTGGGCCTCATCTCGCAAACGTCGTAAAAGCTGAACACCTGGCTGCTCTGCTTCGGTCGGCAACGGTACTGATTCACCCGGCAAAAAGATTTCTTCTCGCTTTTTCGCCAAGCTGACTACGTTTAACTCACTGAGTAGATTGAGTTCTTTAAGCACCTCTACTACTGCTGAAAGCTGTCCCTTACCTCCGTCAATCATCACCAGGTCAGGCCAGTCTGGGTTACCAATGCGTTCCTTTGAGGGATCTTCCGCATACTTTCGAAAGCGACGGCGAATCACCTCGGCCATGCTGGCGAAGTCATCGGAATGACCACTGGTGACCTTGGGGTTTTTGATTTTGTAATGACGGTAATGTTGCTTTGCTGGCAATCCATCTACAAAAACCACCTGGGAAGCGACGGCATCTGATCCCTGAGTGTGGGAAATGTCATAGCCCTCTATGCGTTTTGGTAGACCTGGTAAATCCACAATCTCAGCGAGATCCTGCATAGCCTGGTTGTTGCGGTCGGCAAATCGTTGGGTGCGAGCTAGTTCATACTGAGCATTACGCTCCACCATTTCCAACAGTTCTGCCTTAGACTGTCGCTGGGGGACTTCAATCGTTACTTTGCGCCCTTTTTGCTGAGTCAGAAACTCCGCCAGAATATCCGACTCGAGCAGCGCGTGTTGCACCAAAATTTCGCTGGGAATTTCGACAGCATCGACCGTTGGGTAGTGCTCCTCTAGAACCCGCTGGAGAATTTGCCCAGGCGTACCCGATTCGGTCTCGGCAACAAAACCTAAGCGACCGACCAGACGACCAGCCCGAATTTGAAATAACTGAATACAGGTGTGCTGATCGTCACCGGAAAGTGCGATCGCATCCCGCGAAATCGTATCGTCTGGCAGCGCTACCTTTTGATGAGCACTTAAGGTTTGTAACCCGCGAATCTGATCCCTAAGCTTAGCTGCCTGTTCAAAATTAAGCTTTTCAGCTGCTTTTTCCATCTGGGCCATCAAGATCGACTCCAGTTCCTGCACCCGTCCCTGGAAAACCATGGCCACCTTTTGGACAATCTTGTGATAATCCTCTGGCGTGATCAACTCCTGACACACACCAGGACATTGACCAATGTCGTAGTTTAGACAAGGTCTATCTTTGAATAAAGGCTGGCGTCGCTGCCGCAGTGGGAATATTTTTTTAGCAATGTGCAACGTCCGGCGCAGTAACCCTGTGTCCACATAAGGACCGTAGTAGCGATCTTTCTTAGTGGTTTTGCGTCGTTTACGGGTAATGAAAATGCGTGGATAGTTTTCTGACCAGGTAATACAGAGATAAGGATACTTCTTATCATCCTTAAGCAACACATTAAAATACGGCTGATGCTGCTTAATTAAATTCGCCTCCAGGGCCAGGGCTTCAGCCTCAGTGTCAGTGACAATAAACTCTATATCCACAACCTGAGTCACCATGACGCTGATGCGAGGCGCATGATGATGCCCATCCCTAAAATAGGACCGGACTCGATTGCGTAAGCTTTTAGACTTCCCGATGTAGAGAATCTGATCGTCCCCGTCCCGCATAAAATAAACGCCCGGCTCCTGGGGAATCTCTTTGAGGCGAGTCTCTAAGCGTTCAGGGTCTTTGAGTAGTGTTGTTGCAGCAGCGGCAGAAGGCACTAAGGGTCTCTCCAAATCCTTTCTAATCTGAATCACATTCAAGCTAAAGCATTAAAATTTTCTCAATGAAAACAGCAATGCTGAATGCAATTAAGGATATCGCCTTTCTATTCTGGATACATTTGCCCTAACCAAGGCCGTTAGAACATCTTTAATAAGCCTTGCTGACCCACTAAAATTTCCCGTAGCAGACTAATAAAGGCCACCCAGATAATTGGCGAAATGTCCACCCCACCAAAGGGTTGAACTACTTTGCGAACAGGAATCAAAAACGGCTCAGTTGGCCAGTAAACCAAATTGAAGGGAAACTTGTTTGATTCGGCCTCGGGATACCAGGTTAGAACGATGCGGAAGATAAACAGCAAGGTCATCACTGCCAGCAGCGGTCCAACAATCCAATTGCCAATTGCGATACCTGACATTGTCAAAGTTCCTCGTTAAATGAGTAATCCACTTTAAGGATTGTAAAGCTTAGACCGTTTGCTGGGAGCTGTGAATCGGTGACCTTTTTAATAAAAAAACTAAAAAGCCTTGATGTAAAAAGCATTTAGCGTTTTGGTCAACGTTTGCCTTGCTTTTTGCCCAAATGAAAAGGCTTCTCAAGGTTAACGTTGCTCGATACTATATTAAGCAAGCATTACGAACGTTTGCGAATCTAAAGAGTAGAGGCCATGACACCATCATTGACTAATTTCTTATTGAGCCTGGTTGCTGGCGCTGTAATTGTAGTTGTTCCAGTCACTGTCGCTCTCGTCTTTATCAGTCAGCGCGACAAGATTAGACGCTGAGTATATCTAGCCTGCAGTGAAATCATTGTTTTGAGTATAGATAAGACCATAGATTTTTCCTGGTCAATGTCTTGTGTGAATGAATTGAGAGTGCAGCCAATGCTGCGCTCTTTTTTATGCTTGACTACGTCGCGCTACTCAACAGAGCCTATGCAAAAGCAGAACTGCAGGATTAGAGGATGCAGGATTGCAGGCGCTTAAAATTCTGACTGATGCTTGGTTGATCAAACGTGATCAAAAGACAAATCCAATGCTGCCCGCTAGGATAGAATTGGTGGCTATGGATTGTCGAATCAGGCAAAATGCCTGTCAGAGGGCCACCATCATACGAGGAAGCAATTGTGAATTTTGGTACTCCTGTCCCGCTGCTGGTTGGATTAATACTTATTCTTGGGGCGGTTGGGCTTTTCTTTTTAGATAAGCTGAAGCCGGGCTATGAACGCAGCTCTGATAAGGTTTACTCGATTCTACTGCTGCTGTCTGGCATTTTCCTGCTGGCTCACTTAAATATGGAGCTGCTGGCTTCGTTTCAGCAAGTCATGTTAGTGGGCATGCTGACCACTCTAATTATTAACGACATTAGTAAGCGAGACTCTAATCGCAATCGTCCCGCCGAGCGGGAAGGCCCACCTCGACGCTATGAAGAACGTCCCCGCCGGGTTTATCGAGCTGAGCTAGACGATTGGGAGGACGCAGGACCAAGACAGCCTCGTATTCCTAGCGATCGCTACCGGGGTGATAGTTACGGAGAGCGCTATGAACCGCGCCCTCTAGAACCCCGTCCCCCTGCTCCCTATGAGGATCGTCGCCCACCTGCACGTTTGCAGCCAGGTCAGTCTGGGCGCGATGAACAGTTTGACCGTTATCCCAATGAGCGAGGGCGTTCAGAACCACGTCCAGGCAATCGCCCCGATAGCCCTTATCCGGCTGGTTCTCAATACGGCAGCAACTCCTCTGCATCACCTAATCGTCCACAGCGCCCGCCTCAATCCCCGCCGCCAAGACCACCTTTAGATACACCAGCACCCACTGGTAATGGTGCAGGTCATAGTTTGGGAGGCCTGCCACAGCCGCCTAGAGATAGCGCAACTCGCAATGAAAGGCCCCCCCTTAATGTTCGCCCCCGGCCATCAGAGCCCAAAAATGAAGGCAGCTACACAGATTTTCGTCCTACTCCTCCGGCGGACGGTGATGCTGAGCCTTATCCCGGCACCCCCCCTCAGCCACCAGCCAATTACTAATCGTTAGCTACTTGGCTGATGTCCCTTTTTCAAAACGCAGATTGTATTTCACCAATGGCCAGAAAAAGACCCACTCAAGCTCATATCACTAAGCTAATTTCCAAAAGTCAGTCCGCATTTCTTAAAGCACGGACAAAGAAGCAGACAGAGTATTATATGGGCGCTAAGTTACTCGAAGTAGGTGTGAACCCAGATAAGGCTATTTATCGATGGAAGCTGGTGGATAAAGGGCCAAAGGAAGAATGGACCTACAGTGCTTACTGGGATGAAAGCCGAGAAAAGATAGAGGCTGAGGAAGGCACTGTTTAGCAACAACAGCTACTGAATCACTTCTTCAACCTGTCGCAACAGACAGCTGCTATCAAGCGGTTGATTAATCAGCATCATAGTAGTTGTGGTATTTTCCACGAAGCCAACCCGCTCATAAAACTGCTTCTGGTTGGTGGTCATAAGATATGTGCGTTCCACGCTACTCATATGGGGATGGCCTAAAACTGTTTCCACCAACTTGCGCCCTAAGCCCGCCCCTTGATAGTCATCATGGATAACGACATCCCAGATAGTGGCTCGATAAACACCATCTGATGTGGCTCGAGCAAAGCCGATCAGGGTATCCCCATGCCACGCAGTCACTACTGGGCAGCTACCGCTAATGGCTTTAGCTAAATCGTTAAGCTGTCGTCCAGCTGCCCAAAAAGCAGACTGATCAAACAGGTTTCCGAGCTGTTCTAAATCCTTTGGCGCTAACGTCTTAGTGTAGCGAAACTGAACAGACTGAAGATTCATTAGGGTTAAAGCAAAAAGATGACGCCACCTATTCAGTGAGCCGGTTGGGACAAATCTGAATGCAAACGCTGGGCTGAGCCTACAATACCTGGGCTGCTACAGAACGTCCATCAAAGTCCTTGATAGTTGGTATCAGAAAATACAATTTAAATTACAATATTTTTCTGGATTGATCACTTCGTTTAGGGTTAGAGCCTTGAATTCCCCGACCCAGTGTGTAGGATCAAACTCTCTGCTGAAATAGCGATCGCAATTAAGCTCACCATCCCCCAACTCAACCACACATCCGACATTCGTTTCGAGTGAGGTAAACCGTCCATAAGAATGGGGTTTCTAGGCTTAGGATATCTAGATAAGATAAGTATCGGGGTATAGTACCCACACCCGCCGTTTACTGCCCAGACATGCTGAAACGACTTTTAGGCGATCCCAACGCTCGCAAGCTCAAGCGCTATCAACCTGATGTTAAAGAGATTGCTCTCCTTGAAGAGGAAATCAAGGCTCTCTCTGACGACGAACTGCGGGGTAAAACTGCTGAATTTAAGCAGCGCCTTGAAGAGGACGAAGACCTGGACGATTTACTCACCGAAGCATTTGCTGTCGTGCGTGAAGCGGGTACTCGGGTACTTGGCATGCGTCATTATGACGTCCAGCTAATCGGCGGCATGGTTCTCCACGACGGCCAGATTGCCGAAATGAAAACTGGTGAGGGCAAAACCCTGGTTTCCACCCTGCCTGCTTACCTTAATGCTCTATCAGGCCAAGGGGTACACGTCGTTACAGTGAACGACTATCTGGCTCGTCGTGACGCCGAATGGATGGGGCAGGTGCATCGCTTCTTAGGGCTATCGGTGGGCTTAATTCAGCAAGGCATGAGTCCAGCTGAACGGCGGAAAAACTATGCCTGCGATATTACCTACGGCACCAACAGCGAGTTTGGCTTTGACTACCTCAGAGACAACATGGCCTCATCTATTGAGGAAGTAGTGCAGCGTCCGTTTAACTATTGCATCATTGACGAAGTCGATTCCATTCTTGTCGATGAAGCGCGTACACCGCTGATTATCTCGGGTCAGGTAGATCGCCCTCAGGAAAAATATGAGCGCGCCGCAGATTTAGCTCGTCAGCTGCAAACAGAGGTTGACTACGAGGTCGACGAAAAAGCCCGTAATGTTCTTTTGACTGACGAAGGCTTTGAAAAGGCCGAGAACCTTTTACAGGTCAACGATCTGTTTGATCCCAAAGATCCCTGGGCTCACTTTGTCTTTAATGCAGTCAAAGCCAAAGAACTGTTTGTAAAAGACGTCAACTACATTGTTCGTAATGATGAAGTTGTAATTGTCGATGAATTCACGGGTCGAGTCATGCCCGGTCGTCGTTGGAGCGATGGTTTACACCAGGCCATTGAAGCTAAGGAACGGGTAGCAATCCAGCCAGAAACCCAGACTCTGGCGTCGATTACCTATCAAAACTTCTTTTTGCTCTATGACAAGCTCTCGGGGATGACCGGTACGGCTAAAACTGAAGAAGCTGAATTCGAAAAAATTTACGACATCGAAGTCACGATTATTCCTACCAATCGTCCCATTGCCCGCGGAGACAAGTCAGACGTAGTTTATAAGACTGAACCGGCGAAGTGGCAGGCCATCGCCCAGGAATGTGCTGAGATGCATGAAACTGGACGTCCAGTTTTAGTAGGAACTACGAGTGTAGAGAAGTCAGAGCTGTTGTCAGGATTATTACAACAGCTAAATGTAGAACATAACCTGCTCAACGCTAAACCCGAAAACGTCGAACGGGAGTCAGAGATTGTTGCCCAAGCAGGTCGTAGCGGCGCGGTTACCATTGCCACCAACATGGCAGGGCGAGGCACAGACATCATTCTTGGTGGTAACGCCGACTACATGTCTCGCTTAAAGATACGAGAGTACTTGATGCCGAAAATCGTACGCCCCGATGATGAACAGGGATTCGGGGTGGCTAGAGTGGCCGCTACGGGTGGTAAAAGCTCAGCAAAGGGCTTCCAAAGCAATGGCAAAAAGCAAAAAACGTGGAAGGCATCCCCTGAAATTTTCCCCACAGAACTATCTACAGAGACCGAAAAAGCATTGAAAGAAGCTGTGGCTTTTGCGGTTAAGACTTATGGACCTCAAAGTCTGTCAGAGCTGGCGGCTGAGGACAAAATTGCCACTGCGGCAGAAAAAGCTCCCACCGACGACCCCGCTATTCAAAAATTGCGGGATATCTACAAGCAAATTTTGGCTGAGTACGAAGCCTTTACCGATGCTGAACACGACAAGGTAATTGAGCTAGGGGGATTACACGTAATCGGCACCGAGCGTCATGAGTCGCGCCGAGTAGATAATCAGCTGCGTGGTCGTGCCGGTCGTCAGGGTGACCCAGGGTCAACCAAGTTTTTCCTGAGTTTAGAAGATAACCTACTCCGGATCTTTGGTGGCGACCGAGTTGCGTCCTTAATGAATGCCTTCCGAGTTGAAGAAGACATGCCCATCGAGTCGGGAATGCTCACTCGCTCTTTAGAGGGCGCACAGAAGAAGGTAGAAACCTATTACTACGACATTCGTAAACAGGTATTTGAATACGACGAGGTGATGAACAACCAGCGTCGTGCCATCTATGCTGAACGTCGTCGTGTACTGGAAGGGGACAAACTTAAGGAGCTGGTAATTGGCTACGGCGAGCAGACCATGGACGATATCGTCGAAGCGTATATTAATCCTGAGCTGCCTTCAGAAGAATGGGATCTGGAGAATATTGTTGGCAAGGTTAAAGAGTTCATCTATCTGCTTGAGGATCTGACCGCCGACCAATTAGAGAACCTATCCATGGGAGAAATCAAAACCTTCCTCCGAGAGCAGGTCCATATTGCTTACGACATCAAGGAATCTCAGGTAGATAAGATCAAGCCAGGGCTCATGCGTGAGGCAGAACGGTTCTTTATTCTGCAGCAGATAGATACCCTCTGGCGCGAGCACCTGCAACAGATGGATGCCCTACGTGAAACGGTTGGTTTACGGGGCTATGGGCAGAAAGATCCGCTGATTGAGTATAAGAGTGAAGGCTACGAAGTCTTTTTGGATATGATGACCGGCATTCGTCGTAATGTGGTGTACACCATGTTCCAATTCCAGCCACAGCCAGCACCGCAGGCAGCTGCAGCCGATGGGCCAATTGATGTAGAAGTCGTTTAGCAACGGTGAGGGTAGGTGCTGCCTAACAGATGCTGCCTACCCTCCGCCTTGTTGGGACTATTGATACTGCTCTAAATACAGATTTACATCCTCAATAATCCGCGTTAATTCTGCCTCGGTAGTCAGTCGCATGCGGTCATCGCGTACCGTAATTAGCAGCTTGGCTGCAAATGGGCTAGGCCAGATATTAGGATTGCAAAAAATCTCTAGGAATACATCCCCTGTGTGGCGATACTCCACTGGCTTAATAGGTTTAGGTCTACCGGCTCCAACCGTAGCAGCAGCTGTGGTCTTAAGGGTTTGGACTAGCTCAGCCAGGGTGGTCTTTAGCTGCTGAGCCGCTGTAACGGAAAAATTTAACTGAACCGAACCTTGAACCAGATTAAGGGTGAGTTGGGAAGCCATAGAAACTAGCGATGAAGGTGTTTGCTGATCCTATCGTCGGTCTTGGAACAGCCACATAACCGTTATAAAGGTTTAGGCTCCGCATCTGACCCAGGTAAGTTTTTGCAACTTTTGTTGCATCAGGTTACTGCTATCAAAGGAAATCGATACGCTAAATAGCGGTATACATTACGATGACCTGCAAGGAGATGCCATGGTTGTAACCTGCGTTCATGTGTTGGTAAAAGCAGAACATGTGGATGACTTTATTGCGGCAACAAAGGCCAACCATCTGGGTTCTGTGCAAGAGCCAGCCAACATCAGATTTGATTTTCTACAGGACCCAGATGATCCGACCCAGTTTATGCTGTACGAGGCCTACGAAACTAATGACGATGCAGCTGCCCATAAGCAGACCGAGCACTATCTAACCTGGCGTGAAGTCGTTGCGCCTTGGATGGCTCAGCCTCGGCAGGGTAAGCCTTATAACGTGATTGCTCCTTAGGCAAGTGGAGGGAAGGGCTATGGTGTTTGCAGACTTTAGCTTTGCCAAAGTACCACCAATTTACTTCGGGGCTGGAAAACGCCAGATGATTCCCTCATGGCTCCAAGACCGAGCCCTCTGCCGTCTGTTGCTCGTCATCGGTGGCCAGTCTTTACAAAAAACTGGCAAGCTGGCACACATTGAAGCGAGTCTCCAGCAGTACGGGCTGACCTATGAGATTATCAATTGCACGGGTGAACCTACGCCTACCTTTATTGATAACACCTGTAAAACCTATAAAGATGAAGGAATTCAGGGTGTAGTGGGCATCGGTGGCGGCAGCGTGGTTGATGCGGGTAAGGCGATTTCTGCGATGCTGCCCCATCGCAATTCCATCATGGATCACCTTGAAGGTGTGGGCAAAGGTATTTCCCATAGTGGGACCAAAGTTCCTTATCTGGCAGTTCCCACCACATCTGGTACCGGCAGTGAAGTTACTAAAAATGCTGTTATTAGTGAGGTTGGCCCCCAGGGTTTCAAAAAATCCATCCGCCATGAAAATCTCATCCCTGATGGGGTGATTGTTGATAGCGAGCTGCTGACGACTTGTCCGCCATCCATTACGGCAGCTTGCGGTCTAGATGCCTTTACGCAACTGCTCGAACCGTATCTCTCTCCGACGGCTAGCCCCATGACGGATGCCCTGGCTTGGAGTGGGCTGACGGCAATTGGCCCAAATCTGCTAGCAGCTTGTGGTGAAGGGGCAGGCAATCTGACAGTACGTGAAGCGATGGCCTATGGCTCATTGCTTTCAGGCATCTGTTTAGCCAATGCAGGGTTGGGAATTGTCCATGGACTAGCCTCACCACTGGGTGGCTTTTTCTTAATTCCCCATGGTGTTGTTTGCGGTACGCTTCTAGCAGCAGCAGCCGAGGCAAATTGGCAAGCTCTAATCGCAAGAGACCCCCAAAACCCAGCCGTGATAAAAATGGCCAAGTTAGGTGAATTTCTGGAGGGTGAACCAGGCAAAGACCCAGCCTACTATGGCGAAGTACTTTGTCAAATTTTATGGAAATGGACACAGTCACTGGAGTTACCAAGGCTAGGAGACTATGGTGTCCAGACATCGGATTTGGAGCGGATAGTTACCAAGACTCGTAATCGGAATAATCCAGTTCAACTCACCGAAATTGAGATTACACAGCTGCTGCAATCGCGTCTCTAGATTTTGGCGACCTGCTGCCTAGCTATGGATGTTACGAACAATCCAATAGCTGATAGATAAAGCCAAAATTGCCACTGCCAATCCAATTAGGCTGACGCCGGTTACTTTTTCGAGATCCAGAATAATAATCTTACGAGCCACCGCAGTCAGGGAGGTGACGATGACTAATTCCACCTGCACTACATGCTTTTTTAGATAGGCGGTGATGTTTTCTAAAATCTCTAATGCGATCAGGACACTTAAAAATAACCCAAAAATTTCGCTCAGGGTACTTTTGAAAAAACCTGCGGGGCTGGGATCCAATAGCGCTACTGCCAGGAACCGCATCAAGTCCACCATGATCACAAAGATCACCACCAGCATGGCAATGGACAGTAGCTTTGAGACAATGGTTTCTATACTGTCTATACCATGCAGAAAATTTTCAGCACTGAGCCAGTCCCAACGCTTGCCTTTTTTATTGCCACCCATGTACATGCTCCAGAAAATGGATTTCTTTTAGGAGAACTATACAGGTGAGATGGAGACGGCGGTTGCAGTGAAACGGGTTTTTCGATCTTAACCGCCATTTTTGTATTGGCTTACATAAACCGCCCAGCCATCTTTAACATATCGCCCATGTCGACGTCACCGTCGCCATCGCTATCGAGAAAAGCACTGACTAATGGGTTGCCCTGGGCCTGGGTCCCGGTTTTGGCAGCACCCTGATTGAGAAACTTCATGACGATAGGAATAACCATGGGTAGCATTGCTATCACTTGATCGGCATTGAGACCCGTTTTTTCAGCAACTGTAGTTGCGATCGCACTTTGCTGTTCGGGACTAAACAATTTGGGTAAGACACCCGCACCATCGTTAGTCCCCTGCTGAACCAGATCCAGCACAGCATCCATCCCCTGGGTTTGTTGTTTTTCTCGCAGAGCAGATTGGACAAAGCCACCGACCACTGAGGCGGCTTGCTGAGTGGTCGAACTGTTAGCATTACTCGCCTGAGCAACCTGCTGCGCCATCGATACAATTTGGCCAAGCTGACCGATGCTGGCTTCACGATTAGGGTCCTGAATGGCCCCCATTACTTGATCAAATATGCCCATGGGAATTGAAGTTGTCCTTGACTAGCAACAATTGGCAGCACTTATCCACCTTGTGTATATTAGGACGCTAGGCTAGCTCAGGGGTAAAATTGGCAGCTTCATTTTATGAATATCAGCGATATGTCTGGTATTGCGTCAGTGATATTACCCACCACCCACCATAGTGAGCACTGTATATGAAGCGCCCCCTCATCATTGCTATTAGCGTTTTGATTTTTCTTGGTTTGCTGCTATGGCTGATCAGCACGTTAGGGACACTCTATGTCGGTCTGTCTACCCTGCATCCATGGGTCGCTCAAGCAATCACTACATTGACAGTGCTAGTTCTATTAGCAGCACTGGGAGTAGTGGCTTATTACGGCTGGCTGTTTTTACGACCGCGTCACCGCGCTGCGCCACCACCACCGCCAAAAACCACGGATGAAGCGGCTGTCACTCAGCTACAAAGCCTCGACCAGCAACTGAGTCAAATTCAAGATGAAGTCGCGCGACAAGCCCTGCTCGAACGGGCAAAAAACGTAACCCATGCCTTTGAACAGCAGCGGCTACAGATGGTGATTGTCGGCAGTGGCTCTGTTGGTAAAACCTCATTAGCCAATGCCTTAATGGGGGAAATGGCGGGGGAAACAGCCGTTACGAAGGGGACAACAACTCAACAGCAAGACTACCGAGTTGCAATTCCGGCCATTGAAGGGGAAATTATTCTCAGCGATAGTCCGGGATTACTGGATGCAAGTACTGCAGATCAGACTAGTCGAGAACGGGCGACCCAGGCAGATTTGATCTTGTATGTCGTTGATAACGATTTGCATCGAGCCCAATATGAGATTTTGATGCAGCTGCTGGCAATTGGCAAGCGGACTCTCTTAGTTTTGAACAAAAGTGACCTGTATGCCGATGATGAGGTGCAACTACTTATGGAGCGCCTGCGGCAGCGTGTGGAAAGGCAGATGTCAGTGAAGGATGTGGTTGCGATCGCAGCTCACCCCAGGGACTATCCCACCCCCGATATCCAACCCCTAATTGACCGTATCCTGGCTATTCTGCGAGCCGAGGGTCGCGACCTGATTGCCAACAACATTTTGTTACAGTCTCAGCGGCTTAGCCTCGAAGCCAGACAGCTGATTGGCCAACAACGTCAGCAGCAGGCCGAAGTCATTATCGATCGCTATCAGTGGATTGGTGCCGGAGTCCTGGCAGCGACGCCCCTACCAGTAGTGGATATGTTAGCCACCGCCGCTGTCAACACCCAGATGGTAGTCGAGTTAGGCCAGGTTTACGGCATTGCCGTCAGCATTGAAGATGCCCGCACCCTGGCAATTTCGTTAGCCAAAACCATGGGCAGCCTGGGGCTAGTCAAAGGAGCTCTCAAACTTTTAACCGTTGGCCTACAAGCTAACCTGGCCACTGCCGTCGCTGGCAAACTGCTACAGGGGGTTAGCGCCGCCTATCTCACCCGCATCGCTGGCAAAAGCTTTATGGACTATTTTGAGAATCAACAAGACTGGGGAGATGGCGGCATGCAGGCAGTCGTAGAAAAACACTACCAGCTCAATCGTCGCGACCAAATCGTCCAGCAGTTTGTTCACCAGGTCATCGCACGGTATCCCTAGGTTAAACCTGAGACGAGGTTTATGAATTTATGACAAATAAACCTCTCCGTAACCTGACTCTATATCAAATTATGATGTAGAAAATGTCCCCACAGATTGGACCTCGATTCTGTAGAAATACCATGGCATCGTAAGGACATCAGTTCGCTAACCTCCAATCAGCTTCAATCTACGATGACTGCTAATAATGCTCAGCGTGCTTCCAATGCCGTTCAGGCGATAACCGCCAAGCGAACACCGACATTTTTAATTATCGGTGTTCAAAAAGCAGGCACTACATCCATCTATAACTACCTGAAACAGCACCCCCAGGTTTATATGAGTCCTGTTAAAGAAACAGGTTTTTTTGAACGTGATTGGGAGCAAGAACCGGCTGACATTCAGCGTCGTAAAAAAAATGGCATTGTTACTTGGGAGCAGTATCAGGCACTATTTGACCAAGCGACGGACAGTCAGATTGCCCTGGGTGAGGCATCTCCCAACTATATGTTTCACTATCGATCAGCCGCTGAGCAAGTCCAACGTCGTCTACCGGACGCTAAGCTGATTGCCGTCCTCCGTAATCCGGTACAGCGAGCTTGTTCTGACTATTTGATGAACATGCGGGATGCGATCGGCAAGCAAACGCCCCTGGCTGAGCAAGTTCGGAGTCGTGGTAATTCGTCCTACGTATTGTTAAAGGGCAAGTATTACGAACAACTGCGGTACTTTATTGAGGTGTTTGGCCGCAGCCAGGTGGATGTCTTTCTCCATGACGATCTGCGCAAAGACTCCCAAGGGTTTATGCGAGCCATGTATCAGTCCATCGGTGTGGACCCTGACTTTGTCGCCAACACATCGAAGCAAGCGCAAACTGCCAAAGTCCCCAAAAATCAAACGCTTAATCGCCTCTTAAAAACCAAAAATCCTATCCGTACTGTGGCTACCAGCATGATGAAAATTGTGCCCTCGGAGCTGAGACATCAACTGCGGGAGCGCCTGATTGCTTTGAATTCCCAAAACAAAAGCAAAGCACAGTTTACAGAAGAAGACATCTTGTTACTACAGCAGTACTATCGCGAAGATGTGCTCAAGCTACAGGATTTGCTTCAACGTGATTTGTCTGCCTGGATCAAGGATGCCCCTTAACTACGGTTGGGAAGGGGTGCAAAACCATGAGCAAAGAGGGAAGAATAAGGCAAATGCTCGAAGTCACGAAATTTTATGGTTCTAATCTCCTAACCAAATCGTTACCTGCTGTAAGCACTCACAATTCCCATTAACTCATTCCTAGGGTTGCTAGGACCTGCCCCAAACTACCGATGGGGGCAGGCACCATTTCGCCACGAAAATCTAGAAGCTGCACCAGTAGCAAATAGGCAATGGCTAGAACTAGTGAAATTGCACCAGTGATAATCGCAACAATTTTTGAACGATCCATATTAAACGCGTTACTCTAACGTTTTGACATAGTATGACGGGGCAGTTCCAACGCTCTGATACCCTAAGGTCTTAGGGTATTGAGAAATCACTGACTAAATGCGCCTTTTCCACTATACCGACTAGACCATACGCGTGCAGTGCCCTATTCAGGGTCGTATTTTGTGAGTTAATGGATACCGTTTTTCCCACTGATGCTAACCCGGCTGCCATCGTGCATCGTCCGGTTATCGTTAAAATTCAAGAACTTAGTAAGTCCTACCGTACGGGTTTCTGGCTAAATCAGCAGGTAGTCTCTTTACAGCCCTGCTCTTTGGAAGTGTACCAGGGTGAGACATTTGGGTTACTTGGCCCCAACGGGGCTGGTAAAACGACCTTACTTAAGCTGCTATTGGGAATTATTCGACCGTCTTCAGGCAACGCCCAATTGCTAAATCGGCCCGCTGGTGATCAAACTATCAAACAGCAAATTGGCTACTTGCCGGAAAATCCTTACTTTTATGATTACCTGACAGGCTGGGAGTTTCTGACGTATTCTGCCGGTTTATTTAATATTCCAGCGTCTATATATAAGGAGCGTATTCCTGAGCTTTTGGATATAGTGGGGCTGTCTCGTCAGACCGCTATCAAAAAGCAGTTGCGACAGTATTCTAAGGGCATGCTGCAGCGCATTGGCATGGCCCAGGCATTGATTAACGATCCAGATATTATTTTTTTGGATGAGCCGATGTCGGGCTTAGACCCCACTGGACGCTACCAGGTGCGGGAGGTGATTTTATCGCTCAAGGACCAGGGTAAAACCATCTTTTTCAATAGCCATATTCTGGCGGATGTGGAGGTAATTTGCGATCGCATTGCCATTCTCGACCAGGGTGCACTCATCTGTCAGGGCAGCCTGCATGAGCTGCTGGGCTCTCCCGATGCCTATTTTGTTAAAGGTCAAGGTGGGAGTCTTGATGTCCTGAAAAAATGGCTACAAAATCTCACCTTTGAAGGTGGCTATTGGCAAGGCTATCTCCACGGTAGCCCCAGTGACTTTATGGCCAGCATCAACCTAATGAATGGTCGGCTCATCACCCTGGATTTACGCCGGCTGTCCCTGGAAGATTTTTTTATTCAGCAGATCCATCAGCGACGGACTAATCCAAACCCAAATTAAGACCAAATTTTCCTATCGGTAGAGAGCAACTAGAGCCAAATAGATTTAAAGTAAAAGATTCCTCTGTGTACTGACTCAGAATCTACTATGGTCGAAGTCTCTACCAATGCATTTATTGATCGCTCCCACTGGGGGCGCATCCAGCTGACTGGAGCCGATCGACTCCGCTTTCTTCATAACCAAACCACTAATGCGTTTGAGCAATTGAAGTCAGGCCAGGGCCGTGAAACCGTTTTTGTCAGCTCTACAGCGCGTACTCTCGATTTAGCCAGTGCCTATGTGGATGATGACAGCGTGCTGTTAATGGTCTCGCCAGGAATGGCCCCCGAGCTGATTGCCTGGATGGACCGCTACATCTTTTTCGCCGATAAAGTCACCCTCAGCGATCAAACTGATACCACCTGTGCTATTACTCTCCTTGGCCCAGACACCGAGCGGCTATTAACTGACCTTGGCTTGCCACAACCCGAGAGTAATGCCTACAGTCATATCCGTGCCAGCTGGTCTGTTACAAATACTGACATTCAAATCGCTAGGGAAACAGGGTTGGCCATCCCCGGCTACACCCTGATCGGCCCCAAAGAAAGCGCCACCAGCCTACAAAACTGGCTAACCGAGCATCAAGTTCCTTGCCTATCTCCCCAAGACTGGGAAGTGCTGCGAATTCGACAGGGTCGTCCCATGCCCGGACTAGAGCTGACCGACAAGGATAACCCCCTAGAAGCCGGACTCTGGCACACTGTTTCCTTTGAAAAGGGTTGCTACATTGGCCAGGAAACCATTGCTCGGCTTAACACCTACCAGGGAGTCAAAAAACAACTTTGGGGCTTCAAACTAGACAAGCTAGTAGAACCAGGAGTTTCTCTCACGTTAGATGGGACTCCAGTGGGTAAACTCACCAGCGTAGCTACTGCCGATGACGGCATTTGGGCCTTAGGATACTTGCGTACTAAAGCTGGTGGTGCAGGGCTAACCCTTGATGCCAACGGGACGATGGCCAACACTGTTGAGCTGCCATTTTTATCTCGTGGCTATTTAGCAAATAGCCCGTCTCCGGCAACATAAACTCAACTCAATGGTTATTAGTGTTATTTCTTAATATTTTCTCAGGATTTTCTTTTTTTTTGCAGAACAACTAGTGGCTACAATGAGAGCAAGCGTGGGCTTTTTGCTATGGGTCTTTCTACAACCTGGTTGAGTGGAGAGATTAGTGCTGATATGGGTACTCTGAAAGTACGTTGAGTATTCATTTCGGTTTGGTCCTAACAAGTACTCATCTTCTGTAGAACTAGACCAGCACGCTCGAGTTTGAAAAAACTTTATTCCTACGACTGCTCCTAGCTTGGGTTAGGGGCGGTCGGTTTCATATCAATGTGGCAAATAACAAACTTATTTAGAGGCTTAAGTTATGGCAACGTCCCCTTGGAGATTACCGCTTGATCGAGCAGTTCGCTACGCTGTTAGTGATGCCTTAGCAGCAGTGAAATCTCATGTATACGATTTAGAGTATGCTCAGCGTCGTTCCCCCCAAGAAGTAGGAACCTGGAGTAATTATTTGGCCGAGCTGAGATCCTTACATCAGCTACTACTCAGTTTGCCTAGCCTGGAAACAGCCCAGTGGTTGAGTGACGATCAATCCCATGGTGCGCCTACATTTACACCATTTGTTCACGGCATTACTGATGCTAAAACCAGCATTCGACGAGTTCACAATTGGCTGCTTTCCTTACCCCAGGCAGATGTCAACGATAGTTCATATGAACTTAATGGCAGCAGTGTTCTAAGAGAACAACAACATTACATTCACCAGGTTGATCAGGCACTGACACAGCTACAAACGTTGCCTGCACCCGGTAGTGATGATTGGTATGCCAGATATCGGCCTACTGTTGAAAAGGCCGTGGCATCAGTAACAGCATCACAGCAATCTCTAGAGCGAGCTGCCGCCTAATCTATTGCAAATAGTTCTTTGGGCACTGCATTGCCTCTATTTGTTTGGTGTTGCCCTTACCCATATATGCTGATTCTTTTATGAAAGAGAGCTGTCTGATGGCAGCTCTCTTTTGCTATGTGGTCAATTAGACCCATGCCTGTACTGGCTTGCAGACATGGGTCTATTGACCCAAATCATACTCAGCTGCCGTTCGATATACTGAACACTTACGAGAAAATGTAAGTGCAATATTATGACTGCAATATGGGGTGTATTTTGGTAGGGTTGATTTTTCGGTCAATGTTGGGCTATGTCCAAGGTCAACCTTACCGCTGTGCTCATCCTCTCCGTCTGGATATTCATAGGATTTAAGCATCGCGATCGCAATTACGGGAAATTAGGGACTACGGGCGTGTATTTCGTAGTCATGCATCTCCGCTCATTGTTTACCTGTCTAGGAAGGACCCTAAAAGTTGTCTTCTCGCCCCCCCGCTAATTCTCTTAATCAAGAACCGCCTCCTCAGCAACGGTCGGACTATGGTCCGTTGCTAATTACAATTTTGATGTTTGTAGGGGTGATTGGAGTGCTGTTTCACTGGTCATCCCCTACCCGGTCCTATCTGCCCAAACTATGGTTAAACCCCTCTAGATTATTACGTCCGGGGTCAGCAAACTGGGTGGATTCCCCTTTACCCCTGGCGATGGCAGGAGGTGATCCATACATTCGTGCGTTGATGCGCACAATTTCAGCCAGTGAATCCAACATGGACCGGCCTTATCATCTGCTCTATGGGGGGCAGACCTTGGGCAAACTGAACCAACATCCTGATATTTGTGTGCCGATAGAAACCGGACCCAATGTTGGGGACTGTACAACAGCGGCTGGTCGCTATCAGTTTTTGACGACTACCTGGCAGGCAAAGGCTCAAAAATATCATCCCTCTCCCAACGGCTGGTTTGAGTTTTGGCAAAACTATGATTTTTCGCCTGAAGCACAGGATACTGTAGTCTATCGTTGGCTATCTGATCCGCAAGCCTGGGGAACCGATATTAGCCAGCAGTTACAAAATGGGGAAATCAATCAGGTGTTAGAACTTTTATCCGGTACCTGGACTAGTTTGGGGTATGGCATTGAGACAAACACAATGTCCAGCCACCTACCTCGCATTTATAGCGAAATGCTAGCGGAAGAACTGACTGCTCGCTAAAGCAAGCAAAGATCTGTACCGGTGACGGGACTAATGCTTAAACCGTGGAAAGCTGATGGCCCAGAACAGTTGCGATCGCACCTTTAATCTGTTCACGCTTTGCATGCACCTGCCCCGTTTCCAACAGAGTTTGAGCCTGCTGAAACCCATCAGACAGGGTAGGTACTACCCCTGAACGCCAAAGATAGACCCCCCCATTCCAGATCACAGAACGAGTTAGCTCCACCGATTCTCCATGAACTGTCTGCTCAAGCACCTGGCCAAAATCCTCTTCCAGGGCAGGATCTGCACCTTCAAACCCATAGTCTCTAGGGTGTAGCAACAAGCGTTCAAAGACAGGTCCATCCACCTTGAGGCTACCCATACCGATAATGGCCGTGCGACCACGGGGCAAATCACAGCTGCCTTCTAACCCCTTAACCGTTGTAAATTCTGTAGTGTGGCGCAGCTGATAGGTTTCTTTGGTCCGATCTTCTGTAGGTGGGTGAACAAAACTACTCACGACGTGTTTGATACCGTCACAGGGAGCCCACATCAGCTCAACGGTAGCGAGCGTCGGGCGTTTACCAATCTGTTCTCGATATGGCACCAAGCGATGGGCGGCAGGAAAGTGTTGGGGTAAATAAACAAACCCCATATAGGTCAATTCAAACACCTGCTGAGCTTGTGCCAGAGTAAGCGGTCGCCACTTGACCCCCAAATTTTCCCAAATATCCACCAGGGGCAGCCCCATTTTAGTCGGCATGCGTTCGCCGCCATGCAAAATAACAGGTACCCCCGCCGTCGCCAAAATCAGTGCGGTAATAGGGGTAACAGGGGCATTTCGCTTCCGACCATCGTAGGGATTATTCAGCACCATAGTGGCATAATCCGCCTGGGGTGCCGTTAACTTTCCCCCCATTTGGTCATAGCAATCTAACATGCCAGCCAGCTCTGGAATAGTTGGCCGCTTGACCCGTTGAGCAATCATAAAGGCCCCAATTTGGGCAGGTGTCGCCGTTTGCTCAAGCATCATACGGGTTGCTAGAGCCGATTCTTCCCGGCTGAGATCCTTCGATGTATGGGTACCACTACCCACCTTTTTTAACAGGTCTCGAAAAACGTCGCTCATGATCAGACTAAGAGGATGGAATTAGAGCTTCAGAACAGCCTGAGCTTGATGGGATATCTAATTTAAGGCCATTAGACTGGGTAAATCACTTAACTGATTAAAACTTTCATCGGCTAAACGCTGCACCATATCGCAAAATTGTCGTACGGGGGGCAAACGTAAACGATCTTGAGTCGTCACCATCACTACCTTACGAGTGAGGACAGGTGCCGCTGTACTACGGACAGCCAACCCCGGATCGCGACGACTCTCAGCTAGAGCAGATTGGGGCAATAGGGCGATCATTTTGCCCTGACGAACAACACCACGAAAAGCGTCGAGAGTGTTAAGCTCTAACGCCATTTTTAACTCTGTTTCAGGAACCTGAGATTGAACTAATCGCTGCATGCCATAGCCATCTTTAAAGACGACGTGGGGATAGCGAGCAATTTCTGACCAAGGGGCAGGGCTGTAACTAGCCAATGGATGATCAGCCGCCATCAACACTTCCACATGATCCTCATATAGAGGAGTAACGGCCATTTCTTGGGAATTGGTCAGCATCGGGTTATGCATGACAATGGCAATATCAACCAGACCATCGCGCAACACCTTCAAGGAGCGATCGCTCCCCAGGGCAGTGACCCGCAGTTGCACATTTGGATAGCGCTGGCAAAACTGGGTAATGATGGGGGGCAAAAAGTGAGAACACACCGATTGAATACCAGCGACACAGAGTTCTGGCTGCCGACCTTCTAATAAATCGGTAATTTCGCTCGTGGCCTGTTTCCACTCCTGACAAATCCGACGTGCTCTCGGTAGCAGTCGCTCTCCGCCGATGGTGAGTTTAGCCTGGGCCGTACGATGAAATAGGGGCATACCCAAATCGTCTTCCAGACCACGAATTTGTCGACTGACGGTCGATTGAGTAATGCCGCACCGCCGGGCAGCTGCCTGAAAACTACCTGTTTCGGCAATGGCTAAGAATGCTTGGAGCTGCTCTATGCGCATAGGTTGATAGAGGTTGACGGAGGCTGGGACGTAAAAACATGAAACGCCTGTTGGCGAAACTGCTTATCTAACACTCTAGAGAGCCTCACTATCCGATGTGGTACGTCTGGCTACCGGCTGTAGGCCAACTAAGCAAACTATTATTAAAAAATCTTAAAAAGTAGTCGAGAAAATGACGTCAGCAAAGGGAATGAAATCATTTGTTGCTGACCGGGTTGACTTTATTTTTTGAACAAAATAACAATTAAAAAATGATTAAAAATATGGCTTTGACTTTTAGAAAATCTTTTTTGTAAGACGGGCCGTATAGGGGTTTATGTTACATCTTAATGTTCTCTTAATTTAAACACTTTTGCACAGTGACCTCTGGTTTGAGGCCAACTGCTTTTACCAAAGACTAAGCACATCTGTTGTTGGTTGATCGGGCAAATGACTTAAGTAATCACTGGCTCGCTGCCAACTATTGTCAGGATCTAATTGTTTAAGGGCAGCAATCGTGTGCAGCGGAATCACATCGGCTGGATGAGTGAGCAGTGGCAAAAGATCGTTAAATATCTGTGGTTGTTCTAAACCTGCTAGGGCCATAATAATTGCCTGGAGTACAGCCACCGGAGTCTGATGTTGGAGGTGGGCGGTCAGACTGGTCGTGGTCTTTTGGCTGATTAAAGGGTGCCGCAGCTCCCCTAAGACTCGCACAATCGCAATTTGTATTTTGATTTTTTCTGGGGAGGTCAATGTCTGGGCATGGGCACTGGTGGAGCGATCGAAAGCCTCACTAAAATAGTTCAGACCCTGGGTTAAAACCGCAAAGGCCCTATGGACTGACTGATGATTAGCGTCTGAGCGATCGCAACACCATTCCAGGGCTCGCACCGTATCAATGCGTAAAGCCATGGGCGTATGGTCAGACAGCAGCACCTGCTGTAGATCCTCGATCATCTCCTCAGCCCCTAAGCGTCCTAGGGCCAACGCCGCCTGGCAGCTAACCGCCACATCAACATCCCAAAGTAGCGGTCGAATTTTTTGAGCCAGCTGATGGTACGCCTGTAGATCGGGTCGTCGCCCTAAAGCCATCACTGCCGCTTTACGCACTGCCGCCGACAAATCACTAAGGGCGGTCAACAAAATCGAGGTCACCGTCGCACAATGAAAACTGCCCAGGGCATCGATGGCATAGTAGCGAACCATGGCATCGTCATCCTTGGCAACACTAATCAACGCGGGAATCACACCACTGGAGCGCACCTGATTCAGCGCTTTTGCAGCTAGCAAGCGTTGCTGCGGATTCTGGAGCAGCTGACTTAAAACTTCAATGGCCCACGGCCCCATGGCGGCTAGCGTTTCAATGGCAAAGGCACTTAACTCAGCAGCTTGTTCGCGAGTGCGATTGAGATAGCGTGAGGTATCGCTGATCTGTGCAGCCAGGGCAGCCACGACTTTCGGGTCTTCGGGGAAATGGCCCAACGCTCGAATGGTAAACCAATGGGTTTCGGCATCTGCAGTGGGGTCGTTGAGCATTTCCAGCAACGGTGCGATCGCACCGTTGCCCTCTTTAACAATAAATTTTGAACTATTCCACTTCTGAGCAAAATCCCCCTGTTTGAACCACCGCCAGTGATCCGAACTATTTTGCCTTAAGTCTTTTGAGGGCTCCACTCCACTCAGACCCCTTGATGGTGGCATATACCCTCTCCACAGACATCTCGTCCATTATTTCGTGAAAATGGTTGATTGTGGTCAAAGTACATGCGTAGTTCAATACTTAAAATGCAACTATTGCATGAAAAATAAAAAATCACATGAAACCCACAATCATGGTGTCAAGCTATACAACCAGGAGTCTTCACAGACCTCTTCACCTAGCGAATCAACGACTAATAAATGAAATGACTCAACAACGTCCCACAGCCCTAACCCGTTGCGAGTCTAATGATTGACGATTAAGTCAGCATCCCAAAAATCATGCATTGTACCTATGTAAAAAATGCAACACCTCTATCAAAAAGTAATTTTATATACAAAAAAATAGAGAATTTCTCAATATTCTTAATTCAACTCGATAGCAAGCGAGCTAAATGAACTCCTGAAGCGGTTCCTTATAAGTGTGTCTAGCGGGGCAGAGCCATAGGTTCTTAGGGATCTTGGTCTTTTGCTCCCGTTTTTTTTGCTTCAGCTAGACCTATGAACTGCCGAAGGTAGCACCCTTGGCAACTATGCCAGCGGTGTTTTCTGTTAATTAGGTTGGGAGTGCTGCTGTGGTAACCGCATCCGCTACTGAGAAAAAAGTAAAACTCAATAAATTTGAAAAATATAAAGCTGAAAAGGATGGCCTGGCAGTTAAGGACGAACTGAAAAAGTTTGCCGAAATGGGTTGGGAAGCTGTCGATGAAACTGATTTAACCCAGCGACTCAAGTGGTTAGGCATTTTCTTCCGACCAGTGACACCAGGGAAGTTTATGCTGCGTTTGCGCATGCCCCACGGTCTCATCTCTTCTAAGCAGATGCGAGTGCTCGCCGAAATCGTCCAACGTTATGGAGACGATGGCAGTGCTGACATCACTACTCGCCAAAACTTGCAACTGCGCGGCGTTCATTTAGAAGATATTCCGGATATTTTCTCTAAGATGCATGCCGTCGGTCTGACTTCAATGCAGTCGGGGATGGACAATGTCCGCAACATCACAGGCTCCCCGATTGCTGGCATTGATGCCAACGAATTAATCGACACCCGCGAACTGGTGCAAGCAGTCCAAGACATGATTACCAATAGCGGTCAGGGTAATTATGACTTTACAAACCTGCCCCGGAAGTTCAATATTGCGCTCGAAGGCAGCACTGACAATTCGGTTCACGCCGAAATTAACGATATCGCCTTTGTGCCAGCCTATAAAGATGGCAACCTTGGTTTTAATGTGCTGGTCGGGGGATTCTTTTCATCCACTCGCTGTGCAGCTGCCATTCCTCTTGACGTCTGGGTTCCAGCCGAAAAAGAAGACGTTGTAGAACTGTGTCGCGCCATCTTAACGGTCTATCGGGATAATGGTTCCCGTGGCAATCGCCAAAAAACACGGTTAATGTGGCTAATTGATGCATGGGGTCTAGAAAAATTTCGTACCGAAGTAGAAAAAAGTGTTGGAAAGTCTCTAACTCTAGCTGCACCTGAAGACGCTTTAGATTCCAATAAGAAAGATCATGTTGGCGTATTTCAACAAAAGCAAGAGGGACTGAACTACATTGGTTTACACATTCCCGTTGGTCGGTTACAGGCAGATCACATGTTTGATTTGGCACGGGTAGCTGAAGTCTACGGCAACGGCGATCTACGCTTAACTGTTGAACAAAACGTCATTATCACGAATGTGCCTGATAATCGTCTGGCTGTCTTTTTAGCAGAACCAATTGTTCAAACATTTCCGATTCAACCGTCTCCCCTAGTGCGCTCTTTAGTCTCTTGCACAGGTGCCAAATTTTGTAACTTTGCCCTGGTGGAAACTAAAATGCCATCCCTGGCCCTGGCTCGCCGTCTAGATGCAGAACTAGACATACCAGAGCCCGTACGCATGCACTGGACAGGCTGCCCCAATTCCTGTGGTCAACCCCAGGTCGCACAGATTGGCATGATGGGCACTAAGACCCGTAAAAATGGCAAAATGGTGCCCGCTGTGGATATCTACATGGGAGGCACCGTGGGCAAAGATGCTCACCTAGGCGAACGCGTTATGCAGAAGGTCCCCTGTGATGAACTTCCAGGCGTAGTGCGAACGCTGCTGATGGAGAACTTTGGAGCCACGCTCAAACCTGGTGTGGTCATTGAAGAAGCAACGCCAACAGCAGCTCCAGCTGAGCCCACTAAAACTAAGAAACCTGCAGTTGTTGTTTTTGCCAAGGCCGACAAAGAGATTAACTGTGATGACAGTCAGCCCCTATTATCGATTGCTGAAACCGTAGGAATAGATGTTGAAAGCAGCTGTCAGTCCGGCTCCTGTGGGTCATGCAAGCTACCCCTACTGGAAGGCAAAGTACGGTATGAAGGCGACCCAGCGGCTCTAGAAACGGATGAGAAAGGTACGGTGTTAACCTGCATTGCTCACCCAGAAGGACGAGTTGTTCTTGATGCTTAGACTGTCCTAGTCTTTTAATCAATGCATAGTTAACAATCCTCGACAGCCTTAACTGTCGAGGATTGTTATTAGGAAACAACTCGACCAGCGATTCGTCAATAATGCAGGTCATGCATTTAAGCCATGCAAAAAAACGATGAAATCGTTAATCCAGTGAGAAATGTTACAGAACTGCCCCAGATACCATGGGCATTATTGTTGTGACTAGCAGCACTTTATATTAGATGAACAACCTGAGATCCCTAGTTCTACCCGCCTTTTTAGGTTTGACAGCAGGTGTGGCCCACGGCATTATGTCCCACCAGGTAGGTTTACCTATGTCGTTAGCTGAGCAGCTAGTAAAGCCATTTGTTGCCACTGAAAAAGTGAGCTATTCATTTAAAAATTAGATGCAAAAGGCTAAATTTCGTAAACAGTAGTATTTGCTACAGAATAACTATGGGATGCTTGAGCTGATGTAATAATTCAGGGTTACTCTTATGGCTTCCCAGACCCGTGCAGTGTCTACTCAGGTTTCTAGCTTAGATAGAACCTTAGCGGCTACGCTAGCGGCGTTTTCCATGTTTGTAGTTGGTTATACGGCTGTGCGAGTTTATCTAGCTCAACCTGCTACCGATGCCGCTGTGACTACTGTTACTCCCCATCAGGCCACCCTATGGTCTGAGTTGGGCCAATAGCCCGATGGTAGTTAGCTACACACATCGACTGTTGTATTAGCAATTGTCACCTTAACCAAAGTTCTTCAAAGCTCGACTTTCTCTCAGTGGAGGTTGAGCTTTTTAGTGTGAATGAGAAGACCCTCAGCAGCGATCGCACAGTCATTCAGCGTATCAATGTCGCAGGTAGAAGGATTAATCAGGACAAGTTAGAACCTTGAAACCTGGCTACTGCAGACATTGCCCCCATGATTCCGGCGTCACGTTTCGACCATCGCTATAGCTTTTAAGCAGCTTTCAGACGTTTTAATGCAAAAAATAAACAATCAGATGCAAAAAAAGAATTACGCAGCATTAACGGTAGCACAAAGCACATTTTTCCTTATTGCTCACCGATAATGTAACGCTATGGTGATTTGGCTCGAATTCATCCAGTCAACTAGCATCAGTGAGACAAATTTCACAGACATCTCTTTTGTTGATGATTTTTGTTTTTTAGGCTTAGTTAATTGGTGAAATCAGAAGTTTTACCACTAATCTGTTGCGTCGCGTTGTCTGTTGTCCTTTCAGGATTCCATAGCATCGACGATTTTGTTCTACAAAAGCAGCAGTACAAAATCTGCTTGTAGGCAGGTTTTTAGAAAGTAAGTGAAATGTTTGTCTGTCCAGGAGAATAACACTGATGCTCGGAGAGATGTGGTCCTTTAGGGGACGCTACAAAATACTCCATATGACCTGGTTCGCCTTCTTCTTATCGTTTGTTGTTTGGTTTAACCTTGCACCTTTAGCAACAGCGATTAGAGAAGACTTTGGTCTAGAGGTAGGTCAAATTCGTACCATTGCTATCTGTAATGTGGCCCTTACAGTACCAGCCCGTGTAATTATCGGAATGCTGTTGGATAAATACGGTCCTCGGCTAACCTACTCGCTGTTGCTCATGTATGCAGCGATCCCCTGTATTATTTTCGCCTCTGCCCAAAGCTTCAACCAGTTGGTAATTGGCCGACTGCTCATGGGTATTGTGGGTGCTGGTTTTGTTATCGGTATTCGCATGACTGCAGAGTGGTTCCCTCCCAAAGAGATTGGTCTGGCTGAAGGTATCTACGGCGGTTGGGGGAACTTTGGTTCTGCATTCTCTGCATTCACCCTAGTAGGCTTAGCGACTGCCCTGAACTTCTTCCCAGGTTCTTTCCAGGTCTCTGATGGGCCCTTACTCAACTGGCGCATCGTGATCGCAGCAACGGGTATTATTGCGGCCCTCTACGGTTGCCTGTATTACTTCAGCGTTCAAGATACTCCTCCAGGCAAAGTTTACCAGCGTCCTCCCAGTACTCGCGGCATGGAAGTTACCACCGTCAGAGACTTCTGGGGTCTATTGCTGATGAATCTACCTCTGACAGGAATCCTTGTTGTTCTATCCTGGCGTCTTAAGAAGGTTGGTTTTCTAAACGAGACTACTTTTGGTCTTGTAATTGCTGGACTGGTTGCGCTGTATCTTTTCCAGGCTTACAACTGCTGGGCAGTGAACAAGGACCTACTCTCTGGTGCCAAGCGTTATCCTGCTGAGGACCGCTATAAGTTCAAGCAAGTTGCCATTCTTGAGCTGACTTACATTGTGAACTTTGGTTCTGAGCTTGCAGTAGTATCCATGTTACCTACCTTCTTTGAAGGCACATTTGGTTTGAGCAAAGCCCTGGCTGGTATGTTGGCAGCAAGTTACGCGTTCATGAACCTATTTGCTCGTCCTAGCGGTGGTTTGATTTCCGATAGGCTGGGTAGTCGTAAGACAACTATGGGGGTTTTAACCCTTTTCATGGGTATTGGCTATCTTGTCATGAGCAGCATCCCCAGTATTCGTGATGCTCTTGGCGGTGGCGGTGCATTCATGGTTGGTCTCGCCGTGATCATGACCATGATGTGCTCCTTCTTTGTACAAGCTGGTGAAGGGTCCACATTTGCCATTGTGCCCCTGGTAAAGCGTCGTGTAACAGGCCAAATTGCCGGTAATGTGGGCGCATACGGTAACGTCGGTGCGGTTGCTTACTTGACTCTGTATAGTCTGGTACCCGAAGGCGATATTGGTAACATCATCTTCTTCCAAACCTTAGGTGTTGCCGCTATCATTGTTGCCTTCCTATGCTTCTTCATCCTGGAAGAGCCCAAGGGTTCCTTTGCTGAAGCCCATGAGGGTGAGGAAATGTCTGTACCGGCTGATGGGTCCTACGTTAGCTAAAGTTGTTGACCGATTCGCTTGGGCGGATACATGGTTTCATGGCTAGTTGTTGTCCTATAAACTATCGTCGATCCACAGGCTGACGAGTATTTATAACACTTCAACTAGCAACGACAGCGATGTCAACTCAACAGATTGGGGGGCGGTTATCGCTCCCCTTTTCTGTCTAAAAGAGACAATTTATAAAGTTTACTGTTGGTATTGAGTCATTTTATGGAATGCCTTTGTACTGTTAGCTATGTACAGAAAATGCTCTTTAGCCAAGATCGCTCCATTGCTTTAGAGCATCAATATTGACGTACGGCAAGGTCAATTGAGGTATTTCATCAAAGCAATCTGATTTTTTGAACTTGATAAGACAGATTTTTCGTGGATGGAGGATGTAATCTATGGCCGATGCAGCAAAAACGCTTTGCCCTTACTGTGGTGTTGGATGTGGCCTTGAAGTGCTGCCTCCTGCCCAGCCTAATCGTCCGGTCAACCGTGATGAGCAGGGCAATCCAGTGTGGCAGGCGCGGGGCGATCGCAACCATCCATCCAGCAAAGGTCAGGTCTGCATCAAGGGCGGTACTATCGGCGACTCCTTAGACAAAGGGCGGTTACTTTACCCCATGATGCGAGAATCTCTCGATCAGCCACTCCAGCGCGTTTCTTGGGATCAGGTCTTAAATCGCATCACCTATGAAATTCGCAAAGCCTTGGCAGAGAGAGGCCCTGAAGCTATTGCCATGTATGGGTCTGGCCAGTTTCAAACCGAAGATTACTACACTGCCCAAAAGCTGTTGAAGGGCTGTTTAGGCACCAACAACTTTGATGCCAACTCTCGACTCTGTATGTCATCAGCGGTGGCAGGCTATATCCAAAGTTTTGGCTCAGACGGCCCTCCTTGTTGTTATGACGACTTAGAACAAACCGACTGCGCCTTTTTAATTGGTACCAATACAGCAGACTGTCATCCCATTGTATTTAATCGGCTTAAAAAGTATCACAAAAAGAACCGTAAGGTAAAAATGATTGTGGTCGATCCGCGCCACACCGATACAGCCAAGGCAGCGGATTTGCATCTGGCGATTAAACCCGGTACCGATATCGCCCTACTGAACGGCATTGCTCACCTATTACTCAAACATAGCTGGATTGATCCCGGCTTTATTGACTCCTGTACCGATGGCTTTAGCGACTATGCCCAGATAGTAAAAAACTATCCACCAGAGCGCGTGACTGAGATTTGCGGGATCACCCTCAGCGAGCTGACCAAGGCCGCTGCATGGTGGGGCAAAGCCCAACGAGTTCTCTCTCTATGGTCCATGGGGATCAACCAATCTAGCGAAGGCACCGCCAAGTGCCGCACCATCATTAACTTACATTTGATGACCGGCAACATTGGCAAACCGGGAGCAGGACCGTTTTCCTTAACTGGACAGCCAAACGCCATGGGTGGTCGTGAAGCGGGGGGACTCGCCCATATTTTGCCGGGCTATCGACTAGTCAAAAACCCAGACCATCGACAGGCCGTGGAAAAAGTTTGGCAGGTGCCAGAGGGGAGTATTTCTCCAACACCTGGCCTGGCTGCTTGGGATATGATGTTGGCCCTTGAGCATGGAGATCTGGGCGTCTTTTGGGTAGCCGCTACGAATCCAGCCGTTAGTATGCCGGATATTAAACGCACCCAGGCTGCCCTGAGAAACTCTCCCTTTACCATTTGTCAGGATGCGTATTACCCAACAGAGACAGCGGCCTTTGCCCATGTGGTTTTACCCGCTACCCAGTGGGGAGAAAAAGCTGGGGTGATGACCAATTCTGAGCGGGTTGTTACCTACTGCCCAGCCTTTCGCAATCCGGTGGGTGAAGCCAAAGCTGATTGGGAAATTTTTGCCGAAGTGGGGCGTCGGCTCGGGTTTGAAAAACAATTTACCCAGCGCACCTCAGCTGAGGTTTATGACGAATTTGTTTCGCTGACCGCAGGACGGCTGTGCGATTCCACTGGTTTAAGTCATCAGCGATTGGCCCAAGGACCGATTCAATGGCCTTGTCCGACGGGCGAACCCGATGCGATCGCCCATGGTAAACACGACAAACGCCTGTATACGGACTATCAGTTTGCCACTCCCAATAAAAAAGCTCGGTTCTGTGCGTTTCATGTCAAAGGACTGGCGGAACCGCCCAATGAGGACTATCCCTTTGTCATGACCACGGGTCGTTTGTATGGCCACTGGCATACTCAAAGTCGCACGGGTCGGATTGCGCGGATTACTAAGCGGTATCCAGAGCCGTTGCTGGAGGTGAATCCTCGGGATGCGCAACTCTTGGAAATTCAGTCGGGGGAATGGGTAGAGGTGCGATCGCAACGGGGCTTTGCTCAGCTGAAGGTATTAGTCACCCAAAACATTACCCGTGGCACCGTCTTTATGCCCATGCACTGGGGCTTTTTGTGGGGAGACAACATGGAAGTCAACGCCTTGACCCATCCAGAAGTGTGTCCGATTTCTTTGGAGCCTGAACTCAAGGCCTGTGCGGTACAGCTAACCCCGATTGCGGCTCCTCAGGCGACTAGTGAGGCCACGGTTAAGTCACGGTTTGAATCAGCTCAGAAACTGGCGGTCAAGTCATTGGAGATGACGGTTTAAACCAAACAAAGAATCCTGAAGAAATTGGAGGGCAATGCTTTACGAAGTTGTTGTTCTCTACGACTATTGATGAATAACAATTACATCTCGACCAAGTTCACTGAAGCTATGTGACTCAAACAGAGTTGCCAGCTGACTCATATTTTTAAGAACGAACTCATGGATTTATCTACTGATAGCATAGGCTGACGGTAACTTAATTTTGATTATTCTCTCAACCGATCAGCGCTCCCAGACTTGAAATAGCCTAATCGACTCGGACTCGGTTGGTCAGAATCGCCATCACCTCGTTGGGCTGGCCGGTGGGTAATGGACGGCTCCAGTCGTTGGGTTCTGCATAGTTGAGTTTATGCAGTAGTTTGATCACGGCCTGGATATAGCTAAGGCTGCCGAACAGCATATGCCGTCCGGATTCGTAGTCTGGCAGTGCAGGCTGATTGATTGGCGCGGCTGCGCCGGAGGTTGGGTCTTGAAACATAGGTCTGGTTCTCCATTGAAGTGGAAGGAAAGCCAGAACCTAATTCCCTAGCCCCCCACAAAAAGTCATGGCAAATCGCAGAGGGTAGGGCATAATAACCCAATCCCATAGATTGCTTGCGAATCTGTGGGTAGCCATCGGTTAGGTGGTCGTAACACCTGCCGATGGTGCCAAGTTATTAGGTTCTAGTGGTCTGCTGTAAAAACAGCATTGGGTAACTGTAGAACGGGTTTTGGGGTTTCGTCAAGCGGGTATTGGGGTTGGGCTGAAAGGTGGGGGGGTGCGATCTCTAGAAAAGACAAAAGGGAGGCTTAAGTACTCATTTTGTGAGTTGTTTGGATGTTTGAAGCTGTCCGCACCAGAATAGTTTAGGTATCCTAGGAAGTAAGCTGTTGAAGGGAGCTTTAAGATGACGCTGCAAGAACTAATGCAAGAGGCTCAACGCTTAAGTTGGCAGGAGCAGTTTCATCTAGCGACTCGTTTGTTGCAGTGGGTCGAGGCTAAGATGCAGCCTGAAATCCAAGCTCCAAAACAACGCCAGCCAGATTTACATCCAGGGGCATTTCTGGTTTCAGATGATTTTGATGAGCCTTTGCCCGATAGCTTTTGGCTAGGCGAAGGATGAAGCTTTTGCTGGATACCCACACGTTTATTTGGTGGGATAGTCAATCGAGCCAAATTCCTACGAGTACGTTGGAGTTGCTAAGAACCCCAGAGCATTCGGTTTTGCTAAGCCTGGTTAGCATTTGGGAAATTCAGATTAAAGCGCATTTAGGCAAACTTGAGCTGAGACAGCCGTTGCTGGATGTTGTTCAACGGCAAGAAAGCCAGAATAGAGTGGCATTCTTCCTATTACTCTTGACCATATTATTGAGCTTGACCAGTTGCCCTGGCATCATAAAGATCCGTTTGATCGGCTTCTCATTGCTCAAAGTCGGGTTGAGTTTGCAACGCTGGTGTCAAAAGATCAGGCTTTTGGTCAATATGATTGCCAAACACTTTGGTAGTAGGTCACTATGATGAGGCGCATGCGCTAACTGCCTTCCTAAAACAGGAAAAATGCTGACCGTGACCATCATAGGGAAAATATCATGATGGTTACGGTTTTGACACATTTACTCTTCTTTAAGCTAAGTTACATGCATGAGCGCAGAAACGACTGCACAAGTACTAGCAAACATAACTGACGCTGGACTGTTTGAGCGTCTAGTAACATCCATTTTACGAGAGGCTAATCCAGAACGATATGCCTCTTTAGCCCATCCAGGAGTCAATGTTGCAGGTCAAACGGTTAAGTCATCCGTAGATGGGATTTGTTTTGTTCAAGGTGCAAATCCGCCTCACATGATCGCCGTCCACCATACTACACATTACTCTAAAGATGCTAAAGACCTTAAAAGCATCGATCAAGCTTTACGAAAGAAGTGGCTACTTGACCCATCTAAAGTCAAATCCCGCAAAGGGAAAAACTCATCTGTAACTGCTGGAGATCTTATCAAGACAGCAAAGATCGTCGCTAAGGAACGAATACGGACTCCTGATTTAGTTGTGACATTAGTTCTCACAACAAATTCAGAACCCAGTCAGGAACTGATTCGCGATGTACAAGCATTAGGACGTAATTACGGGATAGAGATTGATCCTTGGCCAAGGTCAAGGCTGGTTCATTTCCTTGATAATCAGCCTACTGGCCAATGGATTCGCCGATCATTTCTGAATATTGAACAGGAGCAACTATCCTCCGAATTGCTTCACAAGCTTTCGAAAGAGAGTTTGGACATTCAGCAAAAGAGGCTACTTGACAATCCAAACGCATGGATTCCGCGTCAGCTTGACAGTCTGTTATCAAGTGCGTTGAATCGCGACATGACCTTTCTGGTAGCAGGATCGGGTTTAGGCAAATCAGTTGCTTGCTTTCGTCAACTTATGGCTCATGTCGAAAGCGGTAATTTTGGACTTGTTCTATCTCATGAAACTGTTGCTTCAGCATCGACACTTGAACAAGCGGTTATGGAAGAACTCCGCCAGTTACATCCATCTTTAGCTGTAATAAGTCCAACCCCCTCCTCGTTCTGCTCGTCCGAGCAACCCTTGTGGCTGATTGTTGAGGATATCAATCGATCAGGTAAAGCTCAAATTTTGCTGGAGAAACTAGCTAGCTGGAGTCAGATATCTTCAGAGGACAACCAGAAAAAATCATCCTATTGGCGTGTCCTATGTCCTCTATGGCGAGAGATATTTGCATCTTTACCTACGCAAATACGGGAGAATATTCAGCCGCTAACTTTGATTGCTGATGGTTTTACAGAAAGTGAGGGAATAGAAGCTGTTTTAAAGCGGTCTCATTTAGCTAATCAAGACATTAGCCTTTTGGAAGCTGGGTCAATTGCACATGCATTGGGCAATGATCCACTTTTAATAGCGCTACATAATCGGGACAAGACACCTGATGCAAATCATATTATTGAACAATTCTTTGAGGATTGCCTTAGTGATATTCGACAAACAAGTCCAGGTTATTTTGCAGCTAGCTATCGTCAAGCAATTCGTGCGCTTGGTAGTGAAATGCTATCAAGACGTAAGCTAGACCTTGTTTCAAACGAAGTTACTACTTGGGAAGGACTACAAGGTCAAAACTTACAATTGCTTAGCCAACTTGTAGATCGTGGTAAATTCATTCGATCAATAGGTTCTTCTGACAATCAGCGGCTCGTCTTCCGACATGACCGTGTACGCGACTGGCTGCTTGCTGATGCGGTTGCTGATCTTGAAAGTCGAGGACTACTACAAGAAGAGGTATTATCTGAACCTTACTTTGCAGAAGTCATAGGAGCAGCTATTACTAGAGAGACTATTAGTTTTTCCTTCATTGAGCGCGTTAAGTCTTCCAACCCACTTGCACTATTCCATGCGTTTCGCATCATAGGTGAGGCAAAACATCCTAATCGAAATACAATCCTCAAAGCAATCAATAATTGGCTTGTGGAGCCAACAACGAAAAAGCCATCTAATCTTTCTCTGAGGCTAGAAGCTTTAGCGATGCTGTCCGAAACAGATGCGCCAGGAGTCTCTCAGCTTGCTAGAAAGCTCTATCAAGATAATCCTCTAAATGCTGCTGTTGCACTGTTGCGCAACGGTGATATTTCAGGTGGAATATATTTTTGTTCAGTTTTTGATCCTGGCTGTGATTACCCTTGGCGTGATAACCAAATTGAACATGCAAAAAGTAAATATGGACATTTACTGACCGAGGCTTTATCCAAAATCCTTCAAGGAACAACACTACCGTCTCAGACTAGGATAGGTGCCTTACGACTATCTGGTCATTTTGCTGACCCAAGCTTGGCAATAGCTATTGAAGCCTGTTGGAATACTGATAA
This sequence comes from Leptolyngbya sp. Heron Island J, assembly GCF_000482245.1. Lineage (GTDB taxonomy): Bacteria > Cyanobacteriota > Cyanobacteriia > Phormidesmidales > Phormidesmidaceae > Leptothoe. The sequence goes on along the minus strand of NZ_AWNH01000112.1, from coordinate 157,383 downwards.
TGATCGACTCAATCATCTAGATGCATACCTGTGGGCTTTTGCGGAATGTTGCGCAGATGATCCGGTGAGATTCCTGAAGCCCATATGCGATGCTTGGGCATCGTTATCTGATCAATCTGAAAAAACAGGCATCCCATCGTCTCGTGATAGTCTTGCTGCTTACGAAGTTCGGTGGGCCTTTCGCAAATGGCCACCTTATTCAGCTCTCGACTACTTTATTCAGCGTGGCTCAGAAGAGGACTTAAAATCGCCGATAACCTATATGCTTCATGGCATGGACCATCCAAAAGCAGTTAATTTTGTAGTGAATGAGTTCGCAGAAATACATGGACAAATAGAGGGAACTGGTTCACTCTTTCTTATGCAGGTAGGAAACGACTAGAAACGTGCTCAAGAATTGGGGCGTCCAATGTCTGAGGAATGTCGTGAGCTTCTAGTTTCAATTTGGCAGAATGCAGCTAATAATTCACATCTACGGGAAACAGCATTTAAATTTTGGTCTGCGACGCAAGCCCCAGAAGATTCGGAGGTTTTGCGATGTATAGAGTCGTCGGATGCACTTACAGATAGTATTCTGCAGCAGCGACTAATTCGCGGTGATTTGCAGGCTATTCCCGCATTACTCGAAAAGATAACTAATGATGAGAAAAGTCTTTGGTGGCAATATGGACGTTATATCTGGACATCAGAGCTTTCAGAAGCTTTAGATAAAACGCTAGAAAAGCGAAGTAATTTGGCGCAGCAGTTATGGTTTGAATCTATTGAACCAGATTGGATTATTCATGATCTCATTTCACGAATGGAAGTGAATGATGCAGAGCAAATTCTCCTTAAACACTGGGATCATCTTCGCTTTAGCGAGAAGTACGTCAGCACAGCACTTTATTTCTCGACGCCAAAGCTTCTAGAATTGGCAGATGCTTCTATTAAAGAATGTCCAGAGCCAGGCAAAATGCTTCAGCGTTTAAGTTTTTGCTTTGGTGTAAAAATATCTGGGCATCCAGGTGTGAAAAGTGAAACTCAACTACGTTCCCTCGCTCCCTACGTTCACCTTCTATCATCAGTATCCATTCATGACTTCTGGGAAGAATGTAATGAACGAGGATGGTTTGAAGTTCGTCGAGAACTGTTTGATAGCTTCCTCAAACCATCACATACACATTTCAAATGGGACCCAAATCAGGCAAGATTCTCATTAGACGAAATGATTGCAGAGGATCGTCTCATATGGCTTGATACTTGGATTGATGGAATCTTAAAAACTGATGTCTCGTGGAGCGAAATTCTTTCGACTATACTTGCTTGGTTCGAAGATAAAAAATCATTGAAAGCCTTTAAGTTGCTTACTTCTGCTATCGAGTACCAAGGTTCACGCAAAGATCTTAGTGCATTGAAAGGGTATGAAGATATGCCTGAACTAGACATTACACAACTCATAGCAAACACGGAGTTTACCGTAAAACGGCGGAGTATCTTTTAGATTGGCTTCTGAATCAAGGAGATGCTCAGGTCTGAGACTATTCAGGTTTATCCCCAGACAAGTAGCCTGTAGGGTTCGTCGTGACGCATCATTATCTCCAACAGCTCCCGATCAGAGTGATGCATACAGCCAAAATTCTTTGATTGGGTGCGTTACGCTACGCTAGCAGAACATCCTATGTTAATGCCTTTTGCATTGATGAGAATACTAGGACCCTCTCTGCTCTCAGATGGTGACTGTAGATCGATAGTCGTCCACCGCCTCGCTAATCAGTAGTTTGGGACATGATCTAACCTCTGGTGTCGCATGACCTTACCTTATCGAGGTTAAGGGCAAATGGTCAGAGTTGATAAAGCATATGGCCTTATGGTCGTCAGTTCGCACTACAGCACCCAGTACCTTATCCTTTACACAGCAGTTACGATAGAAACAACCCATGTTAGGTAAAGGGTAAATAACGTGTCACTGATTGAATATTTAGAGCATGATAACTGGCAAGACGTTTTGAAGCGTAATTTTGAGCTGGCATTAGATGCGTTAGCGAAAAAAGATTATCGCATTGGCAGTAGTGCCATGGATGACATGAGAAGCTGGTTATCGATTGGTGGCATTAGTCGAGTGAAGATGCGACTAAACGAGCAAATGAAAATGCGTCGGTTTTCACCAGAACGTACAGTAGCAATTAACCAAGAACTTGAGACACTGACCCAGAAAAATCGTGATCAGTTGCTTAGTTTAATGGCCATTGGAACAATCAGGGTCAATCAGGATAGCTTGTTAACAACTTTTGGGCTTTCAGAACTGCAGTTTGAGAATTTTGTTGATCGTGTTCGTACGGGAGAAAATCCGTTTGAAGAATGGATGCATGAACAGGGGCGACCAGAAATTGAAATTACGGCTATTTATCAACTGATTGATGATTGGTTGATAGAAAACGGACTTAAGGAACTGACTCGAAAATGAAATACCCGTAGAGCGAGTTTCGACTTCGCTCAACTCTCAAAGCTAGAAGGTTGAAGAAGTCGAGACCGGATTAATCGGGTATATTAATGAGCCGCAGAACTCTAAATACTCAAAAGGATGCGCCGCAACGCATCCTTTTGTTCACAACATCTAATTTACTCGTCTGCTTACAAAATCTGAGACAAGAACTTTTGAGAGCGCTCTTCCTTAGGATTATTAAAGAACTCATCTGGCGTATTCTCTTCCACCAGCACACCGCCATCCATTAGCACCACCCGGTCAGCCACCTCACGGGCAAACCCCACCTCGTGAGTCACACACACCATAGTCATACCCGAGTCGGCCAGACCGCGCATAACGTCCAGCACCTCCCGCACCATTTCAGGGTCAAGGGCAGATGTAGGCTCGTCGAATAGCATGATCTTGGGCTGCATGGCCAGGGAGCGGGCAATAGCAACCCGCTGTTGCTGACCACCAGATAGCTGCCCCGGAAACTTATTTGCTTGCTCCAGAATTCCCACCCGCTCCAGCAGCTGCATGGCAATTTCTTCTGCTTCCCGCTTCTTTTGCTTACGCACCCAAATCGGAGCCAGGGTAACATTTTGCAAAACTGTCAGGTGAGGAAACAGATTAAACTGCTGAAACACCATGCCCACTTCCCGGCGAATCTCTTCGATATTTTTAAGGTCGTGGGAAATCTCAATACCGTCAATGACAATACTGCCTTTTTGGTATGGCTCTAACGCATTAAAGGTTCTGATAAAAGTGGATTTCCCCGAGCCCGACGGCCCCATTACCACCACTACTTCACCTTTGTAAACATTGAGGCTGACGCCCTTAAGCACATTAAAGCCATTGTCATACCACTTTTCGACATCACTGGCGACAATTACAGCTTCGTTGTCAACGTTTCCATTACTGTGACCGTTAGCATCGCTGGTCATGGGCAAATCATCGGTTTGGGTCATTGTACAGTTCCTAATAGTGGGGAAACCCCAAAACAATTGTGGCATTCAGAACCCGTGTCGTTATCAGGCTTGACACGGGATTTAACATCACTACCGTTCCGTATTTAAGGCTTGCTCAATCCGGCGACTGCCCAGGGACATGGCGTAGCAGAAGAACCAATAGAGTAGGGCAATAAAGAGATACGCTTCAGCATAATCGCCTAAATAATTAGGGTTGGCCAAAATACTATTGCTGATTCCTAATAGCTCAACTAGACCGACAATTCCTAATAATGTCGTGTCCTGGAAGAGACTGATAAACTGGCCTACAATTGCCGGAATTGCAGTTTTTAGGGCCTGGGGTAGCACAATCAGAGCCAGGGTCAGCGGATTATTAAGCCCCAAGGATGCCGCTGCTTCAAACTGACCACGGGGAATGGCCTGTAACCCGGCGCGGACATTCTCTGCCAAATAGGCTGAACTAAATAGGGTCAGACCGACAATAGCTCGAACAATGTTATCGGGGCGGACACCTTCAGGTAAAAACAACGGAATCATTACCTGACCCATAAACAAAATGGAAATCAGGGGTACCCCGCGAATCAGTTCGATATAGGCTACTGATAATCCCTTGATAATCGGTAAATTGCTGCGGCGACCCAGGGCCATCAATACACCAATCGGAAAGCATAGAGCGATACCGGTAATGGCCAGAAACAGCGTCAGAGTTAGACCTCCCCAGTTGTTAGTGCCAATGGGCGGCAGTCCAAAAAAGCCGCCGACTGTGTCAGGGATAACGGTGAGGACAAAAAAGGTGAGGCCAAACGCAACTGCCACCAGCACAAACGTAGTTAGCGTCCGACGTTCTGCCAAAATCGGCACCAACAGAGATACAAAGGCAATGTAGACGATGTAGGTGAAGACTTTGAGAAACAGTGGAATATTTAGAAAGCCAAAAATCGGTAAGAACAGAGCAATACTGCCAGCAAACCATAGAACCCGCATTAACCAGATTCCGAAGAAGTTATGACTGACGGTATCGACAACTGAGAAGTTGGCTAACAACTTTAGAACGACGGATGCCAGCCAGATGCTCAGCGCCAGGGCCGCTACTAAGAAGATCAGACTGTTGCGCAGATCGCCGCCAGCCAGAATCAATAGCGAAATGGCATAGACTAAAAACCAACCTGCCGACAAAAATTGGCTAAGCTGAAGCTGGCGCTTTCCTAAGAGTTTGCCCACCCAGGCACAGGCTAGAACTAACGCTAAGAGGCCAATCAAAACCGGCGATGACGCGCGGGTTAGGGGAAAGATAATGGCTCCGGCACAGAGGGCCGCTACTGTGATCAGGACATTGCGACCAAATAGCGTTGCCTGATTGCGGACCAGCAGCCCCCAGGTGATTCCACCCATGGCTACATTGACCCCTAAGATGGTCCAAATGCGGTAGTATCGCTCCGATGGATAGAGCCCTGACATAAATAGGGCTAAGTTATTGGGCACGACGGCCCACTCAGCCAGGCGAAATGCCCAGTTGAGCATACCCCAAACGGCGGCTAATAAGATACTGCCCAGGACAACTGTTAGCAGGGCGTTGTACCAAGTGTTAAATAGATGTTTACGTAACCAGGCAACAGGCCCAGCCTGGGCGATAGGTGGCGGGCTTGACTCCTCGACTACTAAAGGTGACTGGGGAGATGTTGTTGTCATCGCCTCTACCGCTCCTTAAACTGCACAGCACTGTTGAGTTGGTTCATGTTCACTGAAATCAAGAGGTTGATGACTAAGTAAGTGGCCATCATCAGTAGAAATACTTCCACAGGTCGACCGGTCTGGTTAAAGGTGGTGTTGGCAATTGAGTACAGATCGGGATAGCCGATGGCCAAGGCTAAACTGGAGTTTTTAGCCAGGTTCATAAATTCACTGTTGAGTGGTGGAATAATCACTCGCAGTGCCTGGGGGAATACCACCATGCGCATGGCCAATCCCGAAGATAGCCCTAAAGAGCGGGCGGCTTCCCACTGTCCCTGAGAAACAGATTGAATCCCTGCTCGCACAATTTCTGCAATAAAGGCTCCGGTGTAAAAGGTCAGGCCGGTCACAATGGCAGCATATTCTAATGAGAGTCTGAGGCCACCAGTAACACCACCGGTAAAAGCACCTTCATCGTTCATACCGGCAACGGGGGCTTCCCAACCTAGAGCAAATAGAACAATAAGGATGCCGAATAGGATGAGGGCTGCGATCGCAAGCAGCTGCGGCTTACCAGACTGCCCCTGTTCCACAATCAGCTGCGTCCGCCAGCGGCTTAGCAACACGAGTGGCAACAGCAATACCAACAGCACAATTACCCACAATCCCTGAGGGTTGGAAATCAGAGCCGGCAAGGCCCCTTTAAAGTAAATTCCTGCCTCTGTACTCCAATTAAAGAGTAAGAAAAACTCAGCAATCAATAGCACAGGAATCAAGGCAATGCTCACCCCATAATTCAGCAGTGCCCCCAGACCACCCCGATATTGGCCACTTCGAATGACATTAATGGAGCGAATAAACAACCCAATCAACAATAGCGACACTGCTAACAAGATCAGCCCGTTCCATGTGGCCGGCGTAAAGGAAGGCCCTGGGAGATAAATGCCCTTCTTACTTAGAATCAACCAGCTAGCGTCGCTGTTGGGAAAGACAAACGGGCTCCTGGGTGCAGGAAAGCTAAAGAAAACGGCCAAATACCAGAAAAATAACTGTAGCAAAAGCGGGACGTTACGTACCAGCCCCACATAGGCGCGACTCAGCTTATACAGCAGCCAATTATCCGAGAAACTGGCCACCCCGGCTGTAATCCCCACGCTAGTGGCCAGGATCACCCCTACGATCATCACTCGCAGGGAATTGACGATGCCTGCCTGAATCGCCTTGCTATAAGCATCTTGAGCCCGATAATCTAACAGGCTTTCACCAATGGCAAAACCAGCTGGATTCCCGAGGAAACCAAAGCCAAACTGAGTCCCTCTGTTCAGCATATTGTCATTGAGCGTAGCTGAGAAATGCCAGAGCAAATTGACTACGAACAACAGAATCAGCCCCTGGAAAGCGATTTTCCAAAAGCGCTCGTCCCGCAGCAGGGATTGAATACCAGAAATCGGACTGTTACTTCGACTGGCCATAACACAGGAAGATTTAGAAGCTTAACACCAGCAGATTTGAACCACATTTAAGCGTAAACGTAGAGTCCTGCTAGAAAAAACATAGACAGATTAGTCTAATTATCATAGAAGGATGACGATCGGAGATTCTAGCCTTTTTAGTCCAGGCTGTAGAAACTGTTAGTAAACGTAATGTAATTCTCTCAGCGCCGCAGTACGATGGGCTACCGTGAACCCACGTCAAACCCATTTCATTGAAAAAAAGGGACCTGATAGGTCCCTTCAAATCAGTCAATGGTGTACGTCAATCAACACCATCAACAATGGATATTTTTAAGCACAGTTAGCTTTAGCGGAAAGGAGGTGCGTACATCAAACCACCATCGGTCCAAAGCGCATTCTGACCGCGATCGAGTTCAAACTGAGACTCTTTACCCAGGTTGCGCTCAAACACCTCGCCATAGTTACCCACGTGCTTAATGGCACGTAGCATAAAGTCATTGGGCAGCCCCATATCCGTGCCTAGCGTGCCCTCAGCACCAACAAAGCGTAGGACATTGGGATCTTCACTGTTGACAGCCTCTTCAACGTTCTCTGCAGTGAGCCCAAACTCTTCAGCCTGAATTAGACCGTAGGTTACCCACTTAACAGTATCAAACCAGGCAGAGTCGTTGTTGATGGTAACCGGTCCCAAGGGCTCCTTAGACATGGTGACGTCCAGAAGCACATGGGCTTCGGGCTCGCTTAGGGTGCTGCGGCGAGCAATTAGCTGAGATTTATCAGAGGTAAAGCCTTCGCAACGACCTTCGTCATAAGCTGCATAACCAGCATCTGCATCCTGGAAGACAACGGGCTCAAAGCTAACGCCGCGCTGACGGAACTGGTCAGTCAAGTTCAACTCAGTTGTTGTACCAGTCTCAACACAGATGGATAGACCTTCCATATCCTCTAAGGTCTCAACTCCGCTATCAGCCCGCACCAGCATACCCTGGCCATCGTAGAACGTGGTTGGAGCAAACTCCATACCAACAGAGGTGTCACGGCTAATGGTCCACGTGGTGTTACGGGAAAGCATATCCACCTCGCCACCCTTGAGGGCCTCAAATCGCTCAGTGGAGTCTAACCGGCGATACTCAACTGCGTCAGGATCGTCAAATAACGCTGCTGCTACCGCTCTACAGACATCTACATCAAGACCAGAGTAGGTACCACTCTCGTCAACAAAGCTAAATCCAGGAATACCACCGTCAACACCGCAGTTTAGGGTGCCGCGACTAAGAACGGTTTCTAAACGACCACCCCCGCTAACAGCGCTGGTAACTGTATCAACCGCATCACCAGCAGCATCAGTAGCCGTATCAACCGCATCTTGAGCACCACCGCACGCAGCCAGTGGCAGAGCAACAGCCAGAAACGCTGCTAATGAAAGACCCCTTTTTGCCATAGTTACCTCACACACTCCATTGAGATAGATCAAGACAGCTCAGCTGTAAAACCAAGAACACACCCTACGGTTAGACCGTCAAACGACGGTTCAAACCACAGCTGGATATCCTAGGCTGAAATTTTTATGCATTCTAAGACGATATGTTATCGTCTGCCAGGAATTAATACGTATAATACGCGGCAATTATGGCAAGAATATGTGGCTCCTAGGAATTGATTTTGCTGAGATAGCTGCCCTTTGTATCAGAGAATACCACCTTGCAGCTTAGGTAAATTTTAAGACGCGCTTGACTAATACTACTGACTCGATTGAAATCATTAAAGACGGTACTTGAGACAGATTGTCAACAGTAGATTTCTGGACATTGACTCGATCAACCCGCAAGCTGACGTTATTTGCTTTGGGCAATGTCCCGAATTAAAGGGAGTTTGGTGCGAATGTAGCGATTAACCTGAGTGAGTTCAACTGTATCTAACGGAGACTGATAACACAGTTGCTCGACTACCCAGCTAGCAAGTCCCTGATCGTCTAGGCTGAGGATGTGGCTGCTATGGGCAGCCTCAATCACGGACCACAGTTGACGAAGCAGAAAAGGAGACATGTAATTTTAATATTATTTTAACATTCTCATTTCTATTATCCCTACTACGTGCCGAAGTAGATGTTTATTTTTGACAAGTTTTCTCAAGGATGCAATTGCTTGAGTCAGAGTAGGTTCCTGTAATGAGACTGCTTTGTATCAGCAATGGCCATGGTGAGGATTTGATTGCCATCAAAGTTTTGCAGGCCCTCCAAGGCATATTGCCAACTTTGCAAATGGCGGCTTTACCGATTGTGGGTGAGGGGCGACAGTACCAAAAACTGGGTATTGAGATTATTGGACCGACCAAGCAAATGCCGTCCGGTGGATTTATCTACATGGATGGTCAGCAGCTGGCGCGTGATTTGCAGGGGGGACTGCTACAGCTGACTATTGCTCAGCTACAGGCGATGAAGCAATGGTTAGGGGCAGACGATGTGGTCCTGGCGGTAGGGGATATTGTGCCCTTATTGTTTGGCTGGTTAAGCCGTCGTGCCTATGGATTTGTGGGGACGGCTAAATCTGAATACTATGTGCGGGACGAACAGGGTCAATGCTTTGAACGATCCACCCTGTTGGACGTGGTGGATTTTCAGCGGACCTGTGTTTATATGCCTTGGGAACGCTGGTTAATGAAACGCAGCGTCTGTGTGTTTCCCCGTGATGGCATAACAACGCACCGACTGCGGCGCTGGTCCGTGGATGCCTATGATGCGGGTAACCCGATGATGGATGGGTTTTCGATCCCCACCAGCCACCTGTTAAAGCCACAAGCGTTGACGGTGCTTCTATTGCCAGGGTCGCGCGCGCCAGAAGCCTATGAAAACTGGCACAGGCTGTTGCAGGGGGCTGATGACATTGTTGACCATAGCCATACACTGGTCACGTTTCTGACGGCGGCGGCTCCGGGGCTAGAGCTGGAAAAACTCACAACGGAATTAAGCCGCTACGGCTGGCAGGTGAAGGCAGAGGGACAGCAGCAGTATCAAAAACAGGGGCATCGGTTGCTCATTGATCAGGGCTCGTTTGCGGAGTATGCGCATCGAGCTAGTGTTGCGATCGCAACCGCCGGAACTGCCACTGAGCAGTTTGTGGGCTTGGGTAAACCCGTGTTGAGTCTACCGGGCAACGGCCCCCAATTCACCGTCAGTTTTGCCCAGGCCCAGGCCCGGCATCTTGGCCCATCGGTAACGCTGGTACATCAGCCCCATCAGATTTATCAGGCCCTGACCACCCTGATGAATGACCCCGAACGTCAGGCAACCATTTATAAAAATGGACTGTATCGCATGGGACCGCCGGGGGCCGGACAGCGCATTGCTAAAATTTTGGCCAAAACGCTGTTAGCCCAGGGTTGAGTTGAGTTGTGAAGAAAATTAAACCTGACCGAGTACGATACTGGCTGGGGCTTTTGCCTTCAAATACTCGGTATTCACCCCCGATTCACGGGTGAGGGCAATTTTGCCAGTGCGAGCAATTTCACGCACTCCAAAGCGGTCTAAGACCTGAACAATCGCCACCATTTTTCCGGGATCGCCCACCACTTCGATGGTGAGCGAATCATCGGAAACATCTACCACTCGGGCTCGGAAAATTTGGGCAAAGTTAATGATCTCTGACCGGGTGTTGCTGTTGGCATTAACTTTAAGCAACATCAGCTCACGCTCAACACAGGGTTTCTCAGTGATGTCATTGACCTTTAGTACGTTGATTAGCTTGTAAAGCTGTTTGGTCAACTGTTCAATCACGCTGTCATCACCAGGCACCACCATCGTGATCCGAGAAACCCCCGTCTGCTCAGCCGGACCAACGGCCAAGCTCTCGATGTTAAAGCCACGACGGGCAAACAATCCAGCAATTCGAGAAAGGACACCTGCTTCGTCTTCTACCAAAACAGAAAGGGTATGTTTCATGGGAGGAACAGTGATGGATGGCCCATTATTCTATCTAGAAAACTGGCCTCTGCCATAACTATTTGCATAGAACCCTGACTGCCAATCGAAGTCGTTGGCAGGTGCTTTATTTGAGCCGACATCCATACCCTACTGAGGCAATCTAAACCATTTACGACCAGAAGCGGGAGGACTCACCAATACCATCCCGAAAGTTAGCCTGGGCGAAGAATTTTTTATACAAGCAGTTAAACAACTAATAACAGATTACTAAAGCGTTCATCCACTCCTTTGGGAAGCAGCACAGAGCCATGGGCAAGCACATATTGTTAATTGGGGTGAGTGTGGGGGAACTGGCCGAGGCTTATGCTGAGCAATCACCTGCGATCGCAAACATTGCCGCCCTCAAACATGCTCTACTGACTGAAGTCGATGCCCTGCGTGAGGATCAAGTCACCACTCTAATCAACCCCAACCTGCGGCAAATGCGCCATGCCATTGCCCTGACGACCTATCGGTGTCGTCACCATGAGCTATGTCTGATTTATTACACTGGCTGCGGTGTGATTGATGCTCGGACTGGGACATTTTATCTGCCTGCAAACGACACACGTCTGGATGCCATTACCACTACCGCTATTTCCAGTGACTATATTCGCCAGGCGCTGCCTTCCATCCAACAGGGGCTGAGTCGAGTCATGGTTCTAGACTGCATGTGGGGAGCATTGCCACAGTTGGACAGGGCACCCATAGCAGCAGACATGACTATGGAAGCGGAGCCCAAAAATCGCCTGGCGGTGGCCCAGCTGGCGGACTGTAACTGCGCCCTGTTTACCGCCCTGGGCAGTCACACCCAGCCCTGGCCCATGACCGACGTGGAGCTGTCACTTTATACCCAATGTTTGATTGAAGGACTAACGACCGGGCTAGCCGACATTGATGCCGATGGGGAAATTTCGGTGAATGACCTGCAGGCTTACATGGCTCAAGCATTGGCTGCAACGGATCGAGACATTTTTCCGATTGCTCGCTTTGGGCAACACACTGACAATTCGGAGGCAGATCTCCTGCTACGGGTGCCGCCCTACTCCCCCGCGCGCGAATATCGTCGCACCGTTGAGAACTATGCCCATCGCCATCGGGGCCAGATTCTGCCCCATGAGCGTAATGTCTTAGATTTTTTGCGGTTTCAGTTGGGTATTACTCCCCACGAAAGTCAGGTAATTGAAGCCGAGGTGCTGGCTCCCTATGCGGACCATCAGCAGAATTGCGATCGCTACCGCCATGCCCTCACCGCAGCCCTGGAGCTAGAAACTCCCCTGGGAACGTCATTAAAAAAGTGGTTGCGCCACCTCCAGAGTGAACTCTCGCTTAGCTACGAAGACGTGTCTGCCATTGAGACCCAACTGATCAACCCCACCCACGACCATCTGCAAGCATTACCCCAATGGTTACCCCCGGTTGATCAGCCCCAGCTACCGGCCAGCGCCTTAAACCCCAACGGCAGCATCGATGGCTCCCACTATCGCTAAACCAAGCGCTACTCTAAACCAGTTTTTTAACTAGCACGCCCCATGGGCAAACTAGGCACGTTAGTTGCGCCGATTGACTATTGCCGATTAGCAGATAATCCGGTAGCGTCTTTGGCATGATCGTCAGCGGCTTAATGTTAGCGGCCCTATTTGCCCATGCAGTCAACCCCTTCCTACACTCAGGCTCCCTGGGTCCAAAATATCTTCAAGGTACTTAACCTGCGTACAGGTGAAGGTCATCGAACGCTGTTACTGTTTGTTTTTTATACCCTCATGTCCATGGGCATCATGTGGCTTGAGGTGAGTTCAGCCGCGTTGTTTCTCAATCAGTATGGCGCAGACAGACTACCGCTAATTTATCTATTTACTGCCCTAGTGGGTGTGAGTTTGGGCAGCATTTATTCCTGGCTTCAGCGGCTGATGCCGCTGCGTCAGGTGATTGTGCTCATTGCTTTGCTGATGACCCTGCCTATTTTTCTGTTTCGGATTGGGCTGAGTGTGGCCCTATGGGCACCGCTAACGATTTTTGCCATGCGGCTGTGGATGGAGGCGATTACCAACCTGAATGAACTGAATTTGTCGGTACTAGCCAACCAGCTATTTAACATCCGTGAACTTAAACGCACCTTCCCGTTGGTGAGCAGCGGTAACCTGGTGGCTGATGTCCTGAGCGGGTTTACCTTATTTGCCCTGCTTAGTTTTTTAGATGTTCAAAATGTTATCTACCTGGTGCTGGGCATCATGTTGGTGGCCACGGGAGTGTTGTTTTATATCAGCAGCACCTACGAACATGCTTTTCCCGATTCAAAGCGACGTACGGTTGAAGTTTCCAATGCCAACTTTTCCGCCAGACGGCTGCGTAAGCTGATTCGGCGCTACGTGTTGCTGTTACTAAGCTTCTTTATCATTGCCCAGATGTTGCTGTACCTGGTGGAATACCAATATCTCCATCAGCTGACAATTCGGAATTTTAGCGTTGACGACATGGCTAGGTTCCTCGGCATCTTTACCGGGGTATTGGGATTGATAGAGCTCATCACCCAGCTATTTACCTCCAGTCGTCTGATTGAGCGCTTGGGATTATTTGTTACAGCCGGTCTGTTGCCCTCTCTTTTGGGGGTCTTAAGCAGCCTCTGTCTGGGGGTCAGTCTGGTGCCTGCTTTGATGAATGTAAATGGGTTGTTTATCGGGCTGGTCGTCCTTAAGTTTATTGATGAATGGCTGCGCTATACCGTTGTTGCTAGTGCCCGCCCGGTCTTATTTCAGCCGGTGCCGGCCCAGCGCCGGGCCAGGGTACAGTCCCTGGTAGGCGTAGCAGAATCCCTGGCAATTGGCGTAGTCGGTGTGGGCATTTTGCTGATTATGGCTTTGGCGGATCGCATTAGCTGGATACCCAAGAACAGCATCTTTTTGGTAATCACCCTGGGGCTGTCTTTGCTGTGGTTGGGGAGTATCTTTTTGTTGCGATCGCAATACCTCAACCTGCTGGTACTAACAGCTGAGCGGGGGCTGTTAAGCTTTTCCGATGCCAGTTTACGGGTGTTAAAGCAGGCCATTATTGAGGCTTTAGATAAACCCGGTCCCGAAGCCGACAAACGCTCCCTAATCGAGCTATTGACCCAAATTGAGCCCCGCAGCATTAGTGAAGTGCTCGCACCAATGTTGAGTGAACTCTCCCCCAGTTTGCAGCAGCAAAGTTTGGAAACCATGCTGGTCTATACAGACTCCACCTTTACCGACTATGTGGATGCCCTAATTTTTCCAGCCCAAGAGCCGTCAATTTTGGCCTTGGCACTGCGCTATGTCTGGCGTACCCAGGAAAATGCAGATGTGAGCAAGCTCAAACCTTATCTCAAACGTAGTGTTGATCCAGTGGTGCGGGGCACTGCAGCCTCGATCATGCTCAAACATGGCAGCCTTGAAGAACGGGCACGGGCGACGTATATTTTGCGGCAGATGCTTACCCATCGGGAAGAAAGAGAACGGGTGATGGGCTGTCGTGCGCTCGGTGAAGCTGAGTATATGCAGGGGTTACGGCTGCATGTGCCAAAGCTGTTGCAGGACGATTCGCTAAGGGTACGGCGGTCAATGTTAGGCGCGATCGCAGCTACCCAGTTAGAAGAACACTATCCATCCTTACTCAAGGCCCTCACCTATAAGTCCACCCGCGAAGCAGCCATGCAGGCCCTGGTAAATCTGGGGGACGATGCCCTGCCCAGGCTGACTAAACTGGCGAACGATCCCTATCAGCCTGATACCCTACGGCACCAGTGCTGGACAGTGATGGGCCGCATCGGCACCCTCAATGCCTTGAATTTGATGGCGGCTAACCTGATGACAGCCTGGGGCACTCCCCGTCGTTGGATCTTACGCATCTTATTAAAACTCTCAGATGAACAAAATCTGCGTCGTTCATCCGACATTGACCTGGCCCTTGATAGCCTGGGTCGCCAGGGCGTGGAAACCCTGCTCAACCAGGAATTAAAGTTCATTGGTCAGCTCTACAGCGGTCTGATTGATTGCTCACCCGATAAGGCTCCAGGGGAAGTCTTTGATTGGCTGCGTCGAGCTATACAAGATATGAAAACCGACGCCATGGCCCGGATACTGTTGCTGATGCGATTTCTCTATCCGTCGTCTACCATTCAAGCGGCGGAACTGAGTTTAGGTGGCTCAGCTGCGAGTCGAGCTAGGGGATTAGAGATTTTAGACAACACTTTAGATATCCCAGCTAAACGAGCGATTCTGACCTTATTTGATCAGCCCAGCGAGGCGGCTATTCTCACGGCGCTAAAGCCGTTGATTGCTTATCAACCCATGCCTCCGCAACAACGCTTAGGTTGTCTAATTGAGCTCAGACATTTTCTATCAGATTGGGCATTAGCCTGCTGCTTTCATGTCGCCCGTACTGAACATTGGGGCATCAAAGGTGACCATGTGATGGCATCCCTACGTCACCCAGTGGGATTTGTACGAGAGGCTGTTTTAAGCTACCTGGATATGGCCTCACCACGGATTTTAGGACGGGTCTTATCTGGTATGGAAAAAGATCCCGATCCCCTGGTGGCAGCTCAGGTAGACAGAATGATGGCTAAGCATGTGATAGCGAAATAAAGCAATCGCCCCAGGGTGGGTATGTTTGATATAGATTTAGTAATTTCCTCTGTGGATGTACTGAGGAAGATTGCATCGGCTTCAGCAGGGGGGTAAACTGCCATAACCAGATGATAGGGGCTGTTTCCAGGGGGCCTCTGGCACTGTGTGGTGAATGAATGACGATTACTATTGCTCTAAACCAGGCTCACTATGCTCACCAGCGTTGATCGTTTATTGTTCGTACGGGCTGTTCCCATCTTTACAGAGCTGCGGGACGACTTTTTGGTGCGGCTAGCGTCGATTATGGATGAGCTATCGTTTCCGGCAAACCATCGGATTTTTCGGGAGGGGGAAGAGGGAAACTCACTCTATATCGTGGTATCGGGACAAGTCAGGGTACATTTGCGATCGCAAGACCTGACGACTCTGGATAAGGGAACCTGTTTTGGTGAGATGTCCTTGTTTGATGCCGAACCCCGGTCAGCTTCGGTCACCACCATCAGCGCCTGTGATTGTCTGGTCCTGACTCAGCAGCAGCTGTATGAGGCCATTGATGAAACCCCTGGCATCGCGGTCAATATTATTAAATTGCTGTCGCGCCGCATTCGTGAAATTAATAAAGAGCGTAATCGACAGCCTAGCAACCAGACCACAAAAGTCTCACCGATCTTGCAGGATGCTTTGCAAGAATTGCCCAGCACTCAGACGAGTCGTCCTGCTACAAGCGCTCGTGTAGCAGGACGGCGCTCTTCCAAGCCTCAGGAAACAATCACTCGTTATGAAAGCCCGTGGCCCTATTGATGGGGTTATGGGTTAATTTGCTGTACCAAATTACGATAGAAACTTGAGAGTCAGGCGTTGAAGCATGAATTCTAAATATGGTAAGTGGCTACGCTTGGTAGGGATTGCGATCGCAACCATTCTAATTATCTGGGTCATTCAGCGCTACGGGATCAGCCAGCTTCACGCCAACGTTGAAAACCTGGGGGTTTGGGCACCACTAGTCTTATTTTTTCTACGCTTCACCAGCGTCATTATCCCTGCCCTACCCGGCACCGCCTACTCCATACTTGCGGGGGGACTACTCGGATTCTCCCAGGGACTGCTGGTTATTTGTATTGCCGACCTGTGCTCCTGTAGTCTCAGCTTTTTTCTGTCACGACAGTTTGGACGTAGCTTTGTTAAACGGTTAGTCGGTGAGAAATTTATTACCCGCGTTGACACCCTCAGTCAAAAACATCTAGAACGCAACTTTTTCTTGATGACTGCCTTTTTAATGACAGGCTTTTTTGATTTTGTTGCTTACGCCATTGGTCTCACCCAGGCATCCTGGCTGTGTTTTATACCAGCGCTTGCACTCAGCATACTCATCTCCAATCCACCGATCGTCGCCTTGGGAGCCGGTCTACTCGCTGGTGGCAAACTGCTCCTAGCATTTGCAATGTTAGGAGCTTTTGCCCTGGCGTTGTTAACAGGTTTCCTCCAGCGCAAACAACCTATTGCTTAACCAATAGCCCCAAAGACATGGGGTCTAAAGGAGATATTTCCCCATGAGACACCCATTCCTTGGAATTGGAGCACTAGCGTTTAGCAGCTTATCCGACAGTGACCGTTTGACGACTCCACTGTTGGTTTAGACGACTGCTCAAATCAGCTTGTTGCTCCGGAGAACCCGCCAGCAAAACAGTTACCGCACCCGCTTGAACAGTTCCCCAGTTGACTAATACAACACCTGTTTTAGTCACTGGATCAAATTCAAGTCCCTCCAGATTTAAATCCGCCAGTTGTCGGCAGTCCGTATGCAACGTTTCGCTACACCACCCAGGCACTCCTAGTCGCTCCGCAATTCCCGTCGGATATGAAGAACCGTTATACCGTGGATTACACTCAATCGCCAGATATACGACACCCGCTGGAGTCTCTACCACAGCAACATCAAACCCAAAGGTTCCTTTCATCCCAGCCGCATACATCCACTGAGCCATCGGTTCTACCACATGCCATGGTTGATGTGATGTCGGATAGCGATTACCACCATGGACACAGCCATCCAAAATTTGTTCAGACACTAAAGCCCGCTCTAACCCTTGAGACGTAACTCGATACTGAAGATTAAGAAATGCCGATGCCTGTATCTCTGCCTGTACTTGGAAGGGCTTATCCTTCGGAAACTGCTCTATAGCCTCTAGGAGTTCCGCAGAATTTTCACATCGAAAAATACCCACACCGTGGTCTGAAACAGCGAGTTTGACATAACAGGGATAGGGAAATGCCTCAAGATTTCCCAGTTCAGCACGATTACTAAAGCACTCAGTTAACGGAACAGAGACCCCCAGCTCATGAGCTAATTTCACAAAGTTGTTTTTAGAATTCATATACTGAACAACTTTGTACCAAGCGCTATCTAACTGCTGTAAAACCCTTGCGCAGCTTTGGTCATGCTCAAACGCATGACCAAAGAAATAAACTGATACCTCATCAGGAGATTGTTGCGCTAACTCCGTAAAATCAATCTGCCAAATAATATCGTGACTATGAGCTAAACCGATACGAGCATAGTGTTCTCTCAAACATGGCCAATCTAGAGCCAAGTCTGGGTGCAGTTGAACTTTATCCCCTGGAGAACTGAGTCCCACAGCCCTACCTGAAAAGAGATGAATCCCCCCACTCGTATCAAGGGTACTCATCATAATGTCATGGTTAAAGATCTTCATTTTCAATTTTTTTAGAGTAATAGTGAACCTAAACAATTAGCTAAAACAATTGCGATTATCCGCTTACGCACTTTCCTAAGCATTCTAGAGAGACAACTTAATTAAGAGACACCGATCTCCAACCACGAAACAGCATGAAATATGCAGCTACATGGGTGCAATACCGAAATATTAAATTAATTGGAGATATTGATACCTCTTTTACTAATTAGCTGCTTCTATCAACAACTAACTAGATATTAATCACCACATCCACAAACGAAAAAGTGTTCTAGAGCAGGGGTTATTCAACCAATTAGACGCTTACAGGTAAGAACTGAGTCCTTTGCAAGTCTCACCTGACACAAAAAACGGAAATATCATGCTTCCATGACAAGAAATTCGTAAAAATGTAAGGTATTACTCCACTTGGCTGACAAAAAATATCTATGTTCGTTCTGATAGATACTTTTTCATAAAAGCATTGTGAGTAAGAATCATGGGCTCTACTAGCAGATCAACCTGAGATAACTGCTGTAGTTTTTAAGGCAAAAGCTAGAAAAATGTAAAAAGGCAAGACATATCCCTGATACGATATCTTGCCCCTGTCACAAATTTGAGTGAGTCAAGACTGAGAAAAATTAAAAGCTGCTTTCAGACAACAGACTACGATTGGACTGACATATGCACAGTCAACCCTGCCCTACTGAGTAATTGAATGAGATCCTCTACTGAAAATCGACTAATTTCACCATTGATCAAGTTTTGCATGCGAGGTGAAGACTGACGGAAGGCGTGAGCCGCTTCATCCAAGGTCCATTGCCTTTGTTCAATGTACCGCTGTAATGCAAGCATCAGCTCCGTTCTAATTCGCAAGCTTTCTAACTCAGCTATGTCCTGCTCTAAAGTGGAATATTCCCAGGTAGGAAAACCACTTATTCCTAAGTCTTGAAGCGAATTCATAATTAGTTATCAGATTTGCTGACTTTGGCCACTACATTATGCGATACTTCTGTAGCAAAAGTGACCAAATTATAGGTGCAGCTGACTGCGTGCATTTGATAATAATGGGTTCTAGGTCATCTTAAATTTTATTAAGTCATGTCAGAAGATTTCTCTCTCATTATCCATGGCGGCGCTGGAGCTTTGGAGCAGATTAAGCGTGAGGGGAATGAAACTGATTTTGTAAAGAGTATCCACGGCATTTTAGAAGGTGGGCGCGATATCTTGTCTGCCGGTGGCAGTGCCTTGGATGCAGTAGAACACTGTGCCATTCAACTTGAGGACGACCCACTTTACAACGCTGGTCGCGGGTCTGTGCTGAATGAATACGGTGAAGTAGAAATGGACGCCGCCATTATGGACGGACAAACTTTTCAAGCGGGCGCTGTCGCTGGGCTCACTGCAATTAAAAATCCAACACTTTTGGCTCGTAAGGTATTGGAGAAAAGTGAGCATGTCATGTTGATTGGCAAAGGTGCCCGCGAGTTTGCTAAATTTTGCGGCCTACCCCGTATGTCCAATGACTACTTTGTTGTCGATTCTCGCATTCGTCAATGGCGTGAGGCACAAAAAGTCGGTAGGATGATGCTAGATCATGAGGCAGCAAAACCGAGTCAAAAGCTAGGTACGATTGGAGCTGTTGCGCGCGATTGTGCTGGCAATCTTGCCGCCGCCACATCTACCGGAGGGATTGTCAATAAACGCTGGGGCCGAGTAGGTGACAGTCCTATTGTTGGAGCCGGTGTCTTTGCCGATAATGAAACCTGCGCCGTCTCTGCAACGGGGTATGGAGAACAATTTCAACGCACAGTGTTGTGCAAGATGATTGCAGATTTTGTTTATTTTCAAAATATGGACGCTCAGGCAGCTGCCCTGGCTGGAATTGATTATTTAGTCAAGAAAGTTCAAGGCCTGGGGGGAGTTATTGTTATTGACCGTAATGGCAAATGCGCTGTCGGCCATTCTACATCTGGTCTGATCTACGGCTGGATCGAGCATGGTGGTGAATCCCTATGTAAGCTAGCTTAAATAAGCCATGTTAGGGAATGTAGCAAAATGACCATCGCCATTCCCTATAGGGTCTATGTAGACCGTTGTGGCTAAGAACAGATCGTGCCACTGTTGTTCCCCAGTGAGACAATACAGTTCTGCAGTTGCTAGCCAGATCGGATGCCCAGCAGATTCAATACCACCGGGAATGCCTCCATCCTCGGTTTGCAGTCTCCGGAAAACATCCAGTCCCCACAGGGCCTCATCCAAAATATCGGGTAACCCATTGTTGGATTCAGGAATATCTAGATTGACCGCTTCAAAGTAATCTCCATGAAGTTCGACTAGTTCTAAAAAGGAACGAGAGACATCCAAGTGCTGAATACGACGATCCCAATCCCCAGCATCCATCCAACCGCCCCATCCATCGGGTACAATTTCATCGGTACGCGTAGCTTGTAACGCCTCAAAGACACCCAAATCACCATTGAGGCCCATACTGGTATCCATCAGGGCCACGGTGGATTGATAAATGCCAACACCATCTTCAGGATGGCAGGGCCGGGGACGCTCGTAGTGAGTATAGGGCTGATCTAGCTCAATACCACTCCGTTGGTGGTACATCCCTCGGGCAGACATGTAGAATGCATCCCGCCAGGTATTCTCTCCGATTTCAAACTCATCGGATGTGCCTACACCGTCAACATAAACCGCATACTGACCAGGAACATTAAAGTCACTGAAATCCATCATTAAGACATCAGTCTGGCTATAATTTCTGCCCAAGAAATCTTCTGGTTCATCTGTCAATTTTGACAAGGTGGTTTGTCCTGCAGAGACTTTCTCACCGGTGGTGACATCAATTAACCAGAAAGTTTTATCAGATGTATAGTCAAGGCCGCCACCATTACCCATCCATGTGGAGAGAAAAGTAACTTTTGCAGAGTCGTCAGGGTCAAAGCCAAGATGGGAGACATGAACCGCTTCGCTACGAGTTGTTTCAGGTTCATGGACAAACTCAGTATCCTCTAAAACATCACCGGAAAAATTTAACTGTAGGAGAGACCTATCAGTTCAATCTTTTGGTAGCTCAATGTAAACAAAGTGATCCATTGGCCACTCAAACTCACACACACTTGTATGGGCCATATCGTCAATCTTGTATGGGCCATATCGTCAATTTTGTTCTTGCGATAAACATTGGTGGGGGTAATTGTGGTACCGTCAGCAGCAACAAATTGTTAATGTTGTCTGCCCACGCTGTATCCAATTCAGGGCCAACATATCGCTCTTTAATGACTCTGGCAGTATAAAAAGAGACTCAAGGAGACTGCGAAACTAAGACATGGCTTCCTCTGCTAAACGCATTCAACTATCTTGACTATATTTGCCGTTGCTGATTTATAAGATGAACCGATTGATTAGAAACGCCATACAACAATATCTTTGAGCGAAAATCATAGTTCGGATCAGCAATGGCCTATATTTTATACAGTGTTCGTAGTGATTAATAGCACGCTAATAACTGTAGGCTCTGGCTACAGCTGGCACGCAGATTTTTCCAAAACTTGAACCTAATATCAGAGGGTAAAACAACTCAGTTGTAATAATTGCTTTAATACTACAGAAAACTTTAAATAATCCAGATAAAAGCTATGTGACGCTTATAAATTCGAAACATAACCAGTTGGCATTCACCATAAGAAGGACAAGAATTGGTCCTACCTCAAGGGTGGTTTTAGTTTGAGAATAATTACCTCAGGCTTTTTTGGGCCTTTTTAGATTCATCGTCATTCTGAGCCATTGATGACTGACTTTTACTAGCGTCAACAATGATGCCAAAACCATTACAGTGTTTACAGGGACCACCTGAACCGCCACATACCGGACATAGCCCTTCGTGGGCCAGGGATTTTTGTAATAGGCTAGCACTCACAAGCATCATGAGTCCTAATGCTGTTAATAGTGCTAAAACAATCCATAAGGTAAACATTAATCTAACCTCTGAATTTGCTTTAAAAATTATAGCTATAGCTAATGAATAATCGTAGATGCCTTGTGGCAAAAGTACGTCTATATTATCGTAGCAGTAATATTTAATGTACTCAGGGATTGAGGATTTTTAGCCTTTTTATGATGGCAGCTTCCACTAGCTAAGGTTGAATAGCCAGCCTATTTTTCCTGTAGCTGCCAGGAGCCATCCCAATCATGCTTGGGAGGTTTTTTCTGAAGCTGTTGACAACGTTCTAAATACAGCCGCGTAGCTTGATCTGTAGGATCTTGGCGCAAAAGCTCCATAAAGATTTCAATGGCTAGATTGAAGTTTTGCTGTTGATAAAGAGTTCGACCTTTTTTATAGAGGGCAATTTTCTCTTGCTGAGAACCGCTGAGAGGATGCGATCGCATTCCCAAAACCTCATATAAATGTACTGGCCGCCGTTTGCCCCGCACACATACATAATCCAGCTCCCTTACCCAAACAGTCTCTTTGCATAGGGCATAGGTATTCTCACTGATAATAATTGGGCAGCCATAATACTTAGTAGCACTTTCAATACGAGAGGTGAGATTTACACCATCGCCAATGGCGGTAAACTCCATCCGCTTACTAGAGCCAATATTTCCTGTAATCACATCATCAGAATTAATGCCAATACCAATTTGAACAGTGGGCAGCCCCTGATTTGTTTGTTGCTGATTAAAATGAGCGAGTTGTTGTTGCATACCGAGAGCCGTTGTCACAGCCCTCTGAGCATGATCTGCTTGAGGAATGGGCGAGCCAAACACGGCCATAATGGCATCACCAATAAACTTATCTAAGGTCCCCCGATGAGCAAAGATAACATCTACCATTGTTTCAAAGTAGCGATTTAACAACACCACGACCTCTTCAGGAGGAAGTTGTTCTGTCAACGTAGTGTAGCTACGAATATCCGCAAACAGAATCGAAACAAACTGTCGCGCTCCACCTAGGCGAGTGTTTTTGCTATCTAGCAGCTGTTCAGCCAGGTCTTGACTCAGATAGCGATACATGGTGGCTCGCAGTGCTTCTGTCTCCCGTAAAGCCGCCTCTGTCTGTTTGCGCTCAGTAATATCCTGAACCGTGCCAGTAATGTGATTTGGTTCAATGTGGACATGTTCATTTACGGTGCGCTCTGTGCCATCAGGTAGGAGCAGACGATAGTCAAGACGATAGGGTTTTTGGTGATTTAAAGCTACGTTCCAGGCCAACCCCACCCGCTGCTGATCCGCCGGATGCACTCGCTCTAGAAATAGGGACTGACTAGGCGGCACCGAACCAATTGGATACCCCAAGAGACTGTATAACTCATCGGACCAAACCAGGGATTTATTTTCTGACAAGAGATTTTTTTCGCCTGGTTTGATCGGTTTAATAGCTTTCTCATTCACCCCGAGACTCCAGTCCCAGTTACCTAGCTGAGCAATACGTTGGGCCTTGACTAAACTTGCTTCACTACGGGCTAATTTAGCGTTACTTTGCTGGCGTTCTGTAACGACTACCGATAAGACTAACGCAGTTATGCTAATGACTGCGGCATAGGCTTGTAGCAACAACATAGCTTCGCTCAGATTGCCCTCGGCCTTAGTGATAAATGGGCCACCTCGGTGGACCGCACCTGTTACAGCAATCACAGACACTAGAAAACTAGCCAGGGTTGTGCCGTGCAGCCCTAACCGTAGAGCCGCCCAAACAACAAAGGGGAAGGGTAGATATTCTAGGGGGTATTTTGCGATCGCACTATCCGTTTGGGCCCCAAACACCATGGCACTAATCGCCACTAGCATGCCGAGGCAAAGCCCTAGCTCCCAGTATGAACTGATACGCCATGGTATTTTTCGTTGCCGTCCCGCTGCGATCGCTAATAACAGGGGCGTAAGTACCAAAATGCCCATGCCATCCCCAAGCCATATGACGAGGGCATTTTGTCCTAGCTGAGCTCGGGTTAAAACCCCAAACCCATAGCCAATGAGCGTGCTGTAAACGGCATTGATCAAGGGTGTCACCATTACCCCCAGCCCTACAAATGCCAGCAGATCATCTAGCCGCCAGCTATAGAGTTGCAAACTATGCTGCCAGCGGCGACGAAAAAAGTAACTGCCCACCAGGGCCTGCAGGGCGCTGCCAAAGCATAATACCAGGGACAGTTCCCAAGGTACCTGGTCGGCTAATGAGGCCCAAAACGCCCCGAGGGCTACACCAACCCAAAGATTCTGACCATTGATCAAAAGGGCAGCCAGGGCAATCCCAGCAGGTGGCCATAAGGGGGAAGCCGCAGCTTCTAGATTGAGAACGGTGGTAGACAGTTGGGCAGTGACAAAGAAACATATTGCCAGACTGCCAACCCGCACCCAATAACTGGTATGCCATTGATGCTCGTTTGCCATAGCTCGGTAGATGTCATAGATTCATGCAGCACCAGGGCAATTACCCCAATAGTCCCCTGGAAAAATTGTAAATGGGTAAGGCCAGGGTACCCAAAATTGATGGAACAGTGGGAAGTAGGGACTGGAGAGATAAAGAATACCTATACAACATCGGTTAATCAAACCTGGCTAAGCTAGAATTTCAAGGCTATTTATTACTGTGAAGAGAGTTTTTTATGAGTGCAGAATACGGCTTGGGGACAAAATGTTTGCATGCAGGGCAAGAAACCGATCCCACTACAATGGCTCGCGCTGTGCCCATCTATCGCACCAGCGCCTATACGTTTCGGGATACGGAACATGCCGCTAATTTGTTTGCCCTTAAAGAGCTGGGTAACATCTATACGCGGTTGATGAATCCTACCCAAGACGTTTTAGAAAAGCGGGTGGCGGCTATGGAAGGAGGGGCTGCCGCCCTGGCCGTGGCTTCGGGAACTAGCGCTATTTTCTATAGCATTATCAATATTTGTCAGGCAGGGGATGAAATTGTCTCTGCTAATACGCTGTATGGCGGCACCTACACCATGTTCAAGGATATTTTGCCGCAGTTTGGCATTACCGTGAACTTTGTTGATCCGCGCAATCCAGAGAACTTTCGTCCGGCAATTACTGAAAACACTAAGCTGGTATTTTGTGAAACGGTAAGTAATCCAGGGTTGGAAGTGTCGGATTTAGATGCGATCGCAGCCATCGCCCATGGCCAAGGACTGCCCCTGATTGTCGACAGCACCTTTACCACCCCCTATCTGATTCGTCCCATAGAACATGGCGC
The DNA here is from genome assembly GCF_000482245.1 of Leptolyngbya sp. Heron Island J. Taxonomy (GTDB): domain Bacteria; phylum Cyanobacteriota; class Cyanobacteriia; order Phormidesmidales; family Phormidesmidaceae; genus Leptothoe. Next base: position 132,400 of record NZ_AWNH01000112.1, on the reverse strand, counting down.
TGATATTGTTATCCATTCTCTAACCAAATGGTTAGGAGGGCATGGCACCGGCATTGGTGGCATCATGGTCGATTCCGGCAAATTTGACTGGACTTCCGGTAAGTTTCCCCTGATGAGTGAGCCAGATGCCAGCTACCACGGCCTGCGTTATGCCCATGACCTGGGTCCCTTAGCCCCCATCGCCTACACCCTACGGATGCGGCTGGTTCCCTTACGGAATTTAGGAGCCTGTATTTCACCAGACAATGCCTGGATGTTTCTCCAGGGCATTGAAACCCTGCACCTGAGAATGCAGCGCCACTGTGAAAATGCCATAGCTGTTGCTGAATTTCTACAACAGCATCCAGCAGTAGAATGGGTGCGCTATCCTGGTCTAGAAACCGATAAAGCCTACTCTACAGCTCAGCGCTATCTAAAAAATGGTTTTGGAGCCATGGTAGTATTTGGCATCAAGGGCGGTGCCGAAGCCGGTAAACAGTTTATTGAACAGCTTGCATTATTCTCTCATCTAGCCAATGTTGGGGATGCCAAAAGTTTAGCGATTCACCCATCGTCCACTACACACTCCCAGCTTTCAGAAGCTGATCTACAAAGTTCGGGTATTGCACCTGAGCTTATCCGTCTCGCCATTGGCATTGAGGACATCGATGATATTATCAATGACCTCAAGCAAGCGTTGACTGCTATTGCAGAGTGACGATGGCCAAACTTGTTGGACAGACATAAGGAGGGAGGGGGACTGGCTCTATCGGTTTCCTCTCTGCCTCGGGTGCGTCCCTCAGCATCCCGCCAGTCTGAGGGCCTTTGAGGTAATTTCCTTTCTTTTTGTCTCTAGCCCAGAGAGACTGCGAGATTCTTCAATCTAATGAACACATTCTCAGGTTTGATTCCTAGGGTCTCTAAGCTAAAAAATGAGGATTTAATGAGGTCCTATCTTTTGCCGTACAGGTGTTCCATAGAACGCCTCTGCAGACAACATTTTTGGATCTGATAAAATCCTGATCCCTAAGCATCCTCAACTGTCTGTTTACCCTCTTCCATATCCCTTTCTCAATTCTTTGCTAATGAGTATTGGCTCAGTCAAGACCCAGTTTTTTCACCTGAATGAACCCTTCCCCCTCGATTCAGGCGAGTCGTTTGACGAAATCACCCTCGCCTATGAAACCTATGGCACCCTCAATGCTGATGCCAGCAATGCCATTCTGGTTTTTCATGCTCTGACCGGTAGTCAGCACGCAGCAGGGATTAACCAATCGATACCAGGGATTACCCACCTCTGGACAGATGAATGTGTTCTGGGTTGGTGGGATGCTTTTATTGGCCCAGGTAAAGCGCTAGACACACAACGTTATTTTGTCATCTGTGCCAATTATTTAGGGGGATGCTACGGTTCCACAGGGCCTCGATCAACCAATCCACAAACTGGCAAACCCTATGGCAGCCATTTCCCCCAGGTAAGCGCCTGGGACGTCATTCGTAGCCAGCTACTGTTATTAGATGCTTTAGGCATTCAATGCTTACATGCGGCCATTGGTAGCTCTCTAGGCGGCATGCTATCAATACTACTAGCAACCCGGTGTCCCCATCGTGTGAAAAACGTTTTGCCCATTGCCACTGGTTTGGCGACAACTGTACTGCATCGCGTGCATAATTTTGAACAGATTCTGGCAATTCGTAACGATCCCAAGTTTCAGGGAGGCGATTATTATGACAGCGATCCTCCTAAAGAAGGTTTGTTGTTAGCTCGAATTATTTCCCACAAAACATTCGTTTCACTCACCGTGATGGAAAAACGAGCCCGACAAGAAATCACGGTCAATCAACCCATTGGGAAATTTTACGAACTCTCCAACCCAATTGAATCCTATATGTTTTATCAAGGCAAAAAATTTGCAGAACGATTTGATGCCAACAGCTATTTACGCATTATGGATATGTGGCAACGGTTTAGCTTAAATGCCCAGCAACCTGATCTATTTAAGGACTGTGCTCACCAGCAATATCTCATTTTTAGCGTAGATTCGGATGTGTGTTTTTATCCAGAGGAACAAAAAATAATTGTCAAAGCGCTAGAAGCGGCCCAGATGAATGTAAAGCACATCACAGTCCATTCCGATAAAGGGCATGATTCTTTTCTATTAGAACCCGATCTGTATGCGCCCTACATTCACTTTGTGCTTGGATAGCCGCGGGAAATAGATGAAACTGTCTTAACGACTGGTCGATGTCGCTTATCCCTGAGCTTCAAAGATGTCTTCTCGCAGTTTTGCTGTTCCATCAACCTGTAAAACCCAAAGCTCTTTATGAATCACTCCGTGGGCTTTGTTCATTTTCCATAGAGAAGCTACAACTTGTTAGCTAATAAAATCCTCCTGGCAGGTGCTTTCAGCCAGTTGAATATGGACTCTCAGACGTTGACCTGCTGAACAGCGAAATGGAGGAATCTGGATATAGTCATCATGTTCCCCAGCTTTGACAGATTTCAGTAACTGTCCTGTTTCCGACATCTCCAACGCCAGCATGACATTGCTGGGCAGAATTGTGTCGCCAGAGGGATAAAGCTGAATCCGAATATTGCGGCGTTTGTTGGCTTCAATGTCCACACTAAACATTAGCAACAGATCATCGGGAGCTGAATTTAGAAAGATCTTTTTGCCACAGGTCAGCACAGCCGTTCCACCTGCAGCTGACCGAAATCTTACGGTGGGTGATTCGGGAAGCAATGACTCCAGGGTTTGCCAGCCTTGTTCAAAGATCTGTTCCAACCAATCTTCTATGCTGACAGGGGTATTGCCCCCCTGTCGCTGTTGATACAGCTGCTGTCGCCAGTGTTCCTGACTAAAAAGGGCTCCCCATTGGCTAAACGGAAATGCTAGCCTTGGCTCATGAGAGTAGGCCAGGCTTCGGATTAGATTTTCAGCCTGGACCATGGGTAAATCAGACAGCTCCTGTGGGTGGCTAGCAGGTGGCTGTTCTATTTGTTGGGCAACCCAAAAGGCAGAAAAATCCTGCACTAAATCAATGTCTTTGAGATAGTAAACCTGTTCACTAACATCATAGCTACCCTGGGATTTGAGCTGATGATAAGTGGTGTAGCCCCACAGCGCCAGCCGCTGTTGATCAACATCGACATAGGCAGCAATGTAGTAGTCAGCGGATAGTCCTGGGAGATCAACCCATTCTTGAGGGACTTTTAATTCTACGGCATCCATGGCCTCTGACAGCATGACTACAATGCGTTTCTCTCCCAGCGATAGGGCTAAGCCATCAACAACGTGCCAAATTTCAAAGGGAGCTGCATGGGGCCACGGATGAACGGCTTGAGTAAATTCTTCTTGAAACCAGGCCATCACCGCACGCAGTGCTAATTGATGCAGATAAATCCGCCAGCGAGCAGCTGGATCTGATATCGGCGTAAGGCGTTGCCACTGGTCCAGGTCAACTGACATAGCCAGAACAGGCTGTACAGGGTTATCAAAGAAAACGCTCATTCCGATACCTCCGAAGGGTCTGGCGAATAGTAATGCTGCAACCACTCGTGAATTAAGTCACTAACATTAGCAAGTACGGCAGCTTTGGTAGAGATATGCAAAGTTTGTTGCGCCCAGTGGATAACACTGAGCAGCAACCGCCGCCGAATCCGGCTAAGTTTGCGTGACACCTGATATTGTTTGATATTTAGCTGATTAGCAATATCACTTTGGGTGAGTTTTTGTTGATAGTAGAACTCTAATAGTATTTGACTAGGAGTATCTAGTGCTATCAGCTCACGCTTCAATATAGTGCCAATTTGCTGGAGCCGCTGCTGTTGTTCATGATAAGCCTCAGTCGCGAGCAGCTGTGTCATCGGGGTATCATCGGCAGGTAAAGTATCGAGTTGTTCTTCACCCGAGTCATCATATTGGGGTTGGTTGAGCGAGGTAATCGTCGGGTTTAGGTAGGCTCTCGCTGTGGCAGCTAACTGGGCTAACGCCTCTTGGAGCTGATTGGTATCAATATCTGTACCTATGCCTAAAGTTTTAAGGTCAGATTGTCGGTAGCGACGTAGTTGATTATAGCGATTGGCAATGGCCTCCAGTTGCGCTTCACTGGGGGCCGGCAATCCCCTTGCTAGTCGTCCTGGTTCAGGGATGCAAATAGCGTTAAAACATTGCCACATGAGAATGTGTGGCTCCAGGTTAATAAATCCGGCCGCCAGCAAGGCACTGCTTAACTGGGTTTGACTCAGTCGGCGCAATAGCCCCCAATCACTACTGATGTTGATTTCTTGACGCTGCCGTAGCTGATCTCGGAGACAGTTACCAAAAGCAGTGCTGGCATAGGCTTTGAGGTCACTACCATAATCTGGGTTATAACCATTAAGAATACGGTCTACTTTAGCGATCGCAATCTGGAATCCATCCGCCAGCGAACATTGCACCATGGGAAAACGGCGAGTTACCCGGTCTGCAGCCCAATAGCAAGGCTCCTGCAAATAGGCCCACAGATGACCAGATGCTTGAGGATGTTGCCACCGTAACCGAAACCAGTGGAGTGCCCAAAATTTTTCTGACCGGTCAGCTTCACGATTTTGGAGCAGCTGTTGCTGCATGGTCCTGGCCAATTTTGGATCAGATACCCAGGTATCAAACCGATCGCCCGAAAACTGAATAAATGTCGAGAAGATAGCCAAAATATCTGTCCGGGAGCGCATTGTCTGATGATCATAAAAATTAAACAGCAGCAAGTTGACAGAGCCACTTCGATCCCTTCTCTGACTCCACTAGGGCTTAACGGCTAAGATACTATAGTTAGTGCGCTGGGCTCTATGTAAGATTCCAGCTCAGCTGATGAATTGACTTGGCGATATTGCTATCAAGTCTTGCATTTTTTGCATAGCTTCTGACTAGATTTGTGGCCGTTTCCCATAGTGACGATAGTGCCAGTAATCTTGCAAAATTTTGTCATGGTCAAAGCAAAGATTATCGGGAACTTCCCATAGATTAAAGACCTGGTAATTTTTCGCATCATCCCCAGCCGTGGGCTCCCCCACAGCCGTCGCTAAAAAGACGATGCTAATAGTGTGCTTACGTTCATCCCGGCCAGGGTCTGAATACACATAAAACTGTTCCAATAGATGGATCGTGAGGCCAATCTCTTCTTTGGCCTCACGTCTAGCGGCAGCTTCTACCGACTCACCGTAGTCAACAAAACCGCCAGGAATCGCCCAACCCAGTGGGGGATTTAACCGCTCAATCAAAATAATGGGCCGATGGGGTCGATCGACCAGCTCAATAATGATGTCAACCGTGGGAGCGGGATTGCGATAAGTCATAAGGGAACTAGGGATGTTTAGGACAGCATTGCATCGAGTAACCATGCTAGAGTCTATTGGCTTGGCTCAAAGCTAAGACATTGCCAAAGCTAACGTTCATCCCTATTTCTCACCCCCTGCCATGTCATTTACTAGAGCTAGCGGTATCTTGCTTCACCCCACATCGCTACCGGGGCGTTATGGCATTGGAGATTTGGGTCAGGCAGCCTATGGATTTGTCGATTTTTTAGCAAAAACAAAACAACAGCTTTGGCAAATTCTACCGCTAGGGCCAACGGGCCATGGCAACTCTCCTTATATGTGCTACTCGGCAATGGCGGGCAATCCGCTGCTGATTAGTTTGGATGAGTTGGCGGAGCAAGGTCTATTGGATAAGGCCGATCTGGCGGAGGTGCCTGATTTTTCCACCGAACGGGTACGGTATGACCAGGTAATTCCTTACAAGTTAGGGCGTTTAAAGCAGGCGGCTGAGAGGTTTCAAGCCGATAAATCTGAAGAGTTTCAAGATTTTTGTCAGACCCAGGCATTCTGGCTAGAAGACTACAGTTTGTTTATGGCCCTGAAAGAGGCTAACGACGGGCTAAGCTGGAGTGAGTGGGACCCGGCCATTGCTAAACGACAGCCAGAAGCACTAACCATGTGGCGGGATAAGCTGGCCGATGCTATCTTTTTGCAAAAGTTTTTACAGTTTGAATTTTGTCGTCAGTGGTTTGCACTGAAAGCCTATGCCAATGAGCGCCATATTCAGATTATTGGCGATATGCCCATCTATGTTGCCCACGATAGTGCCGATGTCTGGGCCTTTCCTGAGAATTTTATGATCGATCCAGAGACGCTGATGCCGTCTGAGATGGCGGGAGTACCACCGGATTACTTTAGTGAAACGGGTCAGCTTTGGGGTAATCCGACCTATAACTGGGAGGTGTTGGAAGAAACCCAGTTTGATTGGTGGATCAAACGGATTAAAACCTCGTTGGCCTATGTGGATCAAATTCGGATTGATCATTTCCGTGGATTTGAATCCTACTGGGCCGTGTCTGAAGGTGAGGAAACGGCCATGAATGGTCACTGGATTGAGGCACCGGGAGTCGCGCTATTTGAACGGGTAGAAGCCGTGCTGGGTAAGCTGCCATTCTTAGCAGAAGACCTGGGTATCATTACCCCCGAAGTGGAGGCGCTGCGGGACCGATTTGAGTTTCCAGGCATGAAGATCCTGCAGTTTGCCTTTGGTTCAGACCATCGCAATCCGTATTTGCCGTTTAATTGCGATCGCAACTTTGTCATTTACACCGGCACCCACGATAACGACACCACCGTTGGCTGGTATAGCAACACCGCCAATGACTACGAAAAACAACGGCTAGTCACCTTTGTGGGTGGTTTTAACCTAGAGTCCGTCCATTGGGCCATGATTCGACTGGCACTATCCTCAGTGGCGACCCTGGCCATTATTCCCCTACAGGATCTGCTAGGGCTAGGGGCCGAAGCCCGTATGAATACCCCTGGATTAGCCGAGGGCAACTGGGAGTGGCGGTTTGATGCGAACATGCTCAACCCCACTCTTTGCCAACAGTTCACGATGCTCACAGAGCTATACGGTCGGGCTACCCATCAATGGCCTTAGACAGGGATGCCGCTGACCCTTCAAGACAGGCTCCAGTCATCAGCTCACCCAACTTTGTCATGAAAATTTGTCAGGATACTGCCCCATACTGACAACAGAAATATTACGAAAGTTTTGAGAAGATAAAAATTTAGTTAACTCCTCAGGTCTGTTTTTAGCCATTTGTTGAGGGGTGAGATGTCGGGTATTGGCCCATGGAATTTGCCCACCGAGGCAAATTATGTAGTTGAATTTACGGAAAATGATCTGTTTAAACAAAGTTCTCCGTTGCAATATCCCTGATAGAATCCAACCATGAGGTAATTAAGGCGACATTGTATGGCCATGGTTTCTAGCGGGCTAGCTTCTGTTCAGTCTTCGCTACGGGTAGGTTTAGGTAAGGTATTAGTCGTTGAAGATGAAGAACTCATTCGCGAGACGGTAGCCCTGGCCTTAGCTGAAGAAGGCTTTGAACTTGTGGTGGCGGCCGATGGACCAACCGCCTTAGAGAAATTACTCGGATCAGCAGATGGTAGTAAGGATGCCATTCCAGATATTAACCTGGTGATTCTGGACCTGATGCTGCCTGGCATGAACGGTCTGGATCTATGCCGGTTAGTGCGACATCGGGGATTAGATGTTCCCATTTTGATCCTGAGTGCTAAGGGCACCGAAATGGATCGGGTAGTGGGCTTAGAAGTTGGAGCCGACGACTATTTATCCAAACCCTTTGGCATGCGCGAGTTGATCGCCCGCTGCCGTGCTCTGCTACGTCGTTATCAGTCCAGGTCAAAGTCAGAGGACAGTTCTGCCCTGAGGTTTGAGGGGCTGACTCTACATCCAAATGAGTGCCGCGCTTTTCTCAACGATGTGGAATTAAATCTGTCTCCCAAAGAATTCAAGATTTTAGAGCTATTTATGGGGCGGCCACGTCGGGTCTGGTCCCGGGATCAAATAATTGATCGCGTCTGGGGCTATGACTTTATGGGGGATAACAAAACGGTGGATGTCCATATTCGCTGGCTGCGTGAAAAACTCGAAGAAGACCCCAGCAAGCCTAAGTATTTAAAGACCGTCCGCGGCTTCGGCTATCGATTGGGATAAACCCCAGCCATCATGATTAACCCCGCCCAAGAGCCGATTGCGGTGGACCGGGCTCGTTCGTTGCACGGCATGGTGGTATCACCGCACACCCCAGCCTCTAAGGCTGGCCACCAGGTCCTGCAACAGGGCGGTAATGCAGTTGATGCTGCGATCGCCGTATGTGCGGCGCTATCGGTCACCTATCCCCATATGAACGGTCTGGGGGGAGACGGACTGTGGTTAATCTATGATGCGTCCACGCAACAGGTCCATGGACTGAATGGTTCCGGCCGTTCCGCGACCTATCTAGACGCCAATACTCTTCTAAATGGCGCAGAACTACCGCAAAGGGGGGCTGTTGCCGCCATGACGGTGCCTGGTGCCGTCGATGCCTGGTGGCAGGCCCATCAACGGTTTGGCCATATACCGTGGGCTTCACTGCTACAGCCTGCGATCGCTCTAGCAGAGACCGGGTATGCGCTGTCCTCATCACAGTTTCGGTGGACCCGTAAAGACCGAGATCTTTTAGCCCAAGATATTGGCGCTGCCGCCACCTTTCTGTCAGCGGCCCAGGTAGGTGACAGTATCCAAAATCCTGCCCTGGCTCAGGTGCTAAAGACACTAGCTGTAGATGGGGCGGAGTTTTTTTATCGCGGTGCGATCGCACAAACCATTATTGACTACGTCGCTCCCCTGGGTAGTCCCTTACGCCTGGAAGATTTTGCCCAGCATCGCTCTAACTGGGTAGAACCGCTGACCACCGAATACCGAGGTCACACCATTTATCAGCTACCGCCCAATACCCAGGGGCTGACAGTATTACAAATTCTGAATTTGATCGAGCCCGATGACATTGCCAGTTTGACTCAGGTGGATTATTACCACCTGATCGTGGAAGCGATCAAACTGGCATTTTGCGATCGCGATCGCTGGGCAGGTGACCCAACATTTACCGATATCCCCATTGAGCTGCTGATTTCCAAAGCCTATGCAGCTCAGCTCCGACCTCAGATAGATTGGCAACAGGCCCGGTTCCAGCAGGGTCCAGCCATGGGAGGAGACACGATTTATGCCGCTGTCGTCGACCATCAGGGCAATGCCGTTTCCTTGCTCCAGAGTTTGTACTTTGACTATGGCTGTGGGGTAGTGCCTCCTGATCTGGGCTTTGCTCTCAACAATCGAGGGACAATATTTTCCACCGTGGCTGGCCATGTAAACCGGGTGGCTCCGGGCAAACGTCCCCTGCAAACATTGATCCCAGCCATAGCCCTAGCACACGGACAGCCCCAACTTGTGTTTGGCACCATGGGCGGCGAAGGTCAACCCCAAACCCAGGTAGCGCTGCTCACCCGTGTACTGGATTTAGGTTTAGACATCCAGACCGCAATTAACCTACCCCGCTGGCGCTGGGGGCGGACCTGGGGCCAGTCCTCTGCCCGACTGGCACTTGAAGGGCGCATATCACCTGAGATTCGCCATGGCCTCAGACAGCGGGGTCATCAGCTGCAAATTGAAGCCGATTGGTCTGAAGCCATGGGGCATGCCCACATGATTCAGGTGCGCGATGATTGGCTTCTAGGGGCATGTGATCCCCGTAGTGATGGGATAGCAGTAGGATTGTAGCCAAATCTTACAAAAATCCTTGATGGAAGTTTGTTAGAGTAGTCGCGCACGTAGTTCCATGCCTCCATGACTTCGCCCAATACAGATAGACCCCGTCAGGGTCGGCGATTTTGGAAAATAACCGCCATTACCCTCGGGGTAGGTACCCTCATAGCTAGTACGGCTGTCGCCCTGGGTGCCTGGCTGTTTATCAATCGAGGGTTAACACCGCTTTTAGAACGACGACTCTCTGATCTTTTAGAACGCGAACTGGAACTCGGAGAGCTAGAGGGACTGTCCTGGAACGGTCTACGGGTAGGGCCTTCTAAATTAAATGCGACTGAAACTGACCCTACCTTTGCCACAGCAGAGGCCGTAGAGGTCAGGTTTAATCCACTGCAGGCCCTATTCCAGCGTGAACTGGATATCGATTTACGGTTAATTGGTGCCGATGGCTATGTGGAGCAGCACCCGGATGAGGGCTGGCTAGGTGTGGATGTGCCCACATTTGAGCCCGTTGAAGATCCCCTAGTCAAGGTACGGCTGGACGATATTGATGTTGTTGATAGTCAGATCACCCTGGTACCATTGCCCGCTGGAGAGCCCACACCGTTACTAATTAGTGATGTGAATGGCAGCGTGGCGATTGAGCCGGTGCAGCTGAATGGTCAAGACAGCCAACGGGTGGAGTTTAATGCGATCGCAACACCGCCCAACGGTGGCAATCTGGATATCACAGGTGCCATTGAACCGGTGGCATCTGGCAATAGCGAACAACCGATTCAGCAGGAAATCCGACTGGGTGTGGATGCCGAAGGAGTCGCAGCGGAGACAGCCCTGGCGTTTCTCTTGCCTACCTTGGGACAGCAAAATTTGCCCATAGCCGCCACGGGGGGACGAGTGAGCGGCTCATGGACCGTCTCATTTCTACCGGAGCAGCCCATTACAGTGGATGGAGCAGGCAGCCTTGACGATGGTCAGCTGCAGCTGGCCTCACTGCCAAACACCGGCCCCTGGGGCAACACCATTGAGAATATTGATGCCACTGCCAGATTTCAGGGCACCACCATTACCCTTGATCGCGCCAGGGGTAGCTATGAGGAACTAGAGGCGACAGCAACGGGCACCATTGATTGGCAGGGGGACTATGACCTGACCGCCCAGGTCTTAGATGTAGATCTCGCACAGCTGCTGGAGAGTTCTGAGGTCGAATCGCCCATTGTTCTCGATGGTGTATTGGACAGCAATATCAACATTACCGGGCCGATTTTGCAGCCCAGGCTGTTTGCCGATGTTGTCGCAGATGGTCCGGTCACTGTGGATCGAGTTGTGCTCAACGATCTCAATGCCAATGTCCTGCTGGAGAGCGATCGCATCGAAAACCTCTTAGATGCAGTCACTGTTACCCAGGTCAGTGCGACTCCAGAGCTGGGAGGGCAGGTCAGCAGTAGCGGAGTGTTGAACCTGGCAAACCTACCCGATGGACCGCCAGAACTCGACTTTACCGCCGAGGCGGCGAATATATCGGGAGATGCGCTCGTAGCCCTCTATGACATTGAGCAGCTGCCTGTCACCTTGGGGGTGGTAGGTGCAACTGCCACAATTGTTGGTCCGCCAGCGGCACTGGAAACCCGCATTAACCTGCAAGCCCCCAACCTGGCCTACGCAGGGCAAATCTACCCAGCTAACGCCACAGCGGTATTTGCCGCTGGTGGTTTAACCATTCCTCAAGCATTAGTGCAGGTTGGCACGGGCACGCTAACTGGGACAGGTGCCGTTGAAACCGATAGTTGGCAGGCCAATATTGTGGCTAGCAATGTCGATCTAGCAGCTTTAGGCATTGCCCAGATACCTCCAGGCAGCTTAGAGGCCGAGGTAGATTTAGCAGGGCCGCTACAGGGGGCTAGCCTCGAAAATCTTCTCGCCATGGGCGATTACACTGTGCAACTGGCTGACGGCACCATCCAGGGAAATGCGGAATTGGTGGATGGCCGCTGGCAAACCGATGCCACCCTCAATGCCTTGAATCTGAGTCAGTTGGCCTCCCAGCTCCAGGGTAATACCAGCGGCACAGTTAGTTTAAGCGGCACCATTGATACCCGTACCCTGGCAGATTTGCAGGGGCAGGGTGACCTGACGTTTTCAGCGGGCCTAGCGGGGTTTGCGCCTCAGCTAGCGGGGTTTGATGCTCCCCTTACCAGCCAGTTTGCCTGGACTGGCCAAGAATTGTTAATTGAGCAGGCTAACAGTGCCCAGCTTCAAGCTCGCGGTGTGATCTCTCCTCAATTTGAGGGCAATCAATTCCAGGGGATTCGCGGGTTCTCTCTTGAGTTAGATGCCCAGCGTTATCCACTGGCGCAGCTCCCCAGCCCGGTGCCGCTTGATGGCTTCGCCTCATTATCCAATGGGCGGTTAGTGGGGACTTTGAGCAACCCTCAGTTTAGTGGCACTCTCTTACTTGAAGACTTTGCGGTCAATCAAGTTGCCTTTGATCCGGTCCTGTTGGGACCAGTCAGTTATCAAGCTCAAGCCGGGTTGATGGTGGATTTGGATGGCCAAAGTGGACCTGTCACTGCCGATGGTTTGGCTGATGGCATTGCCGTGAATTTTCAAGCTCCGCGCACCTTAGATTTTGACATCAGCTGGCAAGGAGCCCAAGCAGCGGGACGTACAGATGGCGACATCTTAAGGGCAACCCTGCAAGATCTACCACTGCAGGCACTAGGCCTACCGGAAGTTGACCGGCTAGGGGGTGGGCTCAAGGGCACCGTGTCTTCTCTAGATGAATGGGTGATCGATCTCAATCGTCAAACCCTGGTAGGAGATGTGTTTATTGCGCAGCCGGGGATAGGCTATCTCAATGCGCAACAGATTACGGGCCAAATTGCCTATCGTGATCGGCGGGTCTTTGTGGAACGAGGTGAACTGATAATTAATGATTGCTCATCACAGCTGACTATTCAGCCAGTGCTCGCCCGTTGTGCTACAGCTGAGGTTATAAACAGCATTTATCAGTTTAGTGGCAATGTGCAGCTAGATACCCTGGCCTATAACGCGAATGTTTCCGTGGAAAACGGGGATGTCAGGGATGTGTTAACTGCTCTGGCAATTACCGAGCTTGAGGATTTGATTCAAACGTTTCAGGCCCCCATCTGGGTAGCGGAGCAGCCGCCATTTGAGCAAGTCCCGGAGATTCTAGATACTCAGTCCGCTGGGAATGCCGGGGCTACCTTACTCGATCAGCTACGGCGTCTAGCAGAGATTCAGAAGATTCAGGACCAGGAGTTTCTGGCTGAGCAAGAGAATCCCATTCCCCCGATTGCGGAACTGACAGGTCAATTTGATGCAACGGTCAGGGTGAGTGGTCGACCGCAGGAATTGCCTGAAATCGTCTTCGATGTAGATGGGCAATCATGGACTTGGGGGCAAGATTTTGAAGCAGATCGAGTAATTGCCCAGGGCCAACTTGCTAATGGAAATCTCACACTGCAGCCTGTACGGTTGGAAACAACCCTGCCGCCGGATGCTGAGGGGAACCCGCAGAAAGCGTTTGTCAATCTGGCCGGAAATTTATCACTAGTTGAGCAAGATAGCTCAAGCTTACAGCTGGTGGCTGAGGAGCTGCCGGTAACAGCGGTAAGCGATATTTTTGACTTGCCTTTGGATCTGGAAGGTCGTTTAAATGCAATCGCAAACTTTAGCGGTGGTCTGGGTAACCCGACGGTGCGGGGAGATATTATCCTTGCCGATGGCAGCATCAACCAGCAATCCATTGAACAAGCTGAAGGCTTATTCCTTTATGAAAACGCCCGACTACTGCTGCAGGGTGAGCTGATCCAGGTTGATAATCCCGAACCTCTGACGCTGGTAGGAGATATTCCCTATGCCTTTGACTTTATGACGGTGCAGCCTGCCGATGACCGCATTGCCCTATCACTGAATGTCGCGGATGAAGGGCTGGCCCTGCTCAATGTTTTAAACGATCAAGTGAGCTGGGAATCTGGTAAAGGGCGCGTGTCTCTAGATATCAGTGGCACCTTAATGAGACCGAATATCAGCGGTGCGATGGATGTGCGAGAGGCGGTGTTGCGATCGCCCCTGCTCCCCGATCCCCTTACCGATTTTACGGGCAGTGTCGTCTTTGAAAATGATCAGATAATCGTCCAAGAACTGCGCGGACAGTACAGGAACGGCCAGCTACAGGCAGCGGGCAGCTTTCCTCTATCTTTCCCCTTCATCATTGAAAGCAATGAGCTGGCAGTTTTAGGCGGCGATGCCTCTAATCAAAATGAAGACGATGCCAGGGACGATGAGATCGAGGCATTCCCGATTCTGTTAGATGCTGAAAACAATACGCCCCCTGTGCACCCCTCTGGTGCGCTTACAGTCACCTTAGACGATATCGACCTTGACCTGCGAGGTATTTATCGAGGGGGTGTCCAAGGCCAGGTAGTCGTTGGTGGCAGTTTGCTATTAGGAGGTCCCCAGTTGGGCGGGGTGGTCGAACTAGCCGACGGTCGTCTATTCTTACCCGAAGGCAACAACACAGCCGCACCTGAACAAACAGAGATCTCTCCGTTTGTACCTCGGTTTGAAAATCTCAAAATCACCCTGGCAGATGATATCCAGATTCAACAAAGCAACTTACTAAATGTTGTAGCCCAGGGAGATTTACGCATCACAGGTCCCTTACGCCCATTTCGCGCCATTGAGCCCGAAGGAGAAATTCGGCTACGATCTGGTCGAATTAATCTTTTAACTACCACCTTTCGTCTGGCCGGTCGTGATAATGTAGCTCGGTTTCTCCCCGACCGGGGGATTGCCGATCCCCTACTGGATATTCGGTTGCGAACATCTGTTACCGAAACACAACAAAGTAATGTCGTCGAGGCCACTGCTTTTGCCAGGTCTGAAGTCGCTGACACCTCCAGTGATACCTTTCAAGGCACCACTGGCATAGAAACCATTCGTATCCGAGCCACCTATCAAGGCAGCGCCAGTAACTTGCTTGAGAGTTTATTTCTCTCAGATATTAGCGATGCGGTGATTGAATTCTCTAGCTCTCCACCCCGCTCCAGACGAGAAATTGTTAACCTGCTCAGCGGCAGCTACATTGCCGCTCTCCAATCAGGCCAGGGGGTAATCAACTTTTTTGGTGGGGCCTTGCTCAATAGCTTGCAAGACTTTATTAGTCAGACTCTTAACCTCAGTGAATTTCGACTATTCCCAGTGACCAGCGCCTCGCGCTTCTCCAGTGAGGAGAACAGTGGCTCTACCTTGGATGTCGCCACCGAGGTTGGAGTTGATTTAACCGATAACGTGACCCTATCTCTAGTGAAAATTTTGACCGATAATACACCCACTGAATTCAACCTGCGATACCGACTCACCGATGAATTTACCATTCGTGGTACGACTAACTTCGACGATCGTAATCGAGTTTTGTTAGAGTTTGAAACACGGTTCTAGAGCACTGCCCCTGGCTTCAAAACCGGCTACTTGCAAATCCATAAATTTATCAAATTGCTAGCTCCCCCCCCAGTTGGTGTATCTATACTGATAACTAGTCAGAATCAACGAAGTAGACCAAAGGACGCTCTCAAGATCGCCTGGATCGATGGCGAACCTGGCCCTGACTGAGGGTTTTCCTTCCTGTTTTTCCAGTCTTACATCCGTCCACACCCTATGAATCAGCTTATATCTCGGCTTACTCGTTCTGCGCTTGCTACAGCTCTTGCCCTCTTTAGCTGTGGCTGGACAGCTCGTGCTGTGGATGCTCAAGCACTGCTTCCCTACACCTTACCCCTAGACGAGGAGCGGCTCACAGCGACTGGCCTCACATTGGCGCAAGAAGCTGCCCAGCTAGCGCAGTTTCAACAGTATGACGAAGCCTTAGCCCGGATTCAATTAGCGGCTCAGCTCGCCCCCCAAAATCCCCAGATTTTAGCACTGTTGGGCAGCTTGCATTTACAAGTGGGCGATAGTGCTGCGGCGGTGACCGCCCTTGAAAATGCCAAAGCGCTCAATAGTGATGATGCGGTGATTTGGTTTACCCTGGGCTCCGCTTATTTTAGCGAAGCCAAGTATCTACAGGCAGCCAACGCCCTCGAAAAGGGGATCGGTCTAGAACCGGGGAATGCTGGCGCTCACTTTGATTTAGGCAACGCTTATTACAAACTCAATCGCTATCAGAAGGCTATTGATCAGTATGAAACCTCAATTAGTATCAATGAGGAATTTTGGCCTGCTGTCAACAATATTGGCTTAGTACTCTATGAAATGGGGGAGTTAGAACCGGCCATTGAGCAATGGGAACGTTCCCTAGATTTGTCTGATGAGGAACCAGAGCCCACCTTGGCCATTGCCGTAGCTCAGTATGCCGCTAATATTAATCGCCCAGCCGCCATTGCTTTAGCCACTGCTGCTCTAGAACGAGATAGCCGCTACGCCGAGTTAGAGTTTTTAGAAGAAAATCTTTGGGGCAATCGTTTGCTAAACGCGACAGAAGCTATGTTTGGCACGCCCGGGCTACAGGAGGTTCTTGCCGGACTGTAGGATAATGTTTAGTCCATCAAAGATTGCGAACCTTTAAGAAATATACTACCTAAATACCTAGGTAGTATATTTGATCTAATCGCATTTTGCACAGGTTTATTCTTTTGATACCAATCCGATTCTGTATGGCTATTCACCAATCATGGCTTTAACATCGTCGACAAATTTTTGATGGTCCACGATGGGTTTTGAAATATAGCCATCAGCACCACTCTGTTGGAGAAAGTTTTCCCGATCGCCATCCATAGCATGGGCAGTCACTAAAATAATTGGAAGTGCAGCTGTGGCGCTATTCGCTTTCAGCATCTGGGTGATGCGAATGCCATCTACTGGTTTCCCTTGATAAACGCTATGGGACAGGGAGACATCCATCAAAATCACATCTACTTCGCCACTTTCAGCAATTTGCATGACTTCCTCTACGTTCTCCGTATGTTTGACTGCCAAGCCACCTCGCTTAGTCAAAATTTTGGAGAAAACGCGGGCATTGATCATGTCGTCTTCCACGATTAAAACTGTTTTCATAGGCGGTTTCGATCACACAGCAAAGTTACTATAACCGTTGTTAGGCGTTGGGCCAGTTTCGTCAAGGCCATACCAGGCTTTTAACCAAACAATGACGCAGGGACGCAAGCGTTAGCAAGTGTATTGAATTCTTGATCGATTTGGATCTTAACTATTGCGAATGCATAACGCTTGTGTATAAGGTACAGCATTGATAAGGCTATTTACTGTCTCTAGGACGGCTTTCAAGGATACGAAATCATGGCAAACCAGCTAAATGAGTTCTCAGATGAGCAAATTGTCGTCACTTCTCTTCATACAGAGGTGCAACGATCATATCTGGAATATGCCATGAGCGTAATTGTCGGGCGGGCTTTGCCAGACGTGCGTGATGGTCTTAAGCCAGTGCATCGACGAATTCTGTATGCTATGCATGAACTGGGGTTGACGCCCGATCGCCCCTTCCGAAAATGTGCCCGTGTGGTGGGGGATGTGCTGGGTAAATATCACCCCCACGGAGACCAGGCTGTTTACGATGCATTGGTGCGCATGGTGCAGGATTTTTCCAGCCGCTACCCGCTGCTGGATGGCCATGGCAACTTTGGTTCAGTTGATAATGATCCTCCGGCAGCTATGCGCTATACGGAAACACGGTTGGCCCCTGTCAGCCATACCGCGTTGTTGGGGGAAATCAGTGAAGCCACCGTTGATTTTATTGATAACTTCGACAGCTCCCAACAAGAGCCCATCGTACTGCCATCTCAGCTGCCGAATCTATTGCTAAACGGCAGTTCTGGTATTGCGGTAGGGATGGCCACGAATATCCCACCCCATAACCTAGGTGAAGTCGTCGATGGTTTGATTGCAATTATTGATCGACCCAATCTTTCAGATGAGGCGCTGTTTAAATTAATTCCTGGGCCAGATTTTCCTACTGGTGGTGAGATTACTGATACAAAAGGCATTCATGATGCTTATCGGACTGGTCGTGGCAGTATTCCTGTACGGGGGATTGCTGGGTTTGAAGAAATTCAACCGGGCAAGGGTCGACAGCGTCGCAATGCCATTGTGGTTACAGAGTTGCCCTATCAGGTCAATAAGGCGGGCTGGATCGAAAAAGTGGCCAATCTGGTAAACCAGGGTAGGCTCGATGGGATTGCTGATATTCGTGATGAAAGCGATCGCGATGGCATGCGGGTCGTCATCGAGTTAAAGCGAGAAGTGCAGCCCCACAGCATTTTGACTGCCCTTTACAAAATGACGCCGCTACAGAGCAACTTTGGAGCCATCATGCTGGCACTGGATGGAGGACAGCCAGTACAGATGCCGCTGCGCCATATGTTGCAAGCCTTTCTGGATTTCCGTGAAGAGACCTTGGTGCGGCAATACACCAATGAACTCGAAAAAACCGATCGGCGATTGCACATCGTAGAGGGCCTATTGACCGCCCTTGACAGTATCGATGAAGTGATTGAAATTTTACGAGCTGCGCCGGATGGCTCATCGGCCAAGCTGGAAATTAGCGAACGGTTTGAATTAAGCGACCGTCAGGCAGACGCAATTTTGGCCATGCCCCTACGACGGTTAGTCGGGTTGGAACAAGAAAATTTGCTCAACGAGTTTGATGAGCTATCGACCCAGAAAGAAACTTTAGAACTGCTGCTATCGGATCGAAAAGAACGGCTCAAAGCGCTCAAAAAAGAGCTGAGAAAACTCAAGAAAACCTTTGGCGACGAACGACGTACTCGACTACAGACAGCCAGCGAACGGGCCGAAGAAAAAGAAATGTTGGCGAGTCTCGAAGCTGAGGCTCAAGAAGAAGAAACTGTCGTTGAGTTTACCCGCAAAGGATATGCCAGACGCCTATCCCCACGCACCTACCAACGCCGACAAGGAAAACAGGAGAAACTGCCATCCAAACTGACAGAACTGGATGATGTCACTACCCAAACTGAATTTGCCTGGACAACCCATAATTTATTGGTGTTTTCTCGTGATGGCAAAGCCTACAGTCTCTCTGTTAACGATGTGCCTCTGGCACAGCGGCAGTCAAAGGGACAGCCGCTAGTCAATTTACTCCCTGATGCCATTGGCAATGATCCAGAGTCGATTTTGCCGCCAATCTTGCTAACGGATGAAGTGATGGAGCGGCAGGTGATTTTGGTGACTGCCCAAGGGAAAATTAAGCGGTTGCCGCTGACAGAGTTTGAGTCGATTACAGGGCGGGGGTTAGTGGCGATTAAAATCAAACCCGAGGATCACCTGGCCTATGCGGTGGTGGCGGAGTTAGAGCAGGACCTGATGCTGGCTTCGTCCAGCGGGCGGTTGTTACGGTTTGCCATTGAGCGTGAGCAGTTACCGGACACCAGTCGTAATTCCCAGGGAACCCAGGCAATTCGAGTCATTAAGGGAGAATCTGTAGTGGGCTGTCTGCCGATTCAGAACAATAGCAAAATGTTGCTGATGTCGATTAAAGGCTATGCCAAACGGATGCAGGTGGCGGCTATCAATCGCAGTAGCCGAGGGGGCATCGGCTCTCAGTCCTTTAAGTTTAGTCAAACGGGCGATCGTCTGACTACGTTGGTAAAGGTGCCAGAGACGGCGGACTTTACGGTGCTGACTAGTCAAGATCGGGCGGCCCGTCTGAGAATAGATCGGGTGGCCCTGCAAGGGCGGAGTCAACCGTGCGATCGCATCTTTACCCCTGCCCGTGGTGAAACCATTACCGATATTCTGGTATCTGTAGATCGCGTTGCTGACTAGAGCTACGCCCTATTGTCCTGATACCCAACTAGGAACCAAACGTGGCTGAGGTTGTTATCGACAACGTTTACAAAACATTTCCGCGTCAATCCTCAGATGCTAAACCAGCAACGGTGCTTAAGCGCATCCATCTGAATGTTGAAGACGGTGAGTTCATGGTGCTTGTGGGACCATCTGGTTGCGGCAAGAGTACCCTGTTGCGGCTGATGGCCGGATTAGAAAGTGTCACAGGCGGTACGATTACCATTGGCAAACAGCGGGTAAACGACCTTCCCCCCAAACAGCGAGATGTGGCCATGGTTTTTCAAAGCTATGCCCTCTATCCGCACCTGAGCGTCTACGACAACCTGGCCTTTGGCCTGCGACGCACGGCCAGCAACTTGCCCCCAATCACCCGCTGGCAGCAAGCATTGTTTGGTATAACTCGGCTACTGCCGCCAGGGTTTCACTACTGGCCAGAACGGGAACAGGCGATCTCAAAACGGGTCAAAACCATCGCCGAAATCTTACAAATTACGCCCCTACTCAAACGGCTACCCCGACAGCTTTCGGGCGGTCAAAAACAGCGAGTTGCACTGGGTCGGGCCATGGCCCGGAATCCGCAGGTGTTTTTGATGGATGAACCCCTGTCGAATTTGGATGCGAAACTGCGCACTGAAACGCGGGCTCAGATTGTAGCGCTGCAGCGTCAGTTGGGCACTACAACCATCTATGTCACCCACGATCAAGTGGAAGCCATGACCATGGGTGACCGGATTGCGGTAATGCATCAGGGGGTGATTCAGCAAATTGCGGCCCCTTTAGAACTTTACCGGGCTCCTGTAAATCAATTTGTGGCGGCGTTTATCGGTTCACCCCCCATGAACTTTCTCACAGTTCAGGTGCAGGCTCCGCTGACGCTAGTCCACCCCGCTTTTCGGGTAACCCTACCCAGCCATTGGGAGCCGATTTTATCGCCTTATCATGATCGCTCATTAACCTTGGGAATTCGGCCCGAACATCTACGGCTAACAGTGCCAGCTCCTAAGCATTTGGAGGTCACAGTACAGCGCGTCGAAGCCTTAGGGAGTGAAACCTACCTGACTGTCGGCTTGAACGCACCTAGCTCTCCTGCAGGCTTATCCGATGACCCTATGCTGCTGGTACGTCTCGACGGAATGATTGACAATCCTCCTCGCCCCGACGATCAGCTCACCTTAGGCATTCGAGTAGAGCATATTCATTTGTTTGATTCAGACACTGGAGAAACAATTGTCAAGGCCCCCAGTGTCCTGGGCGTTGAGGCTTAGAAAACTATTTATTGTTTTCCTGAACGAGACTTAGCGTTTAAACTAAGACCAAGCCCCGCTAGCACTGCGATCGCAACTCCGGATGTCGGTTCTGGTACGGGAGTCGGATCAACCTCATCAGGCTCTGAAATGATGGGTCTAGCCTGAAAATCCCTAATCGTCACCTGAGCACGACCGTTGCGATTGTCTGTCCCGATTTGTAGGCCAAAGACTTGATTCGCCTTAACCATCAGGTCAAACATCCCCACTGAGCCTGATTGCGTAGCGCCCCCTGCTGGATCGCTCAGAGTCTTAAAAACACCGTTAGCACGTGAATCAGTGGGGGAAAAATCACTCACCACGAAGCCAAAGGGGTCAAAGATTGGCAGATCAGGAGTACTATAGTCCCAACTAAACGAGATGTATGTTGGTTCGGACACTGTGATAAACAACGTAGTAATGCTCAAGTCACAAACAAACAGAACACTACTCGGGGCCGTACCACAGGTATGCCCAAACTCGTTGAGGATACTAGCTTGATCGCTACCCAACAAGGTCAGCGAGTCTGGTGCATCGGTGAAATCAACCGACCCATTAAAAGGAGCTAAAGGAGTTCCCCCATCCAGAACAGGGCGAATGCTACCATCATCAGTCCCCTCAATACCAATCCGTGAATTGTCTATCCCAGTGAACGCTGGGCGACTATTAAACAGATCCCACTGGTCAACGGCAAAGCTACCGGTAAATCCCTGAGCACTTGCCATTTGAGCTGTTGTGCTAACAACAGCTATAGATGTCGCCAGTGCTCCAAAAACAGTCTTTAGAATGGCCTGTGCCATCGTATTGCAAAGAAAAAAAACTTAACCTTATTGTTCTTAACAAGGGTTAGTTAACCTAACCGGAAGATGACCCAATATCCGTACAAATCAACACGTCCTTTTGGATGCGTGTATCGTTGCTTTGCTGTTACGCCGACTATATCTTCCCAAACCATAAACGTCGGATTGAGAGGCGGGCATTTACTAAAACAATATTGTTGCTTTAGCTTTATTAAGCTGGGTTGATGGTGGATTAACAAGCTCTAATAAAGGTCAATCAATTACCCATAAACCCTGGGCATGTCATCAGTAGTTTCACCGTAGTTTGTGGTTTGTCTCAACAGTTTCGTCGTCTTGTTTGTTGTTTAGAACATCAAGACTCCTTGCTCCCTTGATATAGTCATAAAAACTGCAACGAACCTATACAAACAATGTTGCGGTTTTTATCTTCCTATCAATAATTTTTCAGAATATTAGTTTGTTCCACGTCATGACAGCGCAAACGCTGTAGGTTTTTAAAATCGCAACTTTGATGGCTAACGTGAATATCATGGGACAGCATCAGGACACTAAAAGAATTGGTCTACTTACAAGTGGTGGCGACTGTGCCGGGCTCAATGCTGCCCTGCGAGCTGTTGTTCATCGAGCCGACAGCTATGGCTGGGAGGTATTAGGAATTTCTCGTGCCACCCATGGCCTCATGGCCCGTCCACCTGAATATGTAGAGTTTGATGTATCTAGCACCCACAATTTACTGTTGGCCGGGGGAACTGTACTGGGTACCACCAACAAAGGAAATCCGTTTGATTTTCCATTATCTGATGGCACTACGTGCGATCGCTCCCAGGACATCATTGATGGCTATCATCTGTTAGGTCTGGATGCCCTGATTGGCATTGGCGGTGACGGCAGCATGGCTATCCTACGCCGCCTAGCCCAGCAAGGCGGGCTAAACCTGGTGGGTATTCCCAAAACCATTGATAACGACTTGGGCTCCACAGAGCGCTCCATCGGGTTTGACACCGCCGTCAATATTGCCACCGAGGCCTTAGATCGCTTGCACTTTACAGCCGCCAGCCATTCTCGAGTAATGATTCTAGAGGTCATGGGACGTGATGCCGGCCATATTGCCCTGAATGCCGGCATTGCCGGTGGGGCCGATATTGTTCTCATTCCTGAGATTCCCTACACCATCGACAAAATTTGCCAAACAATCAAAGGGTTAAAACGCAATTTCGCCACTATTATTGTCGCGGAAGCAGTCTGTACTGAGGCAGGGGAAAAGGTCACCCAAACCAATCGCCTGGGACAGTGTCGGCTGGGGGGCATCGGTGAATACCTGGCAGAACAAATTACCGAAACCATCGGCGCAGAGACGCGAGTGACTGCGCTGGGGCATGTGCAGCGAGGGGGAACCCCTTCACCACTAGATCGGGTACTGGCCACCGCCTTTGGTGTAGAAGCAGTAGACCTGATTGCCGCCAAAAAGTATGACCATATGGTGAGCTGGAAAAATCGCCAGGTAGTGCATGTGCCCATTACCGAAGCGATTGCTGAATACCGAGCAGTCAATCCTCAAGATACACTGGTAAAAACCGCCCGGGGCATGGGGATTTGCCTGGGTGATACTGCTTACTATGAAGTCGATAGCCATATTCGCTGTAAGACGCCCATTGTCAGCCTGCCAGCTTAGACATTTGCAGTGTACAACCATTGCCCAAATGTAAGCTTCTGTTAACCAAAGAGATGATCGCGCAGCTCACGATAGACAATAACCCCAAGGCATAGGCAATCCCCCTATGGCTATCATTGGTGACTATTGATTGCTACGCGATCAGCAATATCCGTTTCTACCCAGCCGCACTTGATGGTGCATTATTGTATGCAATTTGCTAAACCGTCGACGCTGTCCCAAGATGATACTCAAGAGAAAATTCTCGGGGCAGCCCAGCGGCTTTTTGCCCGTCATGGTTACGGGGGTACCACCACTCGCGATCTAGCTCAGGCGGCAGGTGTGGCAGAAGGAACGCTATTTCGACATTTTGAAAATAAAAAGGCAATTTTAATTGAGGTTGCCACTCGTGGATGGGTAGAATTACTCACTGACTTACTCACTGAACTGAGTGAAATGGCCAACTACAAGGCCATTGCCAAGGTCATGCGTAAACGTATGTTAAATCTGTCGGCTAACACCGACATGCTGCGGGTCTGTTTTATGGAAGCACAGTTTCATCCAGAACTCCGAGAGCGGGTACAGGCTGAAGTTATTGCCAAAATGACCGACGTGGCTGAAGCATTTTTTCAAACCGCTATGGATCGAGGTACCTATCGTCCCATGAACCCCAGAGTGGTTGCACGGATCTTTCTAGGCATGTTCACCATTGCCGGGTTTAGCCAGGTGACACTGGCTGATGAAGCCAACTCTCCTCAGGACATGAAAGAGTTGGCAGAGACCTTGGCCGATATTTTTCTCAATGGAGTGTTAGCCAATCCTGAGGCTTAACTCTGACGTCTGGGCAGTAAACGATTTAAATCGTCAGTATCCACTCGATACGCAGCACCAAACCCGATGACAAACTGCCCTGATTGGGGCTGTAGTTGAAAAACTTGAAAATCCGGCAGTCCTTTCATTAACCCGATCACTTGACCAAACCGCTGCTCAAACCGATCAATCAGCTGCTGCCACTGCGGGGTGTCGCGGGGTAAAGCATTGGCTGTGCAATCATAGGTAAGTCGACGTCGAGCAAAAATCTCATTGGCTTTGGCTTCGTCTTCAATAAAAAGAATGCTGGCCCGACTGGTTTGTTTAAGGTTTGTAGTGTGGGTGGATAACCCACTGACGTATATGTATAAGGTTTTATCCGGGTCGATCAAAAACGGGGCATAGCTGGCTTGGGGAATCCCATCGGCACTAACGGTGCTCAAGATAATACTGCGAAAGTTATCAGGGAATTCCTGGTAAAGCTCAGTAACACGGTTTAAGTCAGCCATGGTTTTACTTAGAAAAGCAGGTTTTATCGTGCGTGCTTTAGCGTACCACCCATAGTATTAGCTCTCAGACTGTTGGCCCTCAGACTAGTGAGGACTGGTGCTGTTTCGAATGGCTCCATGGAGTTTGTACCCTTCGGGTAAAATACTCAGGCTAGTTATCTAAGGTGAGGCTATGGCTCGTCGAATTATTCAAACTGATCAAGCTCCTGCTCCCGTGGGTCCTTACAATCAAGCGATTGTGGCCACCGGGGAAATGGTGTTTGCCTCAGGGCAGGTAGCCCTCGATCCGGCCAGTGGCACCTTGGTGGGTGAAGGGGATGTGGCGGCCCAGACTAAGCAGTGTCTAGATAATCTCACGGCTGTGTTGACGGCAGCTGGAGCCACCATGGCTGATGTGGTTAAAACATCTGTGTTCTTAAAGGATATGAATGACTTTGGCACCATGAACGGTGTCTATGCCACCTACTTTGATGAAGCAACAGCTCCGGCTAGAGCCTGTGTTGAGGTAGCCCGATTGCCCAAAGATGTCTTGGTGGAAATTGAGTGTATCGCAGTTGTTTAATTAGAATAGTTGACGGTTTAAACTTGGCGCGTTAACGTACAAGTATTCGAGCAGTATTAGCTCACAAACTTTTAACCCATGCCGTACCAGTTTTTCTACTTTTGGTTTAGTCAGGTTCACCAGCGATGAACCCTAGCGTTAGCATGGGCCGCTGGTGAACCGCAGAGCTTACACTCTGCGGTTTTGTTTTATTCCCCAATTCCCGGTTTTGTTTTAACTACCATGATGCATTACAGCTGGCAATTTACCTTTTTCTTTTTTACGCCACCACCGGGTAGGTAGCGATTGCTTTGCTGTATTGACTTGCCCGGAGCCCACCAAGGCTACGGGCTTTTTGTTTTTTTGCTGTTACTACTACTTCCTAAAACCATGAAGGACGCCAAACTTGTTGCCAAGGGTCATACGGAACACATTAGTGAAATTGAGATCGCGCCTGACCTGACTGGACCGTACGGAGCCAATCGTACTGTGGGTGGCAAAGACCTGTTTATTATCGGCGGCCCCTGTTCGATCGAGAGCATGGCCCAGATGGAAGCTATTGCCCAGGCCAAACTCCCGATCCAGGGCGTACGTGGTGGCATTTACAAACCTCGCACCTCACCCTACGCATTTCAAGGCCTCGGAGAGGTTGGCTTAGATATTCTCTCTGCCATCCGCCAACGCTACGCCTTGCCGGTGATCACTGAAGTCATGGCGATCCATCAAATTGAAAAGTTGGTTCCCCATGCCGATGTTCTCCAGGTCGGCAGCCGTAATATGCAAAACTTTGATTTACTCAAGGCCCTGGGTGAGGTAAATCAGCCTATTTTGCTCAAGCGAGGCTTAGCGGCAACAGTGAGCGAGTTTGTAATGGCAGCAGAATATATTGCTAGCCATGGCAATCCCAATGTTATTCTTTGCGAGCGTGGGATTCGGAGCTTTGATAGTTACACCCGCAACGTACTTGATATTGGCGCTGTGGTGGCCCTTAAGCAAATTACTCATCTACCTGTCCTGGTTGATCCCAGCCATGCCTCAGGTAAGCGAGAATTGGTTGCACCATTGGCTCGGGCTGCGATCGCAGCTGGAGCCGACGGTCTCATCATCGAGTGCCATCCAGATCCTGATAAATCAGTGAGCGATGCTCGTCAGACCATTAGCCTTGAAGCGATGGCCGCGCTCATAGACAGCTTAATTCCCATAGCGGAGGCTGTCGGTCGCAACGTTAGACCACACCATTCCTTAAATCTGGTGTCCTAGCCTATCCGAGAGATCGTACCCCCCCAATGCACATCCCCTGGAACAATGCCTGATCGCCTACTGTCTGTAATATCTAAAACTTATCAGGATGCGATCGCCAAACTTTAGACTGTTCATAGCTACGGATTTACTCTCGGTTAAAATGCTGAACTCCCCACGAGTCATAGTTTGGTTAACTGTTAAAGTTCCATCGGGATGTGCTTTTTTTACAAGGTATTCTGACGTCTAACTTTTTGATAGTACAACTATTCAGATACTGAGGTCATTATCAATTAATAATACATAAATATTAGTCAAGAGATGAGAGATATGGATCCATACTCTCTTGATATCCAGAATCTAACTGTCACCGTACAGATTAAAGCAGAACGGCCGTCAGCATGATTCGCGTTGCGCATTCAGATCTCAAAAATAAGTCAGAACATTTTATTTGGATTTTTAGGAGAAATCTGAGGTGAGACGAAAGCACTTCTTAAAGGGTATACCTGCTGTCGCTACACTCTCAGTCCTAACTATCTTAGGTCTCAAAAGTGTTACTGTCGATTTTGATCAGTATCGAAGTTACAGCGCGTTAATTTCAGATCAGCTTGTTGATGTAGCCGACACCCAACTCGCGTTACAAAATATCCGCTATACCATTTCACAAAATGGCCAAACCCTAAACACAGCTTTGCTAGAAGCTGAAAAGGTACAGGCTCAGCTGACGGCACAAATTCCTATTTCCCTATCAGAAAGAGATATCAGCAGTTTACAAAAACAATTAGCATTTAACGCTGAACTATTAGCCGAGAAACATCAACTAATTGAACAACTCGAAACACATCATGCTGAGGTAAGAACAGCATTAGCACAGGAAACCAATTTGCTCAATGGCTTAAGTGGTAGTCTGCGGCTGGAGATTGAAGCCCTACTTGATGATCTATCTCTCTATGCCGTCACCAGTGACACAAAGCTCGTTGATGACATCAAAGTAAAGCTGAACCGCGTTAGCGGCAAACTTGATACCAATGCAGCGACACAGCGCCAACTCGCTCAAGTAGTGCAGCTAGTTTTAGAGAATAAACCAGCTGCAGATGCGCTCATTACTCAAGTTTTTGATTTGCCACTGACCAATAATATTCGCGCCCTGGAACAACAGTTTGATAATATTCAGCAAACTACGCAGGCACGCATTACTTTATATCGTAATCTAATTTACATATTGGCATTTGCTAGTTCTGGCATGGTAGCCTTTTGGGTCATCAATCGCCTACAGCAATCTAGCCAGAAAACAATTCGAGTATTAGAAAGCATCACCGATGCGTTTATTGCCGTAGATCGCACCTGGTCAATCACCTATGTTAATGCTCAGGCGGCTGATATTCTTAAATGTGATCTTCCAGGACTGTTAGGGCAAGATTTTTGGAAGGTTCTACCCGAATCACTTGGCAAACGCTTTACAGAACAATACCGCCAAGCTGTAGCCACTAACTTAGAAGTCGTCAGTTTTGAAACCTATTATGAGCCCACTGAACGTTGGCTAATGGTACGTGGCTACCCAGGTCTTGATGGTTTGTCTATCTTTTTACAGGACTTTACAGAGCGCAAACAAGCTGAAGAACAACTGCTCGAACTGAATCGCGATCTCGATAGTCGGGTTAAAGACCGCACAACCCAGCTGGCGGATGCTATGGAAGAAGCGGAAACAGCAAGGGTGAAGGCAGAAGATGCCAATCGGTCTAAAAGTGAGTTTCTGGCTAACATGAGCCACGAACTACGTACACCTCTCAATGCGATTATTGGCTACAGCGAAATGTTAGAAGAAGATTTCACCAGCCTGGGTGAAGATGACTTTGTCCCTGATTTACAAAAAATTCAAGGTGCAGGCAAACATCTGCTAGGACTGATCAACTCAGTACTCGACTTGTCCAAAATTGAAGCAGGTCGTATGGAACTCTTCTTAGAAGATATCTGTATCAAGACCCTATTGAATGAAATTATCGGCACCATTCAACCTCTGGCTCAGAAAAATAATAATCAGCTGTCTTTAATCTGTCCGGATCATATAGAGTCTCTCCATGCAGACCAAGTTAAACTCCGACAGAGTCTGATTAATCTGTTGAGCAATGCCTGTAAATTTACTGAAAATGGCACAATCACCCTGGCGGTTCAGCCAACGATGATGAGTAGCCTTCAAGGGCATCAGGAAAATTATCTGCAATTTACAGTCACCGATACTGGAATTGGGATGACATCTGAACAAATGGGAAAAGTTTTTCAGGCATTCACCCAAGCAGATACATCAACAACAAGAAAGTATGGGGGTACTGGTTTAGGCCTGACCATCACAAAACAGTTTATTTCCATGATGGGAGGTGATGTCACCGTCGACAGCGTCTATGGCGAAGGCACGACATTTACGCTGACTATCCCCCAAGCTGTTCAACTAGATCGACCCTCAGATGAAACCTTCTTTGCCCCACCGGTCCGCCTCATTGAGCGGAAGTCAATCTCGACAGTCCACGAAATATCAGGTCGCACTTCAGAAAAAACAATCCTCTTGATTGATAATGATACAGATGCTTGTGAAAGCATACACAGCTGGCTGACCGATGCTGGTTACAACGTTGTGTGTGCTGTTGATGGCCAACAGGGGCTTGTACTAGCCGATGAGCTGCTTCCTGATGCCATTATTCTGGACATGATGCTACCCGATCAGGATAGCTGGGGCGTTTTACAAAAACTCAAGGCACTACCGACAGTATCTCAAGTGCCTGTGATTTTACTGTCAATGACCGATGATCGCGATCGCGCCTATCAGCTAGGGGTAACTGACTATATGCTGAAGCCTATCGATCACCTGCATCTGCTTGAGCTTTTAGACACTCAACTCCCTGAGCAAACAAACCCGAGAATTTTAGTGGTTGAGGACGATGCCAATGCCAGAGAAATCATGGGGCGTTTCTTACAGCAGCACGATTGGACCGTCGTCCTTGCAGCTAACGGACAGCAAGCCCTAGAGTATCTCAAAACTACTGTACCTGACTTAATTGTGCTAGACCTGATGATGCCCGGTATGGATGGCTTTGAATTTGTCCAGATCCTGCGTCAAAGTCCTGATTGGAGCAACATCCCTATCATTATTGTAACTGCTAAGACACTAACAGCTAAGGATCAGAAGCGTTTGGACGGTGTTATTCGGGTGTATCAAAAAGCTGATTTTAATCGACAGGATTTGCTAAATGAAGTACAAACTCTTGTTTATTCCAAAGTCAACGGTACCCCTGTAGCCCGGTAAACCTTACTTTCTAGCTTTTACAGGTAGCTGTTCGAACTATGGGAAGTTATTTTTGACATGCGTGATGTTAACACTATGGGCAGTAACAATAGATATAATGTCCTTAACTATAAACGTGTATTTTCCGGAACCTATTGCACTTCTCAAGCATCTTTATAAAGAAGTTTTTCTGTCATCAGTATGGGGTACCAGCCAAATTAGGCAGAAACTAGTATTTATCCTAATCAAATAGTGAGGGAGTGCGACTATTCGATTATTAAAGCCTTGATATTTTAAGTATAGATATCCAGTAAATCAATTCTTTATTTGTTAAAAACAAACTAGGGCATCAGTTTTTTGTAGGAAATGTACTAACTCCTTATTTCCATAATAGAGAAATGAGTGATTATTCATTAAGCACATTCATATTTCTCATATTTTTATCGAGATGAAGCCTATCGCTATTTTTCATGGGTATAGTCTCTGACAATATTTAACCTTTTCATTTATATTTACGTATTGCAACGGGCTTGTGGTTCAAATCAACGACTGTTCTCCTTATATAGATAAAATTTTTAGGAGGTTATTCTAGTGAATCGAGACTCTCTATCTAAAGGAGCAGGAGTAACTATAGCTTTTCTCCTCCTCATATTTTTGGGGGTTAAAGGCAAAGCTGTTAATGTTAGTAAATACCAAGAATACGCAAATTTAATCGCTAGCCAGGTTGAAAGCGATGCAGACGTCGAGCTAGCATTACTAAAAGAACGCTACACGCTCCTAAGAAATGATGAGCCACTGGAAGAAGCGCTAGCCCAAGAGCTATCCATTCAGCAAGAGCTTGCACAAAAAATTCCTAGTTTTATAGCCAAAGAGGATCAAGCAAAGCTACAGAATCTGATTAGTCGTGATGCTCAGCTTTTAGAGGAAAAAACTGAGCTGGTCAATCAATTTCAGACAACGAACGCAGAATTACAAAATGCGCTCATCCAGTTACCTGATTTAGTCAACCGCTTAAAAGAGACAAGTGATGCAGATCTTGAACGATTAATTGACGACGTTTTAATCTACATCATGGCCACTGATGAACAGTTGGTGACCACAATCGAGGCAGAATTAAATACAGTTAAGTCTAAACTCAATGCAGGTGAGTTTTCTAGTGCAGAAGACGTAGCACAGGTGGCACAGCTGACTCAAACTGTGCTGGAGAACAAGCCTTTTGCCGATGCCCTGTTAGACCAGGTCGTCAATTTACCGCTCACTACGAATATTAGTGAGTTGGAGAGTACTTTTGATGAATCGAGTCGGATAGCCTTCAGACAAGTTGCCATTTATAGAAATGTAGCCTACATCATCGCATTAGCGCTGATTGGAATAATCGCCTATGGTCTGGTTGCACGGTTGCGGCAGTCTACCCAGCGTACCACCAGTGTGTTGGAAAATATTACTGATGCATTTGTTGCCGTTGATCGAAGCTGGAAGGTGACTTATGTAAATGCCCAGGCTGCTGAGGTACTCAAACGCAGTATTCAGGGACTTTTAGAACAGGATTTCTGGAAGATTTTTCCTGAATCCCTGGGAACTCGTTACGAACAGCAGTATCGTCGTGCGATGGCCGAACAGACGGTGGTTAGCTTTGAAACTTATTATGCCCCGACTCAACGCTGGTTGCAGGTGAGGGGGTATCCTGGCCGCGATGGCTTATCACTGTTTCTACAGGATGTGACTGAGCGCAAACAGGCTGAAGAACAGTTGATGGAGCTAAATCGCGATCTCGATAGTCGTGTACAAGATCGCACTACCAAGCTGATGAAAGCCATGGAAGAGGCAGAGGAAGCACGGGTAAAAGCAGAAGATGCCAATCGCTCTAAGAGCGAATTTTTGGCCAATATGAGCCACGAGCTACGGACACCTCTTAATGCCATTATTGGTTACAGCGAAATGCTAGAGGAAGAAGCGGCTGATGTCGGGGAGGATAGTTTTGTACCTGATCTCCAAAAGATTCAAGGTGCAGGCAAACATTTGTTAGGGCTAATTAATTCAGTTCTAGACCTGTCTAAGATTGAGGCAGGGCGCATGGAGCTATTTCTTGAAGATTTCTCTATCACAGAGATGGTGGAAGAGATCTCTGGAACAATCATTCCGGTTGCCCACAAAAACAACAATCATCTGTCGATTTTCTGTTCGGATGATATTAGTGAATTACATGCAGATCAAACTAAGCTAAGACAAAGCTTGTTTAATTTACTGAGTAATGCTTGTAAATTTACCGAGAATGGCAATATTACTCTAACGGTTGAGCAAATTCCTGCGGTTGATAGCTCAGTGTATGCCGGAGACTGGTTCCGCTTCATCGTCAGCGATACGGGGATTGGCATGAAGGATGATCAAGTCGAAAAGATTTTTGATGCCTTTACCCAAGCAGATGCGTCTACTACTCGTAAGTATGGTGGTACAGGTCTAGGGCTGGCGATTACTAAACAGTTTATCAACATGATGGGAGGAGATATTTCTGTAGAAAGTCTCTATGGGCAGGGAACTACTTTTTCATTAGTGATTCCGCAAGTAGTGCAGCCGACGAATCCCAAAGGTAAACCATTTTTTGCGCCGACCCTATCGTCGTCTGAAGGCGAAGTCGTTTTAGCTCACAATGTGCTGACACAACAGTCTACGAAACAAACAGTTTTAGTTATTGATGACGATGACGATGCTCGGGAGATTTTGCGGCGTTCTTTAGATGAGGCTGGCTATGATGTGGTCTGTGCTGCGAGTGGTGAACAAGGTCTCGCCCTGGCAGGTGAATTACTGCCTGATGCCATCACGCTGGATGTAATGATGCCGCAAATGGATGGATGGTCAGTACTAAGACAGCTAAAAGAAATGCCTGTCGTTTCCGAAATTCCTGTTATTTTGTTGTCGATCGTAGATGATCGTCCGATGGGGCATAGCCTAGGGGCAGCTGATTATCTAACTAAGCCAATTGATCGCAAGCGTCTGCTGAGTGTTTTAGAAACTCATCTCGCCAATCAGGTTTCTCCCACTATTTTGGTGGTAGAAGATGATGTGAATGCGCGCGAGATTATGGGACGTTTTTTACAACGGCAAGATTGGACTGTGGAACTAGCTTCCAATGGGCGTGAAGCGTTGCAGTATCTGGATAATCATTTACCCAACTTAATTGTGTTGGATCTAATGATGCCTGAAATGGATGGGTTTGAGTTTATTCAAATGCTACGCCAAAACTCTGATTGGCAGGATATACCTGTGATTGTGGTAACAGCAAAGGCTCTGACTGTTAGCGATCAGCAACAGTTGGAAGGGGTAGCTCGGGTGTATCAAAAGGCGGATCTCAATCGTCAAGAGCTTATAAGTGAGCTGCAGGCGATGGTTTCGACCAAGGCGGTTTCAACGCCTAGTACAACAGATTCAGTTACTAGCACTGATCCAGTGTCTAGTACATCTGATTAACCCGGTAGTAATTGTAGGCTGAGGTTAATTGAGGGGATTATGGCAAGAATCTTATTGGTTGAAGATAACGAGCTAAATCGTGACATGCTAAGTCGACGTCTTCGTCGTCGTGGATATGATTTGGCTGTCGCTGTAGATGGTGCTGAAGCGATTGCGATCGCATCTGCTCAGCCATTTGATCTAATTCTTATGGACATGAGTTTGCCAGTGATCGACGGCTGGGAAGCAACAAGGCGATTAAAGGCCCAACCCCATACACAGCAGGTGCCCATTATTGCACTGACTGCCCATGCCATGCGTGGCGATCGCGACCAGGCATTGGCTGCAGGTTGTGATGACTATGACACCAAACCAATTGATCTCAAGAGACTACTAAGCAAGATCAAAGCCTTCTTGGCCAAAGATCAATTGGCCACTTCGACCGATAGCTCAAAAACCACCACCGTTTCCGAAACAAAAGCTGCACCAGTCATTCCAATTTCATCAGTTACCCCAATTACTCCACCTGCAGCTTCGGTAGCTCCCATCTCTCCAATAGTCCCAACTGTGCCAGTCACACCGCTCACATCACCTGCGGCTTTCGTCACCCCACTAGACTCTGATACTCCGATCACCACAGATACCTCGAATGCCCCAGGGACTCCGCTAGGTTCAGTAACTCCAATTACCGCTGATCCTGCCGACACATCAGTGAGTTCTGAGCAATTCACCCCGATTACTGCAGATGTCTCAGTGCCCCCCATTGCCCCCGTCACCCCGATTAGTTCGGACGTTTCGGTCGTTCCTCCGGTAACACCTGCTGCCAGCACAGCACCAGCAGACAACTCGTCAACGCCATCCCCTGACAAACCCAACAATATATTCAGCGGTTTGCCCATCCTTGTCGTTGACGATAACGAAGATAATCGTGACATGCTGAGTCGACGTCTTAATCGCCGTGGCTATCAGTCAGTGGTTGTAGATAGCGGCGAAGCAGCCTTAGACTACATTCAACACAACAAAAATGTGGCTCTGGTATTGCTAGATATCATGATGCCAGGCATCGATGGTATCGAGACCCTAAAACGTATCCGGCAAACCTATTCCCGTAATCAGCTGCCTGTATTGATGGTAACGGCAAAAGCTCAAAGTGATGATATGGTTAAGGCCTTTGAACTAGGCGCAAATGATTACATCACAAAACCTATCGATTTTGCCGTCACCTTGGCCCGTGTCGAAACTCAACTAGCGATCGTAAAAGCAACACAACAGCCGGTTGAGCCCGTTAACTCTAACCAGCTAGACCAACCCGCTGAAACTACGTCTCAAACAGTCAAGGCTGCCAATTCTCCCAAAGCTGGCACACAGTCAGCAGTCGCTAATATTTCACTAGTTCCTAAAACAACGTTCTCTCGATTTGCAGCCCAGCGCTATCAGGTCCAATATTTTCTGCGTCAAGAACCCTTAGGGCCCATTTCTATAGCCCTAGATAAACAAACAGATTCTCTAGTATTACTGCAGACACTCAAAGCCTATTCCCCAGATACGGCCGAGCTTTTAAAGCAGGTCATGGAAAAAGAAACAGAAAAGTTTGAAGCCTTACGCTCCTTATTCCCAGGATATACCTACGGACAAGTAGACAACACGTTTTACATTATCCACGGGTTAGGCGAAACGTTTAATCAGGAACAGTTGTTACAAGCTAAGTTGCAAACACCCTGGCAACTAGAATCAGTACTGTTACTGATGGATCGACTACTGGAACAAGTTGGCATATTTCATCGACACAATCAGGTACACGCCGGCTTAAGGGATGACTCCTTTATTCAAACCCATGGTCGAGAAAACTCAGGCCAATCCATGGTGCTTGTCGATAGTGGTCTAGGTAAACGAGTGATGATCGGCGTTAGTCAGCAGTCTGCTGAATATCGTAAGCAGCTGTTAATGCAGCGAGACTATCAGCCCCTAGAACAGCGCATTGGCCGACCGGCCATGAGCAGCGATGTGTATGCCCTCGGTCTAATTGGTCTACAGGCTTTGACAGGGCAATCGATCGATCGGCTTACGCTTCCCACCGTTAGTGGTGACTTACCGTGGCGTCAATTCGCTTCTGTTGGAGAACCGATAGGAGAGTGGTTTGATAAATTGATTCAACAGAACCAAGGTAAACGATTTGAACATGCCATGGCGGCTCGTGCCGCATTGCGCCCACACCTACAACCCTACTTAGCAGAGCCTGGCTAAATGTGGCTTCTGCCCCGATACTAGAACGCTTGAACACTTATATATCTAAGGACAGAAGCATGAGGGCGGAGGAATGAAGCAGATGCTTGAATTAGTCAAGTCTCAAGGCTCTCATTTGTCCTAGCCGCCCCTCTCCTTGCTGATATTGAAAAAGCTACACAGCTGTAGCAAAATATGCGTCTTGTTCAAAGCGAAGCCTGTCACAGAATCGCCCTTCTGGCAGAATCACATCATCGTAAGTAATTACAGCATCTTCAGCAATTGATCGTTTAAGTTTACAACCTTCTGCAAGGCCCATAGGTAATAGTTTTTGTGCTAGAGCTACATCAGCATTTTCGCATTGACCGTAGGTCATGTAGTAGCCAATACCATCCAAAGTTTCGCCTTCTTTAAGATCTGTTTTAGCGGAAGCAACAACATCCACCCTAGGTTTACCCAGGGGAGCCATGACCGCATCGTTAAAGAGAACAGCACGAGCTAAGGATAAAGGGACTTCAAAATGGCAAATGTGATAAGGAGTATAGAAGCTGTATAGAGGACCTTCTCCACGTTTGTAGTATTTCAAATAGTGATGATGTTTGGGGTCATCGTTGGTCGCATAGATAAAGACACTAGCGGCAGGCTGAGCACCAACAACATAATCAACAATTCCCCCAAGGGACTTGAGCTGTTCTACATCGTAGAGGTGGGTCATATCATCAACATGACCACTAAACTCGTAGCCCAACATGCCACGCCGAGCTACTTGCATTCCGGTTGCATTGGCAACAATTGCCTGTTCATAGGAGATTTTGGTACCGTCAGCAAAACTGGTGACCATATGGGCAGCCTGTTTCCATTTTGCCGCAAAGCTTTTTTGGGTAGTCGGATTGCGATAGCGGTCCTGCAACCCCTTAACATTGCCACATAGTAAGGGAGTAAACCCAATGCTCTTAACATAACGGTAGAGGTTAACTTCTAGACCGGGTTGATCACCATCACAGTTAGATAATATTACGCCCGCCCGGTCGGCATAGACTTTAAGTAGGGGACCCACAGTACCGTCGAGCTCTGCATTCATGAGAATGACATGCTTTTGATTGTTGATGGCTTCCATCACAATCTGGGCACCAAATTCGATAGTGCCAGTGACTTCTACGAGTGCGTCAATATTTTCTGTTTTGCACAGTAGCGAAGCATCTTCAGTTACTGCTGGTTTGCCCTTGGTGATAGCATCCTCTAGTTTTGCTAGGGTGCTCACTGTCTGGATAGTCTCTACACCTGCTTCTTGATAAGCTCTCCTAGCCCCATCCAAGTGGCGATTGTAAATGGCGACTAATTCCATACCAGGTACGGAATTAATAATTTGGTTGGCGATGCCCCGCCCCATAAAGCCAGCACCAATCATGCCTACACGTACGGGAGCGCCTGCTTCAGCGCGAGCTTTGAGGGCTGTGTCTACAATAATCATAATGACGTTCCTAAGGAAACTGGTTGGTCAGATAGCAAAGGCCAGTTGGTATCTTTGTTGGAAATGGTGGTGACTGGTAATGGCCAGTCAATGGCCAATTTGGGATCGTTATAACGCAGTCCTCGCGCATAGCCAGGAGTGTAAAATTCGGTGATCTGGTAAGCTACCTCAGTATTATCCGTTAATGTTTGAAAGCCATGGGCAAACATTTCAGGAACATATAGAAGCTTACGGTTTTCCGCCGTCAGCTCTGTAGCCAGATAGGATAGATAGGTTGGAGAGCCTGCTCGCAAATCAACAATGACGTCGTAAATCGCTCCCTGGGTGCAACGGACTAGCTTAGCTTCGGTGACAGGGGGTATTTGGAAATGTATTCCGCGCAGGGTGCCCTTTTTATAATTAAAGGAAAGGCTGCACTGGGCAACGACAGGTTGTAAGCCACGTTCTTCAAACTCTTGCTTGCAGAATGTACGGGCAAAGAATCCTCGGTCATCCTGAAGTTGCTCGAGGTCAATAACATAGACCCCTTGAATCGAGGTGTCGTTAAAGATCATAGATGATGAAATCTGCTAACAGATATTAGAAACATAACAATATGGTTCTATTAGTCCAAGAGCTTTTTCCAATGTGGAAAGCGTTCTTAGCCATTTGTACCATGCAACATTACTAAAGTTAGCGCGACTTTATCATGGAGAGCCATTATTAACTCAGTTGCAGTCATACCGAGAGTCTGAGAGAGCTGATATGGAAAGATTGAAGCGACAAGACATATCTGACTCAGTTTGTATGGCTACGATTAAAAGCTGTCACTGGTTGTACAACATCAATAGTTCGATGACAAATTGGTAGTTATTTAAATAGACAGACTCAGCTGCCACAGATCGAGGTCCCTGCTATTCAATGATTTTGGGGAAAATAAACTAAAAGCCCCCATTTTTGGAGGCTTTAGAGCAGAAACTAATGTTTCAAGTGACTTAACTGGAATTTATAAAGAATTAAGCTACCGTGCTTACTTAAAGGCAGAAGCAAAGTAAGTATTTTGCTCGGCCCGCAGCTGATCGCATAGTCGATCTTTGGGTAGCACAATGTCATCGTAGGTAATGACAGTATCTTTAGACACAGGGCGTTTTAGGGTACAACCCTCACTGAGACCCATGGGCAGTAGCTGTTGTTGGTAGGTTATATCGGCTTTTTCACATTGACCATAGCAGGTATACCCACCAATGCCATCTAAGGTCTCCCCGGCAGCAAGATCTTTCTTGGCGGTGGTGATAACATCTACTTTAGGTGCACCGTCAGGGGCTAAGATCACATCATTGAATAGGGCGACGCGAGCAATAGACATAGGAACCTCAAAATAACAGAGGTGATACGGCGTATAAAAGCTGTAGAGAGGTCCTTTGCCTAGCTTATACAGGTCAAGATAGCGCTGATGTATGGGGTTTTCTTGGGTGGCAAACACATATACACCAGGGCCTGGGGTAGCACCAATGGCATATTCTACGATGCCACCTAGTTCCTTGAGTTGGTCGACATCATACATATCGGTCATGTTGTCGATATGGTCTCGGTGTTCGTACCCCAACATGCCACGCTGGGCGATAGTCATCCCAGTACCATTGGCAACAATTGCTTGTTCAAATGAGACTTTGGTGCCATCGGCAAAGCTGGTGACCATATGAACGCCCTGGTCCCATTGCTTAGCAAATTTAGCTTGGGTACTGGGGGTGCGGTAATGATCTAGCATCCCTTTCATGCTGCCGCAGACAAGGGGGGTAAGACCAATACTTTTAACAAACCGGTAGAGATTCATCTCCACCCCTGGCTGGTCACCATCACAGGCAGTTAAGATGACGCCCGCGCGATCAGCGTATACCTTGAGGATAGGGCCAACTGTGCTATCTAATTCAGCGTTCATTAGAACAACGTGTTTGCCATGTCGAATGGCGGCAAAGACGGATTGAAGTGCAAACTCGATCGTGCCTGTTGCTTCAACAATGACGTCAATGGATTCTGACTGGGCTAGCAGCAGCGGATCCTGAACAATGGCAGGATGCTGCTTGGAGATAGCTGTTTCTAAGTCGGCTAGAGAGTCAACAACTGTGCTGTCCTGCTGACCAGATTCTTCGTAAGCACGCTGTGCTGATGCAACTGTGCGGTTTGCGATCGCACTCAGCCGCATACCAGGTGTCGATTGAATAATTTGCATGGCAATGCCCCGAGCCATGGCACCTGCGCCAATCATACCCACACGAACGGGGCACTTCTCTTCTTCTCTAGCTTTTAGGGCGGTATCAACAATAAGCATTATATATGTGCCTCAGCGAATGAAATAAATAAACAACAAATTTACTGATCTACTGACCGACAAAGAGCTATGGACTTCCCCCTAATTGAGCTATGAAGATAGCCAGTCGACTCAATAACAGATCGGCGTATCTGTTAAAACTCTCTTTGCTACGGAGTTTAACTAGGGCAAAACATCAGGCCAGCTTTTGTCCTTGTCAGAAATCTCGGTGACGGCCATCGGTAACTGAATCCCGATCTGCGGATCGTCATAGCGCAGCCCTTTCTCATACTGAGCATTGTAGACATTAGAGGTGAGATACATCACCTCCGTATCATCCTGCAAGGCTTGATAGCCATGGGCGCACATTTCTGGAATGTACATGGCCTGATTGGCATCAGCACTTAGCTGAATCGTGTAGTGCTTTAGATAGGTTGGCGATTCGGGACGCATATCAACCAACACATCACAAATCTCACCGCGAGTACAGCGAATGAATTTGGCCTCTGGAGCAGGAGCTGTTTGATAGTGTAGTCCCCGTAGAGTGCCACGGTAACTACAGCGGGAGATATTGCATTGAACCATGGAGTGGGCGAGCCCCTGCGCTTTAAATGTCTCAGCACAGAAAAAGCGAGAGAAAAAACCACGGTGATCCCCATACCGAGGTAATTCCACCACAAACGCCCCCTCTAAAGGGGTTTTAACAAATTTGATCATAGACTCAGGGATAGGTTGATAGCAGGGTCAAACCGGAGAAAGCACGCTTTCTGTTGGAGACTGACTGGTAGAAGTGTTATCACCCTGAGATAGTTGTTGGAACCGCTCGATCTGCTGGCCCATCAGTGCCTGAATGTCATCACCCTGTAGATGGGCTTTATAGACTTCCACGGTCCACTCTAGCGCTGTGGCTAGCGTTAGCTGTGGTGCCCAACCTAATGTTTGCTTAGCTTTTGAGCAGTCTAGTTTTAAGTAGGTTGCTTCGTGGGGATGAACACCGCCATCAAGCTGCCAACGGGCATTGTCACCCCACAGATTGCTTAGCTTTTCAACAATCCAGGAAACTGGTTTGGCATCTTCATCGTTGGGGCCAAAGTTCCAGCCATCGGCGTAGGTTGCACCATCGTTCCAAAGGTGTTCTGCCAGGCTTAAATAGCCTGAAATCGGTT
The DNA here is from genome assembly GCF_000482245.1 of Leptolyngbya sp. Heron Island J. Lineage (GTDB taxonomy): Bacteria > Cyanobacteriota > Cyanobacteriia > Phormidesmidales > Phormidesmidaceae > Leptothoe. Next base: position 92,251 of record NZ_AWNH01000112.1, on the reverse strand, counting down.
CTAGCACATGCTGCCAGGGACGAATGGCATTGAGGTTACGAATCAGCACAGGCTGATCGGCGCTAAAGGCTCGAACCATATCAGGAATTAAGCGATCTAGAGCCCAATCACCACCACCAATCACATTGCCTGCTCGAGCAGATGCGATCGCAACATTATCCTTTGAAAAATAGGAATTACGATAGGCCGCTGTTACAAGTTCAGCACAGGCCTTACTATTGGAATAGGGATCATGACCGCCCAGACGATCCTGTTCTCGATATCCCCAAACCCACTCATTGTTTTCATAACACTTGTCAGTGGTAATCATAACCGCTGCTCGCACACCACCAGTGGTACGAATAGCCTCCAACACATGGGCAGTCCCCATCACATTGGTGGCATAGGTCTCGATCGGGTTCTTATAGGAATAACGCACCAGGGGCTGGGCCGCTAAGTGAAGCACCACTTCAGGCCGGTACTCATTCATGACAGCCTGGAGTTTAGCCAAATCACGAATATCTCCCTGGATGGAGTTCATTCCTTGGGCAAGATTGGCCACAGTAAACAAATTAGGCTCAGTAGGTGGCTCAAGGGAGTAGCCCACAACGCTAGCCCCTAACTGCTGCAACCATAAGGATAACCAACTGCCCTTAAAGCCAGTGTGTCCGGTAATAAGAACACGCTTGCTGTGCCAAAATTGAGAACTCATAAATTGATCCAGTTAATATTTATCTGATGTGAGTTGTAGTAAATTCCGAGTGTTCCCCAACATCCAAGCTAGATACTCAATATCCATATCTGAATATCAAACCGATGCCCCTACCCCAAGAATTTTGAGCATTCATGGCTTGAGGTAGGGTCAACATACCGGTTCAAATCTACTAAGACACAACAACAATAAAGCGTTTGCACCAGCATCCCAGCAGGATCAGCAACTCATTTAGAAATGACTGAGTAGAAGCAGTAAGATGGATGGGAGCTAGCCCCGTTCCTGAGAAAATCAGGATGCCCAAACTTTCCAAGGTGCTTGCTTTTGTTGCCACAGAGTTTCTAGACGGTTTTTATCTCGTAAAGTATCCATAGGCTGCCAAAAACCATCATGTCTATAGGCTGACAGCTCACCTTTATTGGCAAGTTTCATTAAAGGTTGCTGTTCCCAAACAGTTTCGTCAGCATCGATGTAGTCGATAACTTCAGGCTCTAGCACAAAATAACCACCATTAATCCAAGCCCCGTCACCTTCAGGCTTTTCACGGAAGCTTTTAATCTGAGTCTGACCTTCTTCTAGAATAATTGCGCCAAATCGTCCTGGCGGTTGTACTGCTGTGAGCGTAGCACTGGTTTCCTGTTGTTTGTGGTACTCAATCAGCTCAGTAATATTCACATTAGAAACACCGTCACCGTAGGTGAAACAGAAAGTTTCATTGCCAATATGCTCTCTAACCCGCTTCAGACGACCGCCGGTCATGGTGGCATCGCCTGTGTCTACCAAGGTTACACGCCAGGGCTCTGCTTTACCAGCATGAACGTTCATCTGGTTAAAGCGCATGTCAAACGTAACATCTGACATGTGAAGAAAATAGTTAGCAAAATATTCTTTGATGACGTAGCCCTTATAGCCACAGCAAACAATAAAATCATTGATGCCGTGGTGGGAATAGATCTTCATAATATGCCAAAGAATTGGCTTGCCGCCAATTTCTACCATGGGCTTTGGCTTAATTGCAGTTTCTTCACTTAGGCGAGTACCCAAACCACCAGCGAGGATGACAGCTTTCATATAAGTAATAAATTAACGAACACCTTTGATGACATTAATGGCGCACTGACATAGCAAACACCATTGACAGACGAGCTTCTTTAAAGAAACTCTACATAGGAGAGATCCTCCATAAAGGAGTGATAGAAAAACCTCCGCCATACTTTATACTTCACCGCAAATTTCCTAAACATTCCGGAATGTTTAGGAAATTCAAGGGGTATGGCTGCCTCGCTCGATTTACGACAGTAATTATGCGATGGCCAATATGCGTTTTAGCCACCAGAAATTAGAGTCTGGTGCTTCCAGGTGGGTCGGCCCAGCAAACTAGAGTTGGCTACAGTTAATGTTCAAAAATATTTTGATACTGCTGTAAATCTAGCTGGATAAAGGTGGGTAAACATTGAAAACAGGCTTCAGCTATATGCCAGCGGCCTTCTCGCTGCAGCATCAGTGTCAGGTGTTTTGATAGCTCATGCAGGTAGCGAACATCGTTAGCCGCATAGGCTAACTGTTCATCCGTTAGTTCGTATACATTCCCCCAATCAGAGCTTTGGGCGGTTTTATCTAACTCAACACCAACGATTTCCTTCACCAACTCCTTCAAACCGTGTCTAGGGCTGTAGGTGCGGGCCAGTTTACTGGCAATTTTGGTACAGAATACGGGGTTAACCTCAATAGTCAGGTGATGCTGGAGAGTGGCAAGGTCAAACCGGGCAAAATGAAAGATTTTTGCGATACTGGGGGTTTCAAGCAGCTGCTGCAGATTGGGAGCGCTGGTCTGTCCCCGTTCAATACGGATCGCTGAGGTGTAGCCAGCCGTATCGCAAAGTTGCACTAAGCAAAGACGATCACGCAGCGGGTTAAGCCCCATGGTTTCGGTATCAATGGCGATGGCGGTGGTAGCTAAGTAGCGCTCCAGCAAAGAAGCGGGAATGTCGCGATCGCAAACCTCAAAGTTTTCCAAGTTCAGAACTTCCTCTGGTGACATCAATATTAGAGTTGGCAAAGGTGGACTACGGCAGTAATAGAATCAAGTAAGGACCGTGTGCTCAAGCACAAGGCCACGCTTAGCTACCACTGCCCCATACCCTAATCAGCTATCAAACTTCAGCACTTTGGCTACGGTTTGTACGTCCTTATCACCACGCCCGGAACAGTTGATCACAATTTTAGGGCTACCCTCTAACTGAGGACATAATTTCTCTAGATAGGCAAAGGCGTGAGCCGTTTCTAGGGCTGGAATAATACCCTCGCGTTGGGATAACAGCTGAAAGGCATCCAGGGCTTCTTGATCGGTTACACCGTAATATTCTGCGCGACCAATTTCCTTCAAGTAGCTGTGCTCAGGTCCCACACCAGGGTAGTCAAGACCGGCGCTGATGGAATGGGGTTCAATCACCTGGCCATCGCTATCTTGCAGTAAAAAGCTCATGGCTCCATGCAGTACACCCACGCGCCCAGCGGTGAGCGTAGCCGCATGCTTGCCAGTGCTTACCCCTTCACCTGACGCTTCGATGCCAATCATGCGGACAGAGGGCTCATCGATAAATTCATGGAATAGCCCCATGGCATTAGAGCCGCCGCCAACGCAGGCCATTAGAATATCGGGCAGACCACTCCATTTCTTCTGACACTGGGCGCGAGTTTCTTGACCAATAACAGCATGGAATTCTCGCACAATCATTGGGTAGGGATGGGGACCAGCCACTGACCCCAAAATATAGTGGGTGCTCTCTACATTAGTTACCCAGTCACGAATGGCTTCAGAAGTGGCATCTTTAAGGGTGCCTGTACCCGAGCTCACCGGCTGGACCGTAGCCCCCATTAGCCGCATGCGAAATACATTCAGAGCCTGACGCTCCATGTCATGAACACCCATGTAAATCACACAGTCAATGCCAAAGCGAGCACAAACGGTTGCCGTTGCTACACCATGCTGACCGGCACCCGTTTCAGCAATAATTCGCTTTTTGCCCATGCGTTTGGCCAGCAGCACCTGACCAAGGGCGTTATTAATTTTATGAGCCCCAGTGTGGTTTAAATCTTCGCGCTTGAGGTAGATTTGGGGACCGCTGCCGTCCGGTCGAGCGTAATAATCGGTGAGCCGTTCAGCAAAATAAAGCGGATTAGCTCGTCCCACGTAATCCTTGAGCAATCCATTTAGCTCTGCTTGAAATTCAGACTCATTGCGATAGGTATAAAAAGCCTCTTCCAGCTCCGTCAGGGCAGGCATTAAGGTTTCGGGTACATACTTGCCACCAAAGCGGCCAAAGCGGCCTAGCTTATCGGGGCGCACCTCAGCTGCAGTCAGTTGAGGTGAAACGGAGGAAGAAAGCGGAGTGACAGTCACGGCAGTTGCGGGTGTAAATCTGGTGGTTGGTGAGCAGACATTGCTCTGGTGAAAACGTCCGAAAGGTTCAGATGTCTTGCCAGGTAGCAGGTTTCATTATAAGTAATTGGGAGCGCTACGCATCTTTTCACAACATAAACCTGTGGTTATCAAACCGTTGACGATTAAAGGCACAACTCGGCTGCTGGGGGTGATTGGTGATCCGGTCAAGCATTCAATGTCGCCAATTATGCACAATGCTGCGATCGCAACCCTGGGCATCGACTATGTCTACTTACCATTTCCCATTGCGCCAGAGCAGCTTAAAACGGCTATTGATGGCTTTGCAGCCATAGGTTTACAAGGGTTTAACATCACCATCCCCCACAAGCAAGCCATCATGCCATTGCTGAGGGAGGTTTCGGCAGTAGCCCAGGCTATTGGAGCGGTTAACACCGTGTGGTGGAGTGAGCGAGGCTGGTGCGGCACCAACACAGACGCCGCTGGTTTTGTGGCACCATTACAGGCCCTGGGACAAGATTGGACGAATTCACCCGCCCTGATTCTGGGAAATGGTGGGGCTGCCCGTGCGGTGGTCGCAGCTTGCCATCAGCTGGGATGTCCAGAAATTTTGGTGGTGGGTCGCAACATTGACAAACTAGACGCATTTGCCCAAAGTTGGCAGATGTCCTCGTTACAACCGAGTGTGTCGGTTCATCCCTGGCACGCATTGGACCAACTGCTACCAGGGGTAGGCCTAGTGGTAAACACAACCCCTATTGGCATGGCTCCCAACATTGAGGCGACTCCCTTGCAAGCCTCACAACTTGATTTACTGGCGCAGCAAACTATTGTTTATGACTTGATCTACACACCACGTCCCACTCAACTACTGTGTCTGGCGCAAGCCGCTGGATTGGTGACCTTTGATGGCTTAGAAATGTTGGTGCAACAGGGAGCTGCCGCCTTAGAAATCTGGATACAGCAAACACCCCCGGTTGATGTGATGCGCCAGGCATTGTTGGCTCATGCTAGCTAATGTGAGCAATATTGTTGTTAGTGCTGAATTGTTGAGAGTTGTTGATAGTCAGATAGTCTCCAGCATGCCAGGGCTGGACTTCGGCGTGAGACTTTGACTGGGATATAACAACTATTGACTTCTGTCGCTCATGTTAGCGACGTGGCTTTCTCTTCGGGATTAGTTGTGAGTCTTTCTATCTTTAGTGTGTATTGATTGATCGGTGTCTAGATAAACACGCGCAAGCTCGCAGGGTGAGGCTTGATCATAATTTTCACAGACTGGCCCACATCGAAACGAGCGGGGGTTCGTGCTTGCAGCTTCCCTTCGGTGGGGTGAACGATGGTGTATTTATACTCACGACCCAGGAATTCGCGATCGCAAATCACCAATGCTGTTTCGTTAGTATCTACCGATTCGAGATGCAGCTCTTCTTGACGCAGCATTAAGCTACCTGATCCCTGATCAGTTGGCTGCACCATCGAGTCATCCACTAACCCCAAGATCGTTTGCCATCCCTCAGCCGACCGATGGGCTTGAATAAAGTTAGCCTGGGTTACAAAATCAGCAATAAATTTAGACGCAGGCTGCTCATAAATCTCTTCAGGGCTACCCAATTGTTCGATACGGCCCGCTCGCATGACTGCAACCGTATCCGCGATCGCCAGGGCCTCTTGCTGATCGTGGGTAACAAAGATGCCGGAAGCCCCTACTCCCTTTAAAATGCTACGAACTTCCTGACGCAAATAGAGCCGCACCTGCACATCCAGATTACTGAAAGGCTCATCTAGCAAGACCAACGAAGGACGTGGCGCTAGCGCCCGTGCCAGGGCAACCCGCTGTTGCTGGCCCCCAGACAACTCATGGGGATAGCGTCGCTCAAACCCCGCTAGCCCTACTAAATGAATCGCCTCTTTGACTGAGGTTTGAATTTGATTGTTGGACAATCGCCGATGACGACTGAGATGCTTAAGACCAAAGGAAACATTGTCAAACACACACAGATGGGGAAACAGAGCGTAATCCTGGAAAACAATACCAACATCACGACGCTCAGGAGGAACAGTGGCACCCTGACCACACACTGGCTGCTGAGCCAATTCAATCCATCCTCTTTCAGGGGTCTCAAAACCTGCAATGGTTCTCAACAAGGTAGTTTTACCACAGCCCGACGGGCCCAACAGAGCTAGCAGCTCACCCTGGTGCAGTTGAAGGCTAACCTGATCGATAGCAGGTACGGTCTGCTGATGGTATTGCTTAGTGACTTGATGGAGCTGTAATACCGTTGCTAAAACCGTTGATGTTGAATCAGAAACCTGGGAGGCCGTAGGCATAGGGGTTGGTGCAATCAAAGCGTATTAGTAGAGGGCAGTTATTGAGACTAGAGAGCAATAACACCTACGGTAATCATATAGCCACAACTACCCATTGCTGCATTAATGACCGATTTACGTAACGGCGTTCGTATACTTGAAATTCATTTGATATAGCCGATGACGGGTTAGCTAAGACGATTTAGAGCCTTAAAACTTGACTATTTCAGATATTTTCTTCATCTCTCCTTCTTCCTTCCTCCATCCTTAGCCATAGCTGACTTATTCAAACCCAGCGATTACAACAGTTTTTTTTATCAAAGGAAGGAAAGATGTCGTTTGTAGGCAAAATGATTTCCTGATGGTTTGACCATCCCAATCAAAACGGAGATAGCAAAATGAAGATTCGTGCAATTCAATTATTTTTGAGTCTGGGTGTGGCAGCGGCAGTAGCTGCTTGTGGTGGTACTACCGATGCGGTCAACGACGCCACTGATGCTGCGGGTGAGGCCGTGGATGCCGCTGGTGAAGCTGTAGATACTGCCGGTGATGCAGCTGTCGATGCCGCAGGCGAGGCTGTTGATGCTGCAGGCGAGGCCGTGGATGCCGCTGGGGACACAGCAGGTGAAGTTAAAGAAACCGTTGAGGGTGCTGTCGAAGATACCAAAGAGGCAGTCACCGGCGAAAGCGACGAAGGCGGTGAAGGTGGCGAAGGTGGCGAAGGCGGCGAAGGCTAATTGCTGATAGCTGCCCCTAGTCTCAGCTAGTTGATTGACAGGATTGGTGGGTTCGACATGCAACTCACCAATCCTGTCTTTTTATGTGAGCAGCGACTGTTAATTTCTTACACCTGTAGATATGTGTTTAGGGATCATTCAAGACAAAATAGCCTGCTTAAGTGTCTGTATTTTGGTACAAGCCCAGAGCAATCCTCGTAACAATATCGGTTAAATACGCTCCAAATTCAGGAATTCTTAGCCCGTACAGCCAGTGCACATAGCCCCGCGTAAATATTGACTGATCCCAAGCTGATTACAAACTCCTCAAAAAATGTCCGCTTAGGGGGTGAAAGAAAGCCCTACAATAATCTGGATTTGTTGATTCGGGTTCTGCCTATCAGGAGCCCCGAATAGACCCTTGATTTTTTCAACGCCCGCCTATGCCTCGCCGAAACGACCTCAGCAAAATTTTGTTAATTGGTTCCGGTCCGATTGTCATTGGTCAGGCTTGTGAGTTTGACTATTCCGGCACGCAAGCTTGTAAAGCTTTGCGGGAAGAGGGGTATGAGGTGGTGCTAATTAACTCCAATCCGGCCACGATCATGACCGATCCAGAAACAGCGGATCGGACCTACATTGAACCCCTGACCCCAGAATTAGTCACTCGGGTAATTGAGCAGGAAAAACCGGATGCGCTACTGCCGACGATGGGAGGGCAGACCGCACTAAATCTGGCGGTGAGTCTGGCTAAAGAGGGTGTCTTAGCCAAGCATGATGTCGAGTTGATTGGCGCTAAGCTCAATGCCATTGAGATGGCAGAAGACCGTCGCCTGTTTAAGGAGGCCATGGAGCGGATTGGCGTGGGTATCTGTCCGTCTGGCTTGGCAGAAACCATGGATGAGGCTCAGGTTATTGCCCAAGATATTGGCAGCTATCCTTTAATTATTCGCCCTGCCTTTACCCTGGGCGGCACTGGTGGCGGCATTGCCTACAACCAAGAAGAATTTGAAACAATTGCTAAGTCTGGCTTGGATGCGAGCCCAGTCTCACAGATTTTAATTGAGAAATCGCTATTGGGCTGGAAAGAATACGAGCTGGAGGTAATGCGCGATCTAGCCGATAACGTAGTCATTATCTGCTCGATTGAAAATCTTGATCCCATGGGTATTCACACCGGGGATTCGATTACTGTAGCCCCAGCTCAAACGCTGACTGATAAGGAATATCAACGGCTACGGGATGCTTCTATCAAAATCATTCGTGAAATTGGGGTGGAAACGGGTGGTTCTAATATTCAGTTTGCGGTCAACCCGGATACCGGAGAAGTAATTGTCATTGAGATGAACCCACGGGTATCTCGCAGCTCTGCTCTGGCCTCTAAAGCGACTGGATTTCCCATTGCTAAGTTTGCGGCAAAACTGGCGGTGGGATACACACTCAGCGAGATTTCTAACGATATCACCCAAAAAACGCCCGCCAGCTTTGAACCCACAATTGACTATGTGGTGACAAAGATTCCTCGGTTCGCCTTTGAAAAGTTTCCGGGGAGTGCGCCACTGCTAACGACTCAGATGAAGTCGGTGGGGGAGGCCATGGCCATTGGTCGGACCTTCCAGGAATCCTTTCAGAAGGCTCTGCGTTCCTTGGAAACCGGTCGGGCTGGCTGGGGCTGCGATCGCAACGAAAACCTACCGACCATTTCTAAAGTGCGCTCCAGCTTGCGATCGCCCAATCCAGACCGGGTTTTCTCCCTGCGCCATGCTCTACAACTCGGTCTCAGCCCCCAGGATATTTACGAACTAACGGGGATTGATCCCTGGTTTATCGACAAACTGCAAGACCTGCTGGTCACTGAAAAATGGTTAAAGCGCACTGCCTTAGACAAGATCACAGCCGAACAAATGATGGCAGTGAAACAACAGGGCTTTAGCGATCACCAAATTGCCTATGCCACCAAGACCGATGAGGATCGGGTAAGGGCACGGCGTAAAGAACTAGGGGTGATCCCGGTCTACAAGACTGTTGACACCTGTGCAGCCGAGTTTGAAGCTTATACACCCTATTACTATTCCACCTACGAAGCTGAGACGGAGATTAAACCGTCAGAGCGACGTAAGGTCATGATTTTAGGGGGCGGCCCCAATCGCATCGGCCAGGGCATTGAGTTTGACTACTGTTGTTGTCATGCCTCCTATGCACTGCAGGCCAATGATTTTGAGACCATCATGGTCAACTCCAACCCAGAAACGGTATCCACCGACTACGACACCAGCGACCGCCTCTACTTTGAACCCCTCACCAAGGAAGATGTGCTCAACATTATTGAGGCGGAAAATCCAGAAGGGGTCATTATCCAATTTGGTGGACAAACCCCACTCAAGCTGGCGGTGCCGCTACAGGCCTATCTGGTCAGCGACCCTGAGGTCAACGGCAATCCGATTAAAACTAAGATCTGGGGTACGTCTCCTGACTCCATTGACACCGCTGAAGATCGAGAACGGTTTGAACACATTCTTTGGGATTTAGAGATCACACAGCCAGCTAACGGGATTGCTCGTAGCTATCAGGAAGCCTTGGAAATTGCGCAAAAAATCAGCTATCCAGTGGTGGTACGCCCGAGCTATGTGTTGGGTGGTCGGGCCATGGAAGTGGTCTATTCCGATCAAGATCTTAAGCATTACATGACGACGGCTGTGCAAGTAGCTCCCGATCATCCAATTTTGATCGATCGATTTTTAGAAAATGCGATTGAGGTGGATGTGGACGCCATTTGCGATCGCACTGGTCAGGTGGTGATCGGGGGCATCATGGAACACATTGAACAAGCGGGAATTCATTCTGGAGACTCTGCTTGTTCCCTACCGACCATGACCCTCAGCAAGCAAGCCCTGAGTGTGATTCGCGACTGGACCGTCAAGCTAGCCAAGACACTGGAAGTGGTGGGGTTAATGAATATCCAGTTTGCGGTCAAAGATGACAAAGTTTATATCTTAGAAGCCAATCCTCGAGCCTCTCGAACAGTTCCCTTTGTCTCTAAAGCTACCGGGATTCCTCTGGCCAAGGCCGCTGTATTAATTATGGCTGGGCAAACCCTGGCAGATGTGGGCATCACCTCAGAAGTGATCCCCACTCACATTTCGGTAAAAGAAGCGGTTTTACCCTTCAGCAAGTTTCCCGGTACCGACACCCTTCTGGGGCCAGAAATGCGCTCCACAGGTGAAGTCATGGGCATCGATATAGACTTTGGCCGCTCCTTTGCAAAAGCTGAACTAGCCGCTAGCCAGGAGCTACCCCTGACAGGCACCACCTTCATTTCCATGAATGATCGGGAAAAAGAAGCCGTCGTCCCCATCGCCAAAGAACTAGCCGAACTGGGATTTCAACTCATTGCCACAGCGGGCACCCGACGGGTATTACAGACTCACGGTTTAAATGTGGGGCTCGTCTACAAGGTGCATGAAGGACGACCCCATGTGCTTGATGCCATCAAAAACAAGGAAATTCAGCTGATTATCAATACACCAACAGGTGCTACCGCCCAGGAAGATGATCGGATGATTCGCCGCACGGCCCTTGACTATAAGATTCCTACAATTACTACCCTGTCAGGGGCTCGGGCCACGATCGAAGCTATTCGTTCCTTACAAAAGGAGACTTTAGCGGTTAAAGCATTGCAGGATTATTTGGTGTGAAGTATCCGCTGCTACTAACAACGGCAGGACGCTAGAACTATAGTCAAGGACACCACGGCAAAAGAGTGAGAGAATCAAGAAGATGCCTGAAGTAGCAAAGTTTCAAGGTTCTAAATTATCCTGCCTAACCAACTCCTTGCCTGCTACATAAGTCCAAAACTAAAAAGCCGATATCGGCCTGTTCGAACTCAAACAGACCCGATATCGACTTTTTGTCAACAGATATTGATTAGATTGAAACGTAGCCCTTTACGACCTAGTCTCTATTACTGTTATTGCGGTTACTGCGATTACGACTCCAACGCTTCTGACGATGCTTTGCGATCGCCTTACGCTTTAGCTTCTCAGCCGGTGTCTCAAAATAGCGATGCTTTTTCATATCCGAAAAAATGCCCGCCTGTACAACCTTACGCTTAAATCGTCGCAGCGCTGATTCAATACCTTCATCATCCCCAAGGATAACCTGGGCCATAGTATTCTCCTTTAACGACAAAAATGGGGCAGACCAACTGCCCCATGATAGAACAGGGTCGAGTGTACAACACATAACCCGGATTAGACAGATTTTGGCTTAGAAACGACCGCCACCGCCGCCACCGCGCTGTTCACGAGGGCGCGCCTTGTTAACTCGCAGGTCTCTGCCCATCCACTCTGCGCCATCTAGGGCCTCAATTGCAGCTGTTTCTTCGTCTTCTGAAGACATTTCTACAAAGGCAAAGCCACGAGGACGACCGGTTTCACGATCGGTGGGTAGATGAACACGCTGGACTTTTCCATACTCAGCAAAGACAGCATCAATGTCGTCACGAGTGGCATCGTAGGACAGGTTTCCAACATAAATGGACATAGAGAATCTCCTAGGGTAAATATGCAACGAGTTATACGGGAGACCCCTCTAGTAATCAAATCGAAGTCTAATTGAACTGGTCGAGTTGAACCGTGAGCGTATCGTACCGAAAACCGAGTGTTGCCAGAGTAGCAACATATTGCCATAGAACTCTAGCATACCTTGTTAATGGCTGATTTTAATTCTTAATTATTGATTCCACTACCTTTTGAGAGCCCGGAAAAATCAGTCACAGTCAGGGTTAAGCGATAGCTGCCAGACATCCTTATAACCTATTTATTAGCAATCAAAATACAAATCTAACTGAGCCTTTAGGTCATCTAATGGGCTGGATAAGATATCGAAAACTGATAGCTGGCTAGGGTAGTAAACATCAACCAGGTTTTGAATAGTTTCATCGTCGGACGGGGTGAGCCCGCTAATGGTCCCTGCAATGGCATCGGCTAAACGACCGCTGCCAGCGATGATAGTCACTTGCCTACCCAGCTCCAGGTTAAGCCTTAAATCTTTCAGGGAAACCTGACCACCATTAATAAGGATAGTCATGGAAGGAAAATGCCCGGCTAAAACCGAAGAAAATCTTGCGAGCCAACGTGATTCGCTACCCCAGTCTTCGCCTGGAACTAGAAAAAAGTGGGTGTGATGAGGCTCTAACTCGACCGGAGGATACATTTGATCATTAGCAGTCTGGGGCGGCGGACTACCGATGGGAAAAATGACCCGGCTCAATGGAGCAACGCCGACCAAATTAAACTGACCGTCTACATGGTGACGTGCTTGTCCCATCATATGGATGACACCTGCATCAGTACCACCATCTAAAACAGTAAGACCCACCCTTGCAGACAGGGTTGCCAACGTGCCATTAAAAAATTGCAGCAGCTTAGTTTGGCTTTCATCACTCATGTGACTGGCTCCACCTATCACTAGCAGAGTTGGCGTAGGCCCCTGCAAGCCCGCTAGTGATAGTGCTTGTTCATAGTCAGTACCAGCGGCCACCTTAAGGATTTTGGCAATCTGCCCATTGGAAAACGTATGTTCAACGAGTTTGTCCACTGAAGTTTTGGGCATTTTGTATATCTCTTAACAAAAGCGGCCAGATGATCTGTGCGTCTAACCCAATTACACCCTCAAAATACCCCTATCCTGCAGAACCATAAAAGTTTATCGGTATCAGGATCTGGTTTTAAGGCATGTACGTAAAGAATATACGCAAAATCACACAGAGCCTGAAGCGGTTGTGCACATGATGCAGATATCCTACTGTTAGTCAATCAATTTGGTAAGTCTGTAGCAATTTAAGAACGTTAACCTTAGATGACGTAAAACTTATGCCAAGCGAGCTCGAGCTCGCTCAACATATTTTGAGAAAACATCCCAGCCATGATAGCCGCCGTTAACCAACTTTCGTACTCGTCGCCAGTCACCCTCACGAGCAGCATCGGCTACGCCACGTTCTTCAAAGTAACAAGCTAAAACCAGAGCTGATATTTCAGGGTCCATGGCCAGATCTGGGTTCCCTTCAAGATCTACTCCCAGTTTTTTGCCATAGGTGCTGTAGTTGGCCCGACCGGTTAGCTGGATATAACCACGACCGTGGTACTTGATGCCATCTCCAGGGTTGACGTTCCCCAAATCGGCTCGCTCTTCATAACGTTTCCAATAGCTCTCTCCGCCCCATTCATGGACAGGTTTAAACCCACCTGTCTCAATACGAATGGTGGCGAGGATGCCAATGAGCACCTTATTGTCTAAGATGTCATATTTTTTCATCGCGGCGAGGATGCCAGGCAAATAGACTTTGCAGTCTTCTAACGGACATTCCAAAATCTGGGACACCTCATCCGGTGTGGTGAGCTGAGATTCGGCAGCAACGGCCACACCGCCGCCAGAGCCACCGTTGGCTTCACCATCTAAAACGCTATTTTGCTCGGTCAAAATTGTTTTGAGAGCCTGAAAGTCAACGGTTTCTTGCCATTCCAGTGCATGTTGACCCAAGGGGGGTAAATTGCTAGTTACCCGAATGTTTTTCTTGGATGCCTGACGGCGACTAGGTGTGGCGGCGGTCGACATCAGGGACTGTATTTGAGTCAGGGGTTCAGCCGGACTGTCTGTTTCAATGGTTTCTCCTTCTGGAGAGGGGGGCATCTGAATGTCCAGCAAAGTCCCTGAATAACCGCTACTGTCTATTGCTTGGGGTGGTCTGCTAGCCTGTTGCTCAGCCAATCGAGCTTTTTCTATCTCCAATTGCTGGGCGCGTTCTTCTAACTCCTGATTAAGACGCATTAGTGCTTTTTCAGCGTTATTGGCCGCCTCATCAGCATCCCGTTTGTCGTCTTCTTGTTTCTCTTCTAAACGAGCAACAAACCCTTCTACATCTTTCTGAATAAAGGACTCTACTCGCTGGGCAAATGCTTTATAGGCAGCTGAGTGAGCTTTGAATTTGCGATAGGGGCCAGCCAGTTGCATATATTGCCAGCCCTCGATTTTCATGCTTTCGGCTGTACTGCGATAGTTACGATATTTGTCACCATGCCCAAAAAACTCTTCCACTGCGGCGGAGATAGCAACTGCTTGACTAACGCCAAAGGCAAGATAGGCAATTGTGCGCTCAAGTCTCTGATTGTCTGGACTTCTGAAACCCACCATGGCTGGGACCAGAACACCCCCGATGATGGTGATCATCCGGAGTCTAAAGTGTTGGTTACGTTCCTTAGTGGCTCGTCCTTCCAGCCACATAACCTGGTCTAGCCAGCGATTTTTGAGAAACTCCTTACGCAAATCCGAGATGTCCAGCTTGTCAATCAAGCCACCTAAGGTTTGCTTGAGATAGTCGCTGTAACTATTTTTTTTGGCCATCTTAATATTTTGACTAGATGCGGGTTAAGGGCAAGCTTTTTGGCAAAGGGATTCTGCCTAGAAAAATACACGCTTTCGCTTCAGGGATTAACGCTTTAATTTATAAAAATTAACTTACGAACAATTTATCTTGTTTGTTTTATTAGGACACCATCGCTAAAGTATAAATTCGATTATTTGAGATGCCATGAAGTTTTTATAAATGTTACCCGTTTGTTGAATCGCAATGATGCCTATCAACCGCGCCTGATGGTTTTGAAATGTAGGGTTTAATGGGATTGTAGGAGTTCTTTTTAGGAAGAAGAGTACTGATATCTTTTTGCCGCTTACTTTCAGTATATTCTGTGGTTTTTGCCTAGTTTCTCTTAAGAGCTATCTATCTCTGTTGTTTCATCTACTAACTCTATGGATTTGACTCTAAAAAAATTGGAGACAGAGTATAGGTCAGCGTTTGAGCATTGCGCACTTCAGTCAGATGTGGAGCCTACGGTCAGAGGGATTGTAGGGCGTATGGTGCAGTTGAGATCGCACTACGAAGCCGTTGAAAAAGCCACAGGTATGCCCTGGTGGTTTGCTGGAATTTTGCACTATAGCGAATGGAACTTTCGCGAGCCTGCTCAGTTTGAACGTCAGGTCACCGACACTCTGATTGCCAAAAAATTTCATCAGGCTAAGACTCGCACCCTGGGGGCATTTTTATGGGGCTTTGATCTGTGGAATGGGTTTCGTGGCGGCGCAGGTAAGGACTCTACTTTTGTCTGGGGTGGTACCAACGTAGTCACAGACAAAACAGCTCGCATCGGTGCTGCAGCTATTATTCACTATCTTCAGGCTCAGCAGCTAATCGATGTGGGGGATGCCCAAGGGTCTACCGAGATGTTGGTATTGGCGGACACCCTATTTAAGGTAAGCCCAGAGCAAGGCTTCAAACTACCAGAAAGTGACAAAATATTGGTCAGTGCAGGCACCCGACTACAGTTGCTGAATGATGAGCCAGACAAGACAAATCATGTCAAGATTCAGATTCCAGATGGCGTCTTAATGGGGCAAAACGATCGGGTTGATTGGTATGTATTTGCCCAGCATATTCAGCTGGAAGGGACTGAGCCGAATAACAAACCGCAAGACCCTCCGGTTGAGCCTGAAACTAAGATCGCCGATCGAGATCGCGGTCGCCCCATTACCGTCCCTAAACTCGGTACAGTCTACCTGGGCGATCCTATTCTGACTAACGGTCACTTTAGCTGGGCCGAAGCCACTAAAAATGGCAACCGTATTCCAGTCGATGAGAATGTGGTCAATGGCATCCTCAAAATCGCTGAAGCGATGGAAGAAGTAAGGGACTATCTGGGAGGACGTCCGATTACGGTTAATTCCTGGTATCGAGATCCAACCTCAAACCGTAAAGCAGGTGGAGCGACTCGTTCTCGTCATCTCTCGGGGGATGCTGTTGATTTTGTGGTGCAAGGAATTTCTCCACCGGAAGTAAACCGTAAGCTAGAACCCTGGTGGCGCGATCGCGGCGGCCTGGCCAGTGCCTCCGTGTTTACCCACATTGATGCGCGGGGATATCGAGCACGTTGGGACTACGGGTTTTAATCTGTTTCTAATCTGCGGAACTGAGTATAGACTTAATCTCAGCCTAAACTGGTAACGTATCGCTTTGGGGATTGACACACCCCTCAACCGCAGAGTACTTTCACGCTGATACTGAAAATCTCATGACATTATCCTCGTCTTCTCTGCAAGATGTCTTTATTTCTTATGGCAGAGCAGATAGTCGTCAGTTTGCCAGGCAAATCAACGATTATCTGATTAAAGCAGGGTTAGCGGTTTGGTTTGACTTTGATGATATTCCCCTGGGAGTGGACTATCAAAATCAAATTAATGACGGGATTGAAAAGGCGGATAATTTTCTCTTCATTATTTCTCCCCATTCGGTTAACTCCCCCTACTGTGCGCAAGAAATCGAGCTGGCGTTAGCCTGTAACAAACGTATTATTCCCCTGTTGCATGTTGAAGAGATTACCTATGAAACTTGGCAACAGCGCAACCCTGATGCCAATATCAGCGGCTGGTATGCGCTTAAGGAAAAAGGAGTGCATAGTAGCTTTCCCAATATGCACCCTGAGATTAGCAAGATTAATTGGGTGTACTTTCGGGAAGGAATTGACGATTTTGAGACGGGGATAGCCGGTTTACAAGCAATTTTGACCCGTCAGCAAGCCTACGTACGTCAGCATACTCAGCTACTGCAGAATGCTTTAAGCTGGCAGCAGCACCAACGTCAGGCTAACTATTTATTAACTGATACAGAGGCCCTAGCTCAGGCAGAGGCATGGTTAAACAAACGCTTCAAGGATGCGCAACCGCCCTGCATACCGACGGATTTACACTGTGAATTTATTACAGAAAGTCTCAAGGCTGCCAATGACCAGATGACTCAGATTTTCATATCCTACAGCGAAGAGGATATGGAAATTCAGGAAAAGATTCGCAAGCGCCTGATGCGTGAGGGTTTCACGGCTTGGATTAACACCGTGGATATTCCCACAGCTGAAGACTTTCAGGTAGCGATTAATCGGGGCATCGAAAAAGCTGACAATATTGTTTTATTACTCTCGCCAAATTCTTTAGCTTCAAAATATTGTCAGCAGGAGCTTGCCTACGCTCGTCGTTATCACAAACGGATCATTCCGCTGTTGGTACAGTCGATGGATGTGGCCACATTGCCAACTCATCTGCAGATGCTGCAGTTTATTGATTTTTCTTCTCTAGCGTCTGATATTCACTTCAATCGGGCAGTGGATGAGCTGATCCGTACACTGAGACTGTCAGCAGACTATGTGGAGCAGCATAAACGCCTGTTGGTGAAGGCACTGGCTTGGGAACAACAGAGACGCGATCGCAAGTTTCTGCTCCGGTCTGGGGACTTTACTCAAGCACAGGCTTGGCTATCAGAACCGGCCCCAGCTGGAAGTACGCCCACCGATTTACACATCGCCTATATCCAAGCTAGCCAGGGAGTTAATCAGTTTTACGATGTCTTTATCTCCTATGGTCGCGTTGACAGCAAAGTTTTCGCTAGCGATCTGTGCCAGCAGTTAAACAATAGAGGGTTTCAAGTATGGTTTGATCAAAACGATATTCCCCTGGGTGTAGACTTCCAGGAACAGATCAACGACGGGATTGAAAAAAGCCACAATTTTATTTTTATAATTGCTCCCCACTCAGTTAACTCCCCCTATTGTGCTAAAGAAATTGCCCTGGCGCTGAAGCATAACAAGCGAATTATTCCGATTTTACATGTGGAAGAGATTGATTATTCTACATGGAAAACAAGAAATCCTAACGGTAATGATGAGCAGTGGCAGAACTACAGAGCTGCGGGCAGGCATTCTAGCTTCCCCAATCTGCACCCCGGCATCAGTAAAATTAATTGGCTCAATGCCCGTGAAGGCCTAGATGATTTGACCGAGGCAATTAACAAACTGATAAGTTTGTGTCGTCATCACGAAGACTACGTACATCAGCATACCGAACTTTTAATTAGTGCTCTGACCTGGGAAAGACGCCAAAATCAAGCCTCTTATCTGCTGATGGGAGAAGAGCGATTAAGGGCTCAAGCTTGGCTGATGCAAGAGTTTTTAAATGAGCAACCACCTTGTATTCCCAGTCTTGTACAGGCAGAATTTATTACTGAGAGTATTAAGGCCGCTGATGGCGGTATGACCCAGGTCTTTATCTCCTATGCCGAAGAAGATTTAACTACTAAAGAGATTGTGCGCTATCACTTGCTCCAGGCTGGGGTTACGGTCTGGACTAATACGGTAGATATTCGTATGGGTGAAGACTTTGAAACGGCTATCCGGCGGGGCATAGAAGAAGCTGACAATGTTGTCTATTTGATCTCTCAAGACTCTCTGGCATCAGACTACTGTCAGGAGGAAATTCACCAGGCATTAGATCTCAACAAACGAGTGATTCCCATGGTGGTGGAAGATGTCAATCTGAATTTGATTCCAGAAACCATTCGTAAAATTCAATTTATTAATCTGGCCGACAACCAGGCGTCGGTAGATTTAGAGAAAGATATGGCGGAGCTACTACGGACAATCCGGCGAGATGCTCCGTATCATAATCAGCATAAACGACTGTTGGTGCGCGCGCTCAAATGGGAACGACAACGCCATAACCCCAGCCTGTTGTTACAGCGTCAGATGCAAGACACCTATCTGGCCTGGGCTACAACAGCTGAGAGTCGTACCCTACATGGGGCTTTATCACTACAGCTGGCGTTTTTAGATGCCAGCCAAAAACAATCTCCCGATCAAACCTTAGGGGTGTTTTTTATTCATCACATTGATGACTTTGATTTCTCTCAGCGACTCAATGAAACCCTATTAGTTCAGGGCAAAAGCGCCTGGCTATCGCCTGAAGGATCAGCTGGGGAAACGGATCGACTGGAGGATACTCATCAGCTGATCGACAATACTGAAACGGTTTTGTTTGTCATGTCACCGAGTTCTGTGCGCTGCCAGCCCTGTTTAAACCAGCTGGCCTACGCCCATTCACAACATAAGCGGATTTTGCCGGTGATCTATCGGGATGTGATTAAATCCAGTCTGCCAGAAGGGATTGAATCTCTGCCCTGGAGTGATTTTCGGCGGCATGATGGCGACTTTTTGGTGAACTTTGGGGAGTTGTTTCGGACGTTAGAAAGCGAACCATACCATGTGCGATCGCACACCCGACTTTTAGTCAAAGCCTCTGAATGGGATATATCTCAGCGGGATGATAGCTTTTTACTACGGGGCAAGGATCTAGCGGAATCAGAACGCTGGCTTCAGCAAGCCGCGAATAAAACACCGCCGGTAACAGCATTACAAAAAGCCTATATCAAGGCCAGCCAGGCACTGCCATTTAAAAAAATCAAAGTCCGCTCTGTGGCTCTGGCCACGGCTGTGACTGCCATCGCTGTTTCTGTAGTTCGGCTATTTGGTGGTCTGCAGCCCTTAGAAACCCACGCCTATGATCAGCTTTTGCGGCTGCGCCCCAATAATGTTGACCAGGATGAACGTCTGCTAATTGTTAAAGTCGATAGCGCCAGCGGTCGGTGGTTACGGGAACAAATCATTGCCAATCGCTACGAACCCGGCATTGGGACCATTCCCGACCAGGCTCTGCGGGAAGCGCTTGACGTGCTTAACGGTCATGGGGCTCGGCTGATCGGTCTAGATTTTTTCCGTGACTTTCCATCTGAGGGGGCATTAACACAAGGATTAGCCGAGACAGAGAATTTGGTAGGCATTTGTGAGACCGCCATTGATCCAGCCGCTGAGATTGGCAATGAAATTCCAGTTCCCCGTGTCGGGTTTGCTAACTTTTTGATCGACGGTGGTAAAACTGTACGCCGCCATTATCTTTATCTAGATCCGTCAGCAGCAGCTCAGGGTAGCTGTGTGTCTGAGGCATCCTTTAGCTTGCTGTTGGCCCAAAAGTATTTAGAGGCTGAAAACATTGACTACGAGGTTAACTATGGCGAAATAGACGGTGAAACGTTTATTGACACAATTGATTTAGGGGGGGTCGAGCCTCCTGCGCTCTACGGAAATGGTACGGCCTACAGTGGTAGTACTGGCGGGATAGGATGGAGTGACCTGATCGGGTACCAAACCCTACTAAATTTCCGTACCTATAAGGTTCCGGGGTCCCAGACAGAGGGGGCTCGACTCAAGGACTTTGCCCCGCAGGTTTCTCTGGATGCGGTGATTCAAAACGAGGTAGAGCCCGAACTTATTCGCGATCGCATCATCCTGATTGGCTACACGGACTTTAGCGATCGCAACTCCGACGACTTTAATACCCCCTATGGCGATTCCATCCCGGGCGTATATCTCCATGGTCAAATGACCAGTCAGCTGATCAATGCTGTTTTAGAAGATCGCCCCCTGATCAGCTGGTGGCCCTTTATGGGAGAAGCCGTGTGGATTTTAGTCTGGTGCGGGGTGGGCGGGGTGGTCTTTTGGCGATTTGTCAGGCTGGGGCCGTTGTTATTAGCCAGTGTCGGCTCAATCAGCTTATTAACCCTGGCTTGCTATGGTTTCATGGTGGGTCCGGTTGTTTGGGTACCGTGGGTTCCTACCCTGATCGGCTGGGGGATTACCGGCAGTGCAGTGGGCTATATGACCTATCGCTTACGTAAAGGGTGACTACCATGTTTCAATCTTTAACACGACTCTGGCCACGACCGCCGCAGCTATTGAAAGCGCTGCAGCCCCTCTTGCCCACCTATCCTCGACGTTCTTGTGCCCTGGGGTTAACTCTGGTTTTGGGCATCGGTGTGGTGGCACCGATGTTAAACCCACCGGTCGCAGAGGCCGCTTGTTTTTTTTGGCAGGCCTGTGCCCGACGGCGAGGCCAAGCGTCTAATACCCGCGCCGGGGGCAAACGCACCGGACGTATCGTTGGGGGCAATGACGCCTCCATACCCTATGTAATTTCCCCCCGTAATACCTGGATTCGAGAACCTGGCCTAGAACAGCCCTACACAATTTCTTGGAACCCGATAGCAGAGGTTAATAGCTACACCGTCCGGCTCTGGCGTTGGACATTTGAGCGCGACCAGCTAGATCTGGCCCTGTGGGAAACCACCGTGGAAAATACCAATCAGCTGCCGTTTCCGACTCAGATAGCCCTGGAAGCAGGACATTACTATTCCATCGAGGTTGTCACCGATACTGACATCTCGTCTAACTTGGATGATGGTTACTACGAGTCAGGGTTCCAGCTGTTGTTCGAAGAAGATTATCCGGTGTTGCGATCGCAACTACAGGATGTCACCCCTGCGATTGCAGCAAATCTCACCTCAGCTGACTTGATGGAGGAGATCGTCCTGGCCCAAGCGGGGGTTTTCTTTTTAGAAGAAATGTATGCCGATGCCTTGGCTATTTTACAGGCATTGGTAGATAACCCCAACGCCTCCGATTTGGTTTACACCGCTCTGGGAGATACCTACAGTCAAAGCGGACTCAATCAGCTAGCCATTGAAGCCTATGGGCAAGCATTGACCCTGGCCACCGCCAACAACGATCTCCTGAGTGAAGCGACAACACGAGTCAACCTCGCAGATGTCTACGCCACCATGGGATTATTCGACGAGGCCCTGCAACAGCTACGCCAGGCTCGTGGGGCCTACATGCAGCTACAAGAAGAAACAGAAATCGCCAGGTTGGACCGACGGATTGAAATTATTGATTCTCGTTTATCTCGACAAATTGAGTCCGACACTATCTCTGAATAGTCGGTATTCTGCTCCTCTATATTTTTCCCTTATCTGCCTTCAATTATGTTCTGTCTGCTCAAGCGCCACTGTGTTTTCTGCTTAGTCACCTTGCTAGGGCCAGGTCTGGCCACAGCCGCCCAAGCACAATCCATTACCGCAGCAGACCAGGCAACCACCATTCAGCAAACTGGCAATACCTACCAAATTGATGGCGGTAATCCATCCGCAGACAGCACTGTTCTTTTCCATAGCTTTGAGCAGTTTGGCTTACTCACCCAGGAAACAGCCCTGTTTAGCAACCCGATTACTGCCGAAAACATTATTGGTCGCGTCATCGGTGGCAATGCTTCTATTATCGACGGTTTATTGGCAGTAGACGGCAGTGCCAATCTCTATCTAGTTAATCCAGCCGGTGTTCTCTTTGGAGAGAATGCCCAACTCAACTTGGGGGGAGCATTCTCAGCCTCCACAGCGACGGGACTGACCTTTGGGACTGAGCTATTTGATATCCTGAGCGCCAACAACAATTTTAATATCTTAAGTGGAACTCCCACGGGCTACGTGTTTGGCAATCAAACAGCCAGTGCCGTCGTTAATGCAGGCAATCTAGCGGTTGAGTCAGGCCAGTCCTTAACGCTACTGGGAGGACAGGTGATCAACACTGGCCAACTATCGGCTCCCAATGGCGACATTTTGGTGATGGCAGTTCCTGGAGAAAATCGCGTCCGCCTCAGTCAAACCGGTTCATTACTAAGCTTAGAGCTTGAAGCCGTAACCGATATCGCCCCACCAGACTCTGGATTTACAGCCTCAACCGTTCCGGCCTTACTCACCGGAGCAAGTGCCCAGGGCATGGCTACCGACATCACGGTTAATCCAGATGGCACAGTCAGTTTGTCCGGCTCTGCGTTGGAAATTCCTGGAGATGGCAGCACAACCATCATCAGCGGGCAGCTATCTGTCGATGGCGGCGGCATCGGTATTCTAGGCGATCAAGTTGCCCTTGTCGGTGCATCATTGGATGCCTCTGGAGAGACAGGGGGTGGCACCATATTAGTCGGAGGGGATCAGCTGGGTGCTGGCACCGTACCTCTAGCAGCAACCACGGTAATTGATCAGCCCTCCGTGATACGAGCGGATGCCCAAGATCTGGGAGATGGCGGCACCATCATAGCCTGGGGCACTGAGCTATTGAGAACCGAGGGTGAGCTATCAAGCCAGGGTGGGGCGAATGGTGGTAATGGCGGCTTGATTGAGACTAGTAGTCTGGGGCTGTTAGATATCCGCACTACACCAGATGTCACAGCTGCAAATGGTACGGGCGGTCTATGGCTCTTAGACCCCGCTAATATTCGCATTGTGGCGGGTACTGATGCCACCAATGTTAGCCCGATTAATCCCTTTGACGTCGGCATACTAGCGACCGACGCCCGATTAGGGGTGGATCTAATTGAAAATGCTCTTGCGGAGGGGGGCAATGTTGAAGTACGCACCACGGGAGATACCCCAGGGGATGGCAACATTATTTTAGAGGTGCCGCTGGATTACCATTTAGCCGATGACAGCAGTCTAAGCTTTGTGGCTGAAGGTGAGATCCAGATTCTGGCTGATATTGCCGATAGCCAAGATACTATTATCATCACCGAGCCGGAAATCCCAGTAGTCTCCTTGTTGCCTAGCCTCGACAATTTAGAGCTGACACTGCAAGCCAATGAGCAAATTACGGTCACTGGCAATATTAATACGGGTGCCGGGGCGTTGACCATTGAATCGCAACAGGGAGACATCGCCGTTAGTGGCAACTTAAGTACCTCCTCTGGAGATGTAACGCTTCTGGCTCCTCAAGGTGCCATTGATATCTCTGCACCGATACAGACGTCTCTAGCGCGGCTAACCGCGATCGGTGGGGCTCCACCAGAGATTCCAGCCGGTGGCGATGTGGTGCTTAAAGCGCAAGATGCTATTTCTGTTGATACTATCAGCACCAGTTCTGACAGTGTCGGCGGTGATGTTCTGATCGAGTCACAAGTCTCATCCATTACGGCGGGTGAGATCGATACCAGTATCTCAATGTTTAGTAGCCTGGCTGGGCCGGCCGGTGATGTTGGCCTGATTGCTCAAGACGATATTGTTTTTTCCTCGATCGATGCCAGTAGCCTATTCGGTAGCGGCGGAGATGTTACTATCAACGCCTTTGCAGGTCTGGTATTGGGTATTGGCACAGTGTTACCGTCGTCTAATACGATTATCACCCAGGGTGGCGACGTTAACGGCAACATTAGCATCTTTCACGATGGCGGCAGTACGGATACGCCCTTTGTGATTGGAGGTGCCTCGGAAAATGGGACGGCGGGAGATCTGATCACAGGGACTCTAACCCTGAGTGAGATTACCTTAGAAGCATCATTTAAGGGGGGGTTAACCGTCGGCAATATTGACATTATCACCTCAGAGGGATCGGAAGAGCCCGAAGAGCCGGAAACCCCGGAAGAGCCGGAAGATATCTTTGAAGAGGTGAGAGAAATTCTGGAGGAGACTGATTGTGATTGTATTCGCAATGAATCTAGTGACTCCACAGATGACCTTGATCCAACGGTGGATACGGTGGCGGTATCTGAAGATCTGCCGGTTGTTGCAGCTCGACCAGGCCTTGCCTCACTGAATCAGCGTTTTTCGGAACTTGAAGATCGACTAACCACAGAGTTTAATGACTATCTACAGCTGGAGGCAGACCTGTCGACGGCAACAGTCGATTTAACCAGCGCCCAAAGTCAGCTGTTGGCAGTGCAGCAGAAAACAGGTAAAAAACCGGCGCTGATTTATGCAGTCTTTGGTCTTGACGGCGTTGAGGATGAGGCAGGCAATGTGCTCACCGATCCCAAACCATCAGCTCCGCTTGAACTACTGCTGATTACCGCCACAGGTGACCCCGTCTTTGT
This sequence comes from Leptolyngbya sp. Heron Island J, assembly GCF_000482245.1. GTDB lineage: Bacteria > Cyanobacteriota > Cyanobacteriia > Phormidesmidales > Phormidesmidaceae > Leptothoe. The sequence continues at coordinate 67,506 of NZ_AWNH01000112.1, read as the reverse complement.
ACCTTTAGGGGTAACACGGCAAGAGATTCTGACTATGGCCCAGCGGTTACGACGTCAGGTATCCACACCCAGCCGTGCTGTTCAAGAGGATACGAGCTATCTCATTGCGGCTCAAGCACTTTATCAGTGGCTAATTGCACCGTTGCAACCTCACTTAGATCAACACGATATCGACACGATTAGTTTTGTGACCGATGCTGGACTGCGTTCTCTGCCCCTGGCTGCTCTACATGACGGGAAAAACTTTATTATCCAGAATTACAACATCGGGTTAATGCCCAGCTTGAGCCTGACTGATTTAACGTATCAAGATATTAGAAATACAAGCGCTCTGGTGGCCGGGACGTCGACGTTTGCCGATCAGGCGACGTTGCCCGGTGTGCCGGTTGAGCTGGATGCGATCGCATCTACATGGACTAGCAAAGTATTACGAGACAACGCCTTTAACAGTAATCAGCTCAAACAGGAACGTCAGCAAAACCCCTATGGCATCATTCACCTAGCCACCCATGGCGAGTTTAATGTTGGAGATTTATCCAAGTCTTCTCTATACCTGCACAACGAACGCCTCAGCTTGGATCAGCTCCGTAATCTGGGTTTAAATCGCCCCTCAGTGGAACTGCTCACCCTCAGCGCCTGTCAAACAGCCCTAGGAAATCGTTCAGCTGAGCTAGGCTTTGCCGGTTTTGCTGTGCTGGCTGGAGCCAAAACCTCCATCGCCAGTCTCTGGAGTGTCAGTGACGAAGCCTCAGCAGGTTTAATGATTGAGCTGTATCGACAGCTACAGGAAAATCAGCCGATTATCAAAGCAGAAGCCCTACGCCAGGCGCAGTTGGCCATGATTCGAGGCGATATCACGGTTGATGGCGATCAGCTCCAAGGATTGGGTGGTGTCCAAAAGCTACCTGCTGAATTAGCTATTGCGGGCCAGCAAAATTTTAGTCATCCTTACTATTGGGCGGCGTTCAGTCTAGTGGGTAGCCCCTGGTAATGTGCGTGTATATACGAGGGGTGAAAGCCTCCATTCAGTCATTGAGCACGTAGGAGGAATGCCATTGCTTTATCTGTGTTAATTCAAGTTAGAGATTAGCCAAACAATGTTTGATTTACTTACAAACACGCTAATAATGTAAAAAAACACACCTGCCTAGGGGCAAATTACGGTCATCACACATCAGCACATCTACCCCATGAGCTGACCTGGTGAAACTTGAAATGAATTTTGAAGTTCCATGTCATCAGCCACATTTGCTTTACAGGATGCATTTATTTCCTACGGTAGAGCCGATAGCAAAGCATTTGCCAGCAAGTTAAATAGTTGCCTTATTGAGCAAGGTCTGGACGTCTGGTTCGATTTTGATGATATTCCCCTGGGGGTAGATTATCAAAATCAAATTGATGATGGCATTGAGCGGAGCCAGAACTTTTTATTTGTAATCGCTCCCCATTCAATCAATTCACCCTACTGTCGGTTAGAAATTGAACACGCCCTCCGTTTGGGGAAACGCATCATTCCCCTCCTCCATGTGGAGAGCATTGACCGGGATACCTGGCAGACACGGAACCCCAATGGTACCGAGGCCGATTGGCAGGACTATCGGGCCAAGGGACTGCATTCCAGCTTCTCTAACATGCACCCAATCATCAGCAAAATTAACTGGGTGTACTTCCGAGAAGGGATTGATGATTTCCAAATATCATTCAAGGGTCTGCTCGATATCTTTGAGCGCCAGCAGGACTATGTCCAGCAGCATACGCTGTTGCTGTCTCACGCCTTAGCCTGGCAGCGTCATCAAAGACAGTCTAAATATTTATTAATTGGACAAAATCGTCGACAGGCTGAAGGTTGGCTCAAGCAAGAATTTAGCCTGGAACAAGCTCCTTGTGAACCCACAGCCCTCCACTGCGAATATATCTGCCAAAGTATCAAAAATGCCAACGGTCTGATGACCGATGTCTTTCTCTCTTATTCTGAGAAGGATCGGCAGCTAATGGATCGGCTCCGCATGTCCCTGATGCGAGCAGGCTTTACGACCTGGATTAACCGTACCGATATTGGCGTGGGGGCCGACTTTCAGACGGCAATTAATAAGGGGATTGAAGAGGCCAGCTATATGGTCTACCTGATTTCCCCCGATTCCTTAGCCTCTAAATATTGCCAGCAAGAGCTGGACTATGCACGGCAGTTAAATAAAAAGGTTATTCCCCTTTTGATGCGCCCCGTAGACCTAGACACAATGTCTGACGATCTACGAGCGATTCAATTTATTAACTTTGTCAATAAAAATGATGTCGATGGCAGCGCCTATCGTCAGGATGTGGCCAAGCTCGTTAAGCAATTGCGAGAGGACAGTGATTACTATCAACAGCATAAGAATTTGCTGGTCAAGGCTCTGAAGTGGCAGCACAATGAACAAAATTCTAGTTTGTTGTTGCGAGACCATAGCCTCAACCATGCAGAAACCTGGCTCAGGATAGCCCGCAAACATCGCAAGCATAAACCCCTATCGCTGCATGAAGACTTCATTAAAGAGAGTTTACAGCAGCCTCCTAATCAGTCTATTGACGTCTTTATTTCTTACTCCAGATCCGATGCCGACTTTGTGCGTCAGCTCAATGAAGAACTCCAGATCCATGGTAAAACCACCTGGTTTGATCAAGAGAGTATTGTGGCAGGCGCGGCTGATTACAAAGCAGAAATTTTCAATGGTATTGAAGGAGCCGACAACTTTCTGTTTGTGATCTCTCCACGCTCAATCCAGTCTCCCTACTGTGCTGAAGAAGTTGAATATGCCCAGAGTCTAAACAAACGTATGTTAACGGTGTTGTATCAGCCGATCAATACTAAAGAGCTGCATCCGGCCCTGGCATCTGTACAGTGGATTAACTTCAACAGTAAAAAGAACACCTTTAAGACTAACCTGAGTGCGCTGTTGCGGGCTTTAGAGAGTGATCCAACCTATGTGCGGTTTCACACTCGGTTGCTGGTGCAGGCTCTGGAGTGGGACCAGCAGGAACGGGATGAAAGTTTATTGTTGCGGGGCAAAGCCCGCCGAGAGACTGAAACTTGGCTGTTGGAAGCCGAAGGAAAAACGCCTCAGCCCACCAGACTACAGCAGGATTTTGTAACCGCATCTGCAGCTGAGGAAATTCGCCGACAGCGATCGGCCATTCGGCTACAGCAGATTGGCATGGGGGTGATTAGTGTTGTTTCTTTGATTGCGATCGCACTCGGCATTTTTGCTAATCAAAAACGTATAGAAGCCAATAACCAACGAAAGGTCGCCCAGATCCAAAAAGGGATTGCTCAGGAAGAACACGCCAGAGCCGAGTCTCAGACCATCCTAGCCCAGACAGAAACCTCTGCTGCTCTATTCGCCTCTCAGCAACCCTTTGAAGCGCTCTTAGAAGCGATGCGAGCCGGGATTGCCATCAAAAATAATGAACGAGATGATTCAGATAACGCCCAGGTGGTGACCACCTTGCAACAGGCAATCTTCTGGGTACGCGAGCGCAACCATTTAAATGGCCATGAGGGCATCATTTGGGACACTGCTGTTAGCACCGATGGTCAGATGATTGCCTCGGCCAGTGCCGATGGCACCGCTCGCATTTGGAGCGTAGACGGGACCTCAATAGCTTCTTTGCAAGTTGAGGATACTCAGGTGCTCAGCGTGGCCTTTAGCCCGAATGGTAAGCGCTTGGCCATTGGGCTAGAAAATAGCCAGATTCAAATTTGGCAATTGGGAGAACAGCAAAACCTGCTAACCACCCTGGCAGGCCATACAGGCCCAGTAACATCCTTGGCATTTGCACCAGATGGGCAAAAACTAGCATCAGCCAGTGAAGATAAGACTGTGCGGCTATGGCAGCAAAATGGGACTCCCATCAAGACATTGACTCCCCACATTGCCGCTGTGCGTACAGTGGAATTTAGCCCTGATGGCAAGATGTTAGCTTCAGGAGCCGATGACCGCACCATTCGCCTGTATACTCCTGATGGCAAACTGTTACACACGTTGCGGGGGCACAATGCCCAGGTCAAGGGGCTGGCCTTTAGTCCCGATAGTTCCATGGTGGCATCAGCTAGTTGGGATGAAACCATTCGTCTCTGGAATACAAAGGGACAGTTTATTCGAGACATTCGCGGCCATAATGCATTGGTATACGATGTGAGCTTTAGCCCAGACGGTCAGTTTTTGGCTTCTGGCAGCTGGGATAAAACGGTCAGAACCTGGACCTTAGCCGGAGAACCTATTTCCACTGTCTTTGGCCACAGCGCCCAGATCCATCGGGTGCATTTCAACCAAGAGGGCTTGCTGATTTCGGCTGGTGGCGATCGCACTATCCGTCTTTGGGAGCTAGACCGCCCGCTGATTACCTCCCTCAGGGACCACCAGGCCAATGTTTATAGCGTTGTTTTTTCTCCCGATGATCAGGTGATTGCATCTGCGGGCGCTGATAACAAGATTCGCTTGTGGGATCGAGACGGGAAATCCTTAAAGGTATTGCCTGGTCACGACTCGGTGATCTGGAATTTGAGCTATAGCCCAGATGGAGAGATACTGGCATCAGCAAGTTCGGACTATACGGTAAAACTGTGGGATCGTACCGGTAAGTTAGTGACCACCTTGGCAGATCACAAAGGACCGGTCTACGCTGTGGCCTTTAGTACCGATGGTCAGCTGATTGCAACGGGAGCTGCCGATCGCACCGTTCGCATCTGGCGACGAGACGGTACCTTGCTCACCAAAATTGTAGATTTACCCAAGGATGTATTGAGCCTCTCCTTTAGTCTTGATGGCAAGACCCTCGCTACGTCTGGTTGGGAACACTTTGTAAGCCTGTGGAACCTGGACGGGAAGCTGGCAACGGCAGCAGCCCAACAGCAGGGAGAGGTCTACCAAATCATGTACGACCCCGACAATAAAATTGTTGCCAGGGATAATTTAGAAGGACAATCACCCCAGAAATTAGAAGGCCATCAAGGATGGGTGCACGACGTTGTTTACAGTGCTGATGGTAACACCCTGGCCACAGCCAGTGCCGATGGTACCGCTAAGCTTTGGAGCGCGGAGGGGAAATTGCTTAAAACTTTAGAGGGTCATCAGGACGGTGTGGTATCGATTCGATTTAGCCATGGGGATGACTTGATTGCCACCGGCAGCTATGACCATACAGTAAAGCTGTGGTCGGCATCAACTGGAAATCTGTTGACCACCCTGCGAGGTCATCAAGATCGGGTAACAAATCTCACCATGAGCCGAGATAAAAAGCTGATCGCCACTGTGGGAGAAGATGATCGATTGTTGTTATGGGATTTGGATTTAGATATTAGCGGCGGTCAGACCCAGTTGTTGGAGCGGTTATTAAACCAAAGCTGCGAGTGGTTAGAGAACTATTTGCAAACTCACGATCAGACTGCTGAAGAGATTCAAACCTACTGTAGCAAGGTGTTGTAGTGCCGTCAGGCTGGGACATAGGTGGATGGCTGTCTCTATCAGAGAGAGTCCTAACGGAGGGGCGATAGACGGATCGGCACACAGCGTTGTAGCTCTTGCATCAGGCGATAAGCTTGGTAGTCATAGAGGGCCAGTTGCAAGGTGTTGGGCAGGGTTGCCATCAGCTGGTGGCAGCGTTTTAGTTCTACATTGGATAGCTTGGCTAAGAGTGTACAGGCTTCCGCAAGCATATTGGGATTGAGGGGAGGATCGACCTCCAACAGCCACTGACGTGGCGAGGTCATTTCTCCTCGTTCAATACGGCGCAATCCATTGATCGACGAAAGGACATACAGTTTGTCCCTGAGATGAACCCGCAGGTCATCCGACGGCATGGGATAGTCTTGATATTGGCGGTTAGGCTGAGACTGACGCAACAGAATGGGAACCACACCATAGCCATAGGCAATTTCTGCCAGGGGTTTATTGTTTAAGGTGTCGCCATATTCAATGGTGTATTCCGTAATCAGAATCGTCTGATGATTGAGTCGAAAGAGCCCTAAAATATTTTCGCCAAAGGCAGCCCCGGCAAAGGCTTCTGCGGATAGAGCATAGACTGAAAACGAACGGGCCTGGGGCAAAAAGGATTTGATATTGTCACTAAAGAGTTGACTCAGTGTACGAATTACTGGGGTAAACGGACGATTTTCACTGGCCAATGCTTCTGCGGCCAGCAGCGCCACCTCTAAGTTGAGCACTGGATCGTCGGTGACGGCAATGACACTACGCGCCGTGGAGAGATTGGCCTCTTGTAGCTGCTGCAACATCGGGCCTTCTAACAGGGGAATTTGGTTACGCAGGGCCGGACTGTCTAAATGATGGGTAATGGCCACTAGTGGCTGCCGCAGGTCGTGCAAAATCCGGGTAACGCGTTTGCCCACTCGCCCCAGACCCACCACGATGACATGGTCTTTTTTAGGTACTTTGGGCCGCCGCTGCAAAAATTCAAATCGTGAGCTGAGGAGCTGGTCCGCCAGCAGACCCAGGACACCAATCACCATCAGCAGACTGGTAATCGCAATAATCAAACAGGCAATTAGCACCCAGCCTTGGGCACCACTGTCTTCAAAACCACCAAAAACATCACCATAGCCGCCAAGGATAAGAATGGCCCCTAGCACAATCGCTTTAGTAAAGCTGATGGTAGGGATATTTAGATACAGCAGAATGGTGCCGGTAATCCAAAGCACAAAGCCGGTAGAAAACGCGATCGCAATCATGCGCCGTAACGACTGCTGATCAGCACTGCGCCAAAAGGTCCACAGCCGCCGCCGCCATTCACCATCCAGCACATCCCGAATTCCCTGACGGAGTTTATACCAGGGATCGGAGCGTTTAGGTAGATGCTCAATCTGACTGGGGGTGAGGGTTTGCACCTCCACGTAGGCCACCGTATCCCCAGCCTGCACCCGCACATGGGGCTGCCAGCGGTGAAACATAGATGAGGCCGTGGTGGCCCAGCCGATGGGCTGATGAGGGTTGCTAAAGGGTTTGAGATTGAGCAGCCGCATCTGCTGTCGGTGCAGACGATGCACCGGCATATTGCAATATTGAGGATCTCTGGCAGTAATCTGTCGTTCGACCACCCGAAACTGAAACGTGCCGATATTGAAGACACTCAGGGTATTATCCTCCAGACCTGCCAGGGCAAAGGTCATGGCAGGTAGCTCGTTGGCATCCAAGGCCACAAATCGACCCAGCTGCCGACTGAGTAACTGATTTAAGCCTTGACGAGACGACCGCACGACAAGGTGTACCTTCGGGTTTAGCCGCCGTACTGCGATCGCTGTTTGCACATTGATACTTTCATCACTGGTAACAATCAGTACCGCTCGACACTTCTCAAGACCCGCCTGTTGCAGAATATGGTCACGACGACAGTCGCCAATGATGGGGGATTGATTGAGCATACTGGGCAGGTCTTCTACCTCCCATTCATTGATCGGATGTCGATCAATGCCAGCAATTTGCACCTCAAACGAATCAAAACTAAACTTCGTTAAATTGAGAATAATCTGCTGACCTAAGCTGCCCAGACCGCACACAATAAAATGGTCTTGATGCACCCCGGCTGAAGACGGCAAATCGGGGATATAGGTTCTAGGATTCAGTTCGCCGTTATCACCGGGCATAGATTGTCCAATGTATGTATCCGCCATTATCAGCCACCAAGGGGATATCAACGGGGTTCTGATACAGTAGCTTTAGATATCCTAGCGCTGCTCAATGCCATCATCTGAAAATCCTCTGCCGCCAGACTTGCAACGCGACATTCGGGCGGGGCGTAAGTTTAGTTTGAGTGAGGCCATTGGTCGTGAAGGGGGCTCATTTCTCAAGGGTAGCCAGGCGATGGTGCCCCGGCCCCTGCGGGCGCTAGCAGTAATTAATGGATTTATTGATCGCCACTTGGATGATACCAACGGGGCGCTGCAGCCCTGTCTTAAACGGTGGATCAAGACAGATGTACGAGTAGGTAAATATCTTGATGAGCCACTGCTGGCTTTGCGATCGCTAATGACAGATATTGTGCAGCAGCCTCAGGTACTGTACGAATTTGCCCGTCAGGTGGCCGTGGAATGGGGTCAGATGAACGGCGAACGGCCCTATTTTCAGAAACCTGGAGCTGAGCCCCATCCAGAGGTGGCCTATTCCCACCAACGGATTCAGGAGATATTGGCAGCCTTGTTGGAGCAGCTACCCGTGGGCTAGCCCATAGATCTAGCCCATAGATAACAAAAGACGGAAAAACGAAGATGTGCAGGCCCTCAAAGTCCCCCAAGTTTGGGAGACTTTGAGAACGCTGTTTCCCTATATCAGATCGCGATGGGTAAAGGCTTTGGCATTTTCGCCCGAGTAGGTGGCGACAATGTGGCCATCGCCGACGACCTGATATTTGTAAGTCACTAGCCCTTCTAGACCAACTGGTCCACGGGGCGGCATTTTTTGGGTGCTAATGCCCACCTCGGCCCCAAAGCCATAGCGGAACCCGTCGGCAAATCGGGTGGAACAGTTGTGATAGACGCCAGCCGCATCTACCTGGGCCATAAACTGGTCAGCGGTGGTCTGATCTTCAGTTGCGATCGCATCCGTATGCCGTGACCCATAGGTATTAATGTGGTCAATCGCCGCATCCACTGAATCGACCACTCGAATGGCCAAAATTAAATCGCTGTATTCCGTGGACCAGTCACTCTCCGTCGCCGCTTGCACATCTTTTAGCACCTGGCGGGTAGCGTCATCACCCAGCAGTTTTACCCCTGCTTGCTGCAGTGCTTTAGCTAATACCGGCAGCGCCTGGGCAGCAATCTCTTTATGCACCAGCAGGGTTTCAATCGCATTGCAGGCTGATGGGTACCCCACCTTGGCATCCACTGCAATTTTGGCTGTCTTGGCTAAATCAGCCGCCACGTCGACATATAGATGACAGATACCGTCAGCGTGACCCAACACTGGAATCCGAGTATTTTCCTGCACAAACCGAACAAAAGCATTTGACCCGCGTGGAATAATCAGATCCACATAGCCATCTAACTCCAGCAGGGCTCGGGTTTCTTCCCGCGTAGTCAGCAGCTGCACCGCATTGGCATCCACCCCTGCATTGGTCAGCCCCTGACGAATTGCCTTCACCAAGGCCTGACAAGAACGCACCGCCTCCTTGCCACCCTTCAGAATGACCCCATTCCCCGATTTAACAGCCAATGTGGAAATCTGCATAACCGCATCGGGGCGAGACTCGAAGATGATACCCAGGACACCCAGGGGACAGGCAATGCGCTTTAATACCAGCCCATCATCCAGTTCCCGATGAATCTGTACGGCTCCAGCCGGGTCCGGGAGCTTGGCCACATCCCGCACCCCTTGAATTGCGGCCTTGAGCTTGATCGCATCTAGCTTTAATCGGCCATAGAGGGGTTTAGCCAGGTTATCGTCTAATGCGGCCTTGAGGTCTGCTTCATTGGCCGCAGTAATGTCCGGTGCAGCGGCTTCTAACGCCTGAGCAATGGCCTCAATCGCCTCGTTTTTTTGCTGGGTTGAAAGGCTAGCAAGGGTGCGGGCCGCTTGACGAGTTTTGGCTGCGATCGCAACCAAAGAATTCTCAACAGCAGCAACCGAAGATACAGACATGGGTTCCGTGGAATGGGTGTTCTACTGGTCTAGTTTATCTAGGATAAAGCCTCCAGCACACTTAGCAGCCAAAAGTACACCAAGGCCTAAGACTAATTAGACACCTTTGAAATGTACAGACGTTGCCTGCAACGTCTCTTCACGCTCCCTGCCCTCTCAACTCTTTTCCTCCCGCGCAATCACTCGCTTTGCCCGCTGCCAAAGCGCCTCCAGCTCCTCAATACTGTGATCGTCCAAGGGTTTCTCCGCCGCCTGCTCCAATAGCCCAAACCGTTGCACAAAGCGACGATTAGTCCCTTGCAAAGCCGCCACTGGGTCGATATCACACCAGCGGGCCACCTGCATCAAACTAAACAACACATCACCAAACTCAGCGGCTTGATTTTCAGCACTTTCATGGTCTAGAGCATGGCGAAATTCCCCCAGCTCTTCCTCTACTTTTTCCCACACACCATCTAGCGTTTCCCACTCAAATCCAGCCTTGGCAGCTTTTTTAGAGATTTTCATAGTAGCGGTCATCGGTGGCAACGTACGACCATAGCGAGCCAGCTTAGCGGTGAGGGTGACATCGCCCTGGGCTCCCTTTTCTGTCGCCTTAATGGCTTCCCAATTAACATGAACTTCCTCTGGTGTGGCTGCTTGATCATCGCCAAATACATGGGGATGCCGCCGGATGAGTTTTTCAGCAATTCCCTGGGCTACATCGCCGAGGTCAAACGTATCCGTTTCACTAAAAATCTGCGACTGCAGCACCACCTGCAGTAACAGGTCACCGAGTTCCTCAGCAATGTGCTCACGATCCCCCTGCTGAATGGCATCGACTACCTCATAGGCTTCTTCGAGCACATAGGGAGTTAGACTCTCAGGCGTCTGAGCCAGATCCCAGGGGCAGCCCCCTGCGGGATCACGCAGCTGGGCCACAACGTCAATCAAATGCTGTAGTGCTTCTAAAGTTTTGGATTGTAGATTTGGGGTCATGGGTGACAAGGTGGCAAGCATATTCGGATTCAATAATACGAATGAATTACAGCTTCGTTAAAAAAAGATTGGGCATTGCTCCTCCTCGGGATAGCTTTGACTGTCAAGGACTTTCAAATAGCAGTGGCGAGAGATCGGCTCATCCCATAAATCAGCAATCGTAAAGATTGCTTTTGACCGCTGTCACCGCAATTACAATTTCTTTGAAAAAAAGTCGCTTTTAGTTACTGTCATCTGTTAGTATTTACTTCTGTGCAAACGCGCAGTCCGTGGACGGTTAGCTCAGTTGGTAGAGCGCCTGCCTTACAAGCAGGATGTCACTGGTTCGAGCCCAGTACCGTCCATACTTACTGTACAAAGTAAGTATTTTTAGGTCTGTTATTTTCAGACTTTCTTGGACGGTTAGCTCAGTTGGTAGAGCGCCTGCCTTACAAGCAGGATGTCACTGGTTCGAGCCCAGTACCGTCCATACAGTTCAACAACTACCAAACAAAAGGAAGCAAACGGTATTTTACCTTGGCTACATAGTCAGCGTAGCCAGGCAGTGATTTGCTTAGTGTTTTCTCTTCTATAAAAATGCGTGCTGCCAAAAGCACTAACAAGATCGACAGCATCAGTACGCTGGCATAGCTCTCAAGCCATAACCCAATGCCAACAAAAAAGAGTAAAAAGCCTAAATAAAACGGATGGCGGATGAGACCATAAAGCCCAGTGTCGATCAAAACTTGTCCTCTCTCAGACTGATCTCTGACAATCGGTACTGCAAACTCGTTTTGAAATATCGCCAGTATCAAAATCCCATACCCGGCTAAGCCAATCAGGGCTCCTAAACCTGAGATAAACGGCTCAGGAACGGGCAAGAGCTGTAGATAAAAGACATCAATCGGAATAAATACAAACCAGGCAAAGGCCATTAAAACAATTAGTGCTGTCACGACCCGATCTGCCACCGGCTGACTTTTAGCAGCGGGCAGTTCGAGGCGCGCTTCCAGGCTGGCGGGGGCAAACATGGCCAGTAACACTGTGGCAATCAACAACACAATGCCATACCCTGCTAAAAACTGTAGCGCCCGCGGCCACTGCCATGTACCAGCCGGAATTAAAAGTAGGGCTGTCAGCAATGCTAGCTGGGATAGTACGCCGAGTAAGCCTTTAAGCATCAGCATAGGGGCATCTCCATGGGGACAGGCTGAACGTATTCGATTTTATTAAGTGACTATTGCCTATCTTAGTTGCTATAGTACACTAGTACTCAATTAATCTGAGCGCTGAGGGCTTAACTATCTCACGGAGACTCGGCTATCAGCGGTTCTTGCCCCTCACTTCATCCTCAACAGCGTATTTAAGGAGTACTTACCTATGACTTTAGCAAAACCTACATCTAGTATGACTAGCCTTAATGTTTCTGCAACTGAGGCTGCTGAGACCAAGGGCATTGCCCTGGAACAAAGGGTTAATCATTTGGCTACCCAAACTATGGATCAGGCTCTGACCCTGTGGACTCAATATCAGCCAGTGGCGACTGATAAAACCCAGGCTATTTGGCAACTTCTACGTAACACTCAGCCTGTACACTTGTTGTTGGCAGCTGCCCTGGCGGTTTTATCTATTGGTCTGGTGACCTTGGTCAACACATTTGGTGGGTTGATTATTTTGTTACTCAAACTAACAGCGCTAGGTTTGTCAGCTATTGCAGTCGGGCAGTGGGTTGTGCGGGGTTTCAATTGGGCCGATGAAAAACTGCCGTCAGCGAAAGAGACTAACCTGTAGTTGTTGATTGAATTTGTGTTGGAAGCAAGCCGTGCTTCCGTTTCAAGGAGAAGCACGGCTTCCTCCTAGAGGAGGTATTGTTGATCCTCGGCAGGAACCTAATCTCTAACTTTCTTAGGTTAGACGAGCAATATACCGATGGCGGCCTGCTTATAACGCTTAGATTTTAATACGTAGCTTCCTGATATCTTGTAAACAAGCGAGTTTCTTGGTGCAGCGTGGTCCCTATTCGTGACGAAAATCCAGTCCAGATTACGCCCTATATTACTTACGGGCTAATCATTCTCAATATTTCAGTTTTTCTCTATGAACTGACGCTACCGTCGCCCATGGCGCTGACGGTGTTTTTTCGTACATGGGCCGTGGTGCCAGAGCAGCTGACGGAAAGCTTTCTGGGTAGCCAGACAATCCCGTTCGATATCCATGAATGGCTAACTCTATTCACGAGTCAATTTATTCACGCGGGTTTCCTGCACCTGGCGGGCAACATGCTGTACCTGTGGATTTTTGGTAATAATGTTGAGGAACAGCTTGGGCGGATTCGGTTTCTGATTTTGTACCTTACTTGCGGTGCGCTGGCGGCGTTGGCGCAGTGGTACTTTGGGATGTTTTCTGAGGTGCCTTCTCTGGGAGCCAGTGGTGCGATCGCAGGTGTGATGGGAGCCTACATTTTCAAATTTCCCACGGTACGCATCCTGACAATTGTACCTTTGGGATTCTTTTTCTTACCCTTAAGAGTTCCAGCTTTATTTTATTTAGGCATCTGGTTTATGCAGCAGGCGGCCTATGGATTAGCTAGCCTTAGCGTACCAACGAATGTCGGCATGGCGGATGGCGGCATTGCTTACTGGGCCCATGCAGGAGGCTTCGTATTTGGGGCTATCTTAGGCCCAGCCCTGGGATTATTTGACCAGTCCGAAGAAGAAACTCAGCCACTGTGATTTACGCATAGGGCAGGACGGAGAAATGAAGCCGGAGAAATGAGGAGGATACTTGAAGTAGCAAAGTTTAAGATTTCCAAGTTGGCCTAACTAATTTTTTATCGGTTGTTGCTGGATTAGTAAAAACAAAAAAATGACGCTTCTAGTCCAGGTAGAAGCGCCGATGCAATTTTTGAAAGTAAGCCCTAGAGAGAGATTAGATGCCCACTAGAGTAATGACAAAAGATAACGAGAAAATCCTTACAGAGTTGTTGTAAGCAGTAAAGCCTCAACTTAATCCCCCCATCCACTCAACCACATTTGATAGTGGGCAAACTTACGCCACAGAGTACTAGTGTGTCTCCTACCATTTCTTGTAAGGTAAGAATTTGCCACACATGATCACCTTGACTCGATCGCCCTTGGGATCTTCTTCCTTTTCTACATCAATGGAGAAGTCAATCGCACTCATGATACCATCGCCAAATTTCTCATGGACGACAGCTTTTACAGGCATACCGTAAACCTGCATGATTTCGTAGAAGCGATAAATCAGGGGGTCGGTGGGCACAAGCGGGTCTAAACCACCTTTTACAGGACACTCAGTCAGATACTCAACATATTCTGCTCCCATGCCCAGAGCTTCAACAATTTTGGTGGCTTCTTCTTCTGAAGCACTAGCCTGACGATACAGTACTGATGCAATCCAGACTTCGTCATAGCCTAGCTTGGCTTCCAAATCGGCAAATGATAACCCTTTGGCTTTCTTTGCTGCAAGAAACTTGGCAGAGATTTCAGAAATGGCCATCGCAAAAATCACCTCTTGATTGCAAAACTTAAACAGGAATAACGCTTAACGCAGCTCTAATTTATTTAACCTGGATACGAGACTCTTCAACAGCACGGGTTTCACGGAACAGATGGTGTTCCATTTCGGCCTTAAGATCGTGGTAGGCCGGATGCTGATCGATGGTTTCTCGATCGCGAGGTCGCGGGAAGGGGACTTCGAGGATCTCGTCAATGCGAGCAGCTGGCCCGCGAGTCATCATCACAATGCGATCCGACAGTAATAAGGCTTCCTCAATACTGTGGGTGATCATGATGACGGTCTTCCGGTGTTGTTCCCAAATGCGCTCAACTTCGCTCTGTAGGAAGCCACGAGTTAAAGCATCCAGGGCTCCAAAGGGCTCATCCATCAGTAAAATCTGAGGATTAATCGCTAAAGCACGAGCAATGCCGACCCTTTGCCGCATACCTCCTGAAAGTTCATGGGGATGCTTTTTCTCAGCCCCTTCTAGCCCCACTAACTGAATCTGCTCTTTAATGGCACGAGTCATTTGCTTGGGTGACAGCTTGGGAAAAACGGTTTCAACCGCAAACCGAATATTCTCTTCAACGGTCATCCAGGGCATCAGAGCATAGTTCTGAAAAACCATGCCTCGATCGGGACCAGGACCTTGAATGGGGTGACCATTCAGCAATATTTCACCCCCAGTAACGGGGGATAGCCCGGCCACCATATTGAGCAATGTCGACTTACCACAGCCCGAAGGACCAATGATAGAGACAAATGTATTCGGTTCTATATCTAAACTGATGTCTTCAATGGCGACAAAATCTCGGCTTGTCTTACCTGACAACCTACTGAAGATATCCCGTTTGCCTGCAAACACCTTGGTAACATTCCGAATGGAAAGCTGGGCCGAAGGAAATTCAGGTTCAGGAGATACGGCACCATTATTGGAATAATTGACGGAAGCAATGCTCATGCTTTACGCCCAAACGCAACAAATTTTTCGAGGGCACCAAACATACTGTCTAAGATGAGCCCAACCAGACCGATGATGAAAATCGCAACTAAAATATTCGGAATATAGAGATTATTCCATTCATTCCAGATAAAGTAGCCTAACCCAGTCCCCAAAAGCATTTCAGCCGCCACAATCACCAGCCAGGCGATGCCCATACTGATCCGTAAACCGGAGACAATATTGGGTAAAGCAGCTGGAATAATCACCTTAAAGATGGTCCGCAACCTTGATGCTCCTAATGTTTTGGAGACATCTAGATACTCTGGACTTACATTGGCAACACCAAAGGCTGTATTAATCAGCGTTGGCCAGATACTGGAGATCAAAATGATAAAGACGCCCGTTTTTTCGGAATCTCGAAATATGTAGAGTCCTAAAGGTAACCAGGCTAGCGGCGAGACTGGTTTTAGGAGCTGTACATAAGGGTTAAAGGCTTTATAGGCAATGGGTGAAATCCCAATGAGAATGCCCAGGGGAACTGCGATCGCAGAGGCTAAAATGTAACCAATTGCCACACGTCGCAAACTAATTAATAAATTCCACCCAATGCCTAAATCGTTGGGGCCATTATCAAAAAAGGGATGAGTAGTCCACCACCATAGCTCTTGCAGCGTTTTAGAAGCGGTGGGCATCCCTTTAGCAAACAACTCTAGGTTGGCACCAACTTCCCAAAACACTAAGAAAAGAATGAGCGAAATAACAAATAGGCCCAACGCCTTGACATTCTCATTAAGCCATGGTGACCTACTGTCAACGCTATTAATTTTATTTAAAGCTGGCTTACTTAAGGCCATGTAATCTGCACCTCCTTCAAGATCTGACCGCTGAACTTAAACACCATTTTTATCAATTTGCTCTTTGACATAAGCTGCTGGATCAGCAGGGTCAAAGGTATCGAATTCAAGGGTTTCAGTGCGGTAAATATCCTCCGGTGGGTTAAGCCCCACCTCCTGAGCTAACTCTCTAGCTAAATCAGTTAAGAAAATATCTTTCCCGATCTGATTATAGGTTTCGCTGGTAATAACCTGAGTAGCTTTACCATCTCCTTGTAAATCCCAACGCACCAGTTGCGAAGAAATCCAGTTGGCAAAACTCTGCCAAGGATATGGATCAAAGTCAATTCGATCCGGCACACTCAGGGTGTTACCCTGACCATCCTCAAAGTTACCGGTCAGCACAGCCTCAACCACCTCAACTGGCTGATTAAGAAATGCTCTCTCGGAGATTGCCTTAGCAATTTCAGGACGATTCGCCGGGTCACTAGCATAGCCAGCGGCTTCAATGATGGACTTATTCAGCGCTCTAAAGGTATTAGGATTGGCATCAATCCACTGATCGCTAGCGGCAAATGCGCAGCAGGGATGACCTGGCCATAGGTCTTTAGTCAGCTTAAAGATAAACCCAGCCCCTTCAAAGACGGCACGCTGATTAAAGGGATCGGGCATTAAGTAAGCATCAATATCTCCAGCAATCAACTGGGCAATGCTATCCGGTGGCGGTACGGGGCGAATCTTAACGTCCACATCGGGGTCGATACCCCCAGTTGCTAGATAATAGCGCAGCAACAGATTATGCATGGAATAGGGGAACGGAACGCCGATGGTAAAGCCCTTAAAGTCCGCTGGACCGTTGACCTGCCCTTTATAGCGCTCGGCAACTGTAATGGCCTGTCCATTAATATTTTCAATACTAGCAAGTTTGACACCAAAGGATGCAGACCCTAGGCCCAGGGTCATGGCAATTGGCATCGGCGCAAGCATATGATAGGCGTCCAATTCTCCAGCAATGGCAGAGTCTCGTACGGCACCCCAACTGGGCATTTTGACAACCTCGGCATTAAACCCATACTTGGAGTAGAAGCCCAAGGGCTCGGACATAATAATGGGCGTAGCACAGGTAATGGGAATAAAACCAATCTTGAGATCCGTTTTCTCCAGGTTAGAAACATCCACCGGAGCGGCGGCATCTTCTTCTAATGCCGCTTGCTGGGAATTAGGGCCACAGTTGCTGAGGGTCACTAGTGCCGCACCAATGGCTAAGTTCTTAAGAAACTCTCGACGAGTAAATTGGCTGTTGCGAATGGCATCGGTAAAGAACAGTCCGGCTTGGGGGCCAAAGGCCGCTGCAAACGCATTTTCAATCCCGCCCGCTTGTCTTGCCAGGGCCAGTACCAATTTTTCACGCTTTGGATCACCTTTGCCCGCTGCTTTGAGCAACAGAGTCTTGCGAAGTTCGTAGGCGTTGACATTATCGGCAGCTCGCAGCTGTTGATCCTTATACAGCCCCATCTTCATCAGGTCATCCACCATCTCCACTGGGTCCTGGGGCATGGTTTGTAAGAATTCCCAATGGGACTGGGTCAGGTGAGCTCCACCACAGATGATGCAGGCCGTCTGAAAATCGGTGAGATTGCCGCGATCGCAATTTAGATTGTTCCACCTTTGATCAGTGTGTGCGGAGGTTAAAACCATAGGATTACTCACCTTAACTAGCGTTGACTGAGACTATTGGTTATCCAAGTAAGTTAAACGGCATCCAAGCGAAAACTTGTAATGTCCTTTACAATAGAGCCCTACCCTTGGACACGAACTAAGCTGATTGTAGGGGTTTGATAGTAAAATTTATACCAATCCCTTCTATGGATTACATTGGATTATTTTTTGAAAAACTAGGACTTTTTAAGTCTGTTAGGTATTTTTAGCGTTGTTTTGTTGCAATTGTTACGAATTGGGGTGGCTCCGCCAAACCTGTGGTGTGACACCATGTAGTTTGCGAAACTGTCGAGTAAAGTAACCAGCATCGGTGTAGCCGATGGACTCGGCAATATGCTTGATGGATTCGGGCGTGCTGGTCAACAATTGACGGGCCTGAACCATTCGCCGTTCAATAATCCACGCTTTTACCGTGCGTCCTGTATGGCTTTGGGATAGATTGGTTAGATAGGCGGGAGAATATCCAACAGCCTGGGCCACGTCAGTCAGGTTAATGGGCTGTTGGTAATGGGCTTCGATAAATTCAAAGACCGCCGCTAGGCGAGGGCAGTCGGGGAAAATTGTTTTGACAGGCATGCTTTTTTGTGGGGGTAGAGTCGAAAGCAGCGGGGCAGACGTCTGCCGCAGCCCACGTTTAAGCTCGTCCTGGCGTTTTAGTCGAGATGCGATCGCATCCAAAAAAGTCTCTACCGTACAGGGTTTTGTCAAATAGTCATCGGCCCCCAAAGTCATACCCTGTCGGAGGTCTGCCATTGTCACCTTGGCTGTCAAAAAGATCAATGGAATTGCAGCCGTCACATCGTTTCTTCTGAGGGAGGTCAACACCTCATAGCCATTCATGTCTGGCATCATAATGTCGCAAACCACCAGATCAGGACGATGTTTTGTCGCTAATCTAACGCCAGTAGACCCATTTTCTGCGCCAATACCTTTGAACTTTTCAAATTTCAAACAGCGGAGAAAAATTTCTCTTGTTTGGGCCTCATCTTCAATGACCAGAATCGTTTTCACCATGGCCCCTACCATCTAAGATGGAAATTAAGACAATACTCTTGCCGTTGCTGACCTCCAGAAAAAACAAATCTGACCAGCTCTAACCAATCATTTTAGATCGATGGCTCCAATAAATCAGCAATGACCTACTCTCTGCTGAGAGCATTTTGTATGCTTAACTAACAGGTTTAAGGGTTTTAGGAACCAGTCGTAGTGTAGTGCACTACAGTCTTAAACAGCTTTATGGAACCACGTGATGCCGCTAGCCTTTCAGAACATGACGAACTTGAAGCTCTACGCCGTCAACATCAGCTAATTCTCAATGCCGTGGGAGAGGGGGTATATGGGTTAGACCTGCAGGGCAATGTTACCTTTGTAAATCCAGCGGCCGCTGCCATGATCGATTGGGAGATGGAGGATTTGATCGGTCAGTCAATGCATCGAGTCCTACATCATTCCCATGCTGATGGCAGTCCCTATCCCAGAGAATGTTGTCCGATCTATGGGGTCTTCCAACAAGGGCATGTGCAACGGGTTACCGATGAAGTCTTTTGGCGTAAGGATGGTACCTGTTTCCCAGTGGAATACATTAGTACGCCCATGCGCAATGAACATGGCGAACTGATTGGGGCGGTGGTGACCTTTCGCGATATCAGCCAACGCAAGTGGGCTGAGACGGTTTTGCAACAGACCAACGAAGATTTAGAACTCAAAGTCAAAAAGCGGACAGCCGAGCTCTATGCAGCCAATGAGCGATTGCGGGAGTTGAGTGACCTCAAGTCCAGATTTGTCTCCATGGTATGCCATGAGTTTCGCAATCCAATGAATAATATTGCGCTGTCAGTCTCCTCTTTAAATCGATATGACGAACAATTATCGCAGTCACAGAAAAATCAATATCTTCTGAATATTAAAGAGAATGTTGAGCGCATGACTCAGATGATCGACGATATTTTAGTGCTTGGCAAGTTGGAAGCCAAGCGCTTATGCCTCAATCCTGAGCCCCTAAATCTTGTCGACTTTTGTCGTAATCTGCTGACAGAACTGCCCTCACAAACGGGGCAGCTGGAATTCACTGGCAGACACAAACCTTTGATTGCCAAATTGGATCAAACGCTTTTGCGTTCAATTTTGACCAATATTCTGTCTAATGCTGTTCGCTACACCCTTGATGGCAGATCTGTTTATCTGTCTCTATTCCGCCATAAGGAACAGGCAGTATTTGTAGTCAAAGACAACGGTTTAGGAATTCCGCCGGAAGATTATCCCCATCTATTTGAACCGTTTCACCGAGGCAAGAATGTCAGCAACATTCCAGGTACTGGATTAGGTCTAAGTATTGTCAAACAGTTTGTTGATTTCCAGCAGGGAGATATTCAGGTAAAAAGTCAGCTGGGCAAGGGGACAACGTTTAAGGTGATCTTGCCGTTGTCGTTGCCAGTTATTGAGACCCACGCCGATCTCGGAGTCTCTCCTAGGAGAGACTCCGAGATCGGTCATCTAGGTTAATTAAACACCAAACTTATCAACCTGCTCTTTCAAGTACTCATCGGCCTTATCTGGGTCAAAATCGCCAAACTTCATCTTTTCGATCCGTGAGATTTCCTCTGGTGAATCCACACCCAGTTCTAAGGCGAGTTCCCGCGCTAGATCTGTCAAGAAGAACTCTCGACCACCGTCGGCAATCTTATCCGCCGAAGTGTAATCCCAGCGTACGAGCTGTGTAGTAATCCAGCTGGCAAAACTCTTCCAAGGGTAGGGGTCAAAGTAAATCCGATCGGGAATGTCAAAGGTGTTGCCCTGACCATCTTCAAACTGACCGGTCATGACAGCTTCTAGCACTGGTAAGGGCTGGTTCAGATATTCACGAGGGGCAATAGCCGCTGCAATTTCCTTACGGTTGGCTGGATTGTTGGCATAGGTAGCCCCGTCAATAATGGCCTTGTTGAGGGCGCGGAATGTGTTGGGGTGTTCATCAATCCAATTCTGAGCAGCTACAAAGGCACAGCAGGGATGCCCTTCCCACAGGTCTTTGGTTAAGAGATGAATGAAACCAATGTCATCCTGCACCACTCGCTGGGTAAAGTTGTCGGGCAGGATAAAGGCATCGATTTGACCAGTGGCCATTTTTGCGATCGCATCTGGCGGGGGCAAAATCAACAGCTTGACATCGTTGTCTGGATCCAACCCGCCAGTGGCCAGGTAGTAACGCAACAGCAGGTTGTGATTGGAATAGTCATAGGGAATGCCGATGGTCATGCCCTTAAAGTCAGCGGGACCGTTGATATTGCCCAGGTGTTTGTTGGCAACGGCAATACCCTGGCCGTTGTTGTTCTCAATGCTGGCTAGCTTCACTGAGAAGGGGGTGGACCCCAAGCCAAGGGACATGGCAATGGGCATGGGAGCCAGCATGTGGTAGGCGTCCAGTTCACCTGCGATCGCAGCATCCCTGACCACCGACCAGCTAGCATATTTCATCAGCTCCACATCGAGACCATGCTTCTCATAGAAACCCAGGGGCTGCGACATAATAATCGGGGTCGCACAGGTAATCGGCAAAAACGCTAGCTTCAGACTCGTTTTCTCCAACGAGCCAGCAGGAGCACTAGCAACAGACCCTTGAGGATCATCAGCGACCTCGGCTGAATCGGCACAGTTAGCCAAAGTAACTAAAGCTGCCCCTACAGCAATGTTCTGTAAAAACTTACGCCGAGTTACCTGACTGATGCGCTGAGCATCACTAAAAAACTCTCCAGCCTTAGGCCCAAAGGCTGCACCAAACGCCTGATCCAAACCGCCTGCCAGGTCAATTAAATCCCGAACCAGCCGCTCTCGCTTGGGGCTGCCCTTGCCCACCTTACTCACAAACAGAGCCTTTCGTAGCTCTGCCTGACTAATAGCATCAGCAGTCTCAATGGCCTCTGGCTTATAAAGCCGCATTTTAGCCAGATCATCGATCAGATCAGCCGGTTCTTGGGGCATCTCCGACTCAGCCATCAAACGCCAGTGGTCCTGAGTAGAATGATAACTTCCGCAAACAAAGCAGCGTGGCGGAATAGTACTAATCTCACCATATTGGCAAGAAAGACTATCCCACTGACGGAACTGATCGGTGACCGATTTCATATTAATTTTTTTTGGTAGAACTAATGCCTGATCATACCTAATTAGAACGGTTAATCTATCTTATTTTCGTATTAACGGATACCGTTTTTCAGACTTAAATTTTCGTTACAACCCTCAGTGCCCACTGAGTACAAGCTCTGCTAGGCAGTGCACTCAAGGGTTATATTTCCTGAACCGGAATGTCCGCTCCAGTCAAGCAGCCTGCAGGAGGGTAAGCAATTCCCACCCTCCCAATTTGAGACGAGACTGTTAGGCAACCGATAAAGCTGGTTGCTGCTTCATATCAGCCAACATCTTCTTCAGATGCTTGAGAGCGGGAGTCACAATTGCCACAAAATAAGCCTCCCGCAACTTACGCTCTGCCGGACTACCATGCACATAGGCCCTGGCTCCTGCATGCAGCATGGCCGCTTGAGCAGATCGTAACGAGAGTTCTGCACCGGTTACTCGGGCTTGAATAATCTCGCGATTCAGTTGTGGATCAGCCAGACCTGTACATTCATTCAGCTGATCAGCCAGGCTGTAGGTGTGCAACCGAGCCATGTGCAAATCATCAGCCAGGTCTTCAACTTGATCATCTAAATAGCAATTCACATGCCCCAGACGCTTATTAGACCGACGCATCAGCTCAATACAGCTATCGGCTAATCCTAACCCCATCCCCATCTGGGTCAAAATAAATCCAGGGCGAATGCAGGCGACATACTCCTCACAGGGAGACGCCAAAACCCACTCATCTGGCACAAAGGTATCGCGAAATACACAGCTATAGGTGCCTGTCCCTTCTAGGGCAATAAAGTGAGCATTAAGCCGCAGTGACATCCCCTCTAGCGCATCGGAAACAATCGCCATCATGTAGTCTTCCGAATCAGCCAGTTTGGCAGCAATCCCAAAATAGTGGCCAGGCCCCAAATTAGATACCCAGGGCAGCAGGCCGTTGATGATGTAGCCACCGTCTACACGCGTCGCCGTCAGGGCAATTTTCTCAATATCGGCAAAATGCTTCATGGGGTTTGATAACCCAGTACCAGCTAGCACCTGACCAGTAGCGACTTTAGGCAGCATCTCTGCTTTCAGCGTCGTGTTCTGAGTGTTTTCTAAGTACCAGGTGCAGGCCACCTGACACCAGGCAATAAATCCGGTCGAAAGACAGTCTTTAGAGATTTCTTCAATGCTTTGAATAGCTGTTCTCAATCCTTTACCCGACCCCTGGTAGCCTGTGGATACTGCATGGGCAAAGGCATTGGTAGCACCTAGCTGATGCATAATCTGCTCCGGATACTCTCCTTTGAGATCAATGTCTTGCACCTTAGGTGTCAGTACTTGATTAATTACAGTGCGTAGGTTAGCAATAGCCGGATCTGAATCTAAGGTTTCCAAAGATGCCTTATGACTCGATGATTTTGAAATGGTTTGCATGGCGATGCTCTGTATATAAGGCCGATGTATTGAGTTGGGCTGATAAAGCGGGACGTGATGATCGCTGGGTTAGATGTTTGAAGATTGAAAACTAAGATGGAAAACCTAATAGAGATCTAGCGATTCCAAAAATATTGTAGTGGTTGCCAGAGCTGACATTACCCAAACGAATGCAGGCAAGAAATGCCCTAAACCAGAGACGAAAAGGTTAAAGAGAAGTTTCCGGAGTTTCTAGCATGAGAAACTCCGACTTTAGATAAATTTAATCCAACAGTGCCAACTAAACCGTTGAAACCGATACCGGCATAGGATTGCTTAATGTCGCAGACACCGGTGACCAGGTATTCGCATGGGCCACCATTTCCTCTAGTACTGCCCGGTCAGCATCACCGTCGATGTCTACCTTAACGCGGACGTCAGTAAACCCAGCCTGAGGCTTTGCTAATTCTCCAGTCCCCCAGGTGCTAACAATGTTGATATCGCCTTCTAGGGAGATTTCTAGCTTAGTTAAAGTAACGCCTTTTGCAGCTGCATTGGCCTGAATGCCCACCACCAAACAGGAACCCAGGGCTCCCAATACAATCTCAGATGGGTTAGGTGCGGTATTATCTCCCAAAAGAACAGGAGGCTCATCAATGGCAAACGCGTCCAGGTCACGGGCATAGTTAAGACTGCGAAACTTGCCTGTGCAGACAGTTTTAACCTTCAGGGTTTTATCGGCAGGGTTGGCCTTATTCTTAGCGGCTAAATCTGTTAGACCGTCTTGAGGAATGGGAGTAAGCGGTGCTTTTACCTCGGCGGTCACGGTAGTTGCTTCGGCCATGGTTCTATCCAAGTAGAATGATCACTCTATTTAAGATACAAGAAACTTCTGGGAGGTGAAAGGTCAATGTTATTAATTGGTAAAAATAAACAACACTGAGACCCTCAAGAAAATCCTAGTTTTCCAAAAGTTCGTCCCATCTAACTGGCAACACTGAGGGGTATATATAAGGAGAATGAACTCCGAATTCACCATTTGACTGATTAATCAGGATTCTTGCCCATGTCAGCTTCGAAACTGGTCCCCCCATTTACCTATGAGATTGCTGTTAAAAAAGTTCGTATGGCAGAAGATGCCTGGAACAGTAGAGATCCACAGCGGGTTTCCATGGCTTACTCAGAAAATAGCCACTGGCGTAATCGGGCTGAGATTTTTCAGGGACGAGATGCAATCCGAGAGTTTTTGAGCCGCAAGTGGGATAAGGAACTGGACTATCGGTTAACTAAGGAAATGTGGGCGTTTGGTGAGAATCGGATTGCAGTGCGCTTTCAGTACGAATGGCATGATGATGCCGGTCAGTGGTATCGCGCCTATGGCAATGAGAATTGGGAATTTGACGAAGATGGCTTAATGCGACGGCGAGAGGCCAGCATTAATGATAAGCCAATTGCTGAAGCAGAACGTCGGTTTTTCTGGCCTGCACCAGGGCCTCGTCCAGAGGATCATCCAGGATTAATTGATTCTCCAGAGTAGTGCAATTGGACTGACCAGACAAAAATCTCTTACGCTTAATCCCCTCCTCGGAAGGGATTAAGTATCGGTATAAGGCATCAATACCGCATTGAATCGCCCTACGTTTTCTTATCCTCAGTAGACAATCAGAGCACTCTTTAAGGTCTGTCGAGCCAGGTTAAAACCTCGCCGGAGGCGGATGTCACTGCGATGCAGTTTGCCCATCAGCATCGCTCCTTCGATGGCGGTAATGATTTGTTCGGCTAAATGGTCTAGATCAATGTCAGTCTTGAGCTGGGGTTTGGCCTGACGCAGTGTTTGTGCGATCGCACCCTCCCACTTACTAAATACCTGCATCAAATGATCGCGAAATGAGGGTTCTTGCTCTACCAGGTCAACGATCAAATTACCCAGCAGGCAACCGCCACACTTAGGTTCCCTCAGCTGTTTTTCCTCTAAACGGTCCAACATCCAAAGAATCTGCTCGATAGGGTCTTGACTGTGAGAAAAAGCAGGCTCTAAGACATGGGCCTGCAGCTGTGCCCATTCAAAGTCGATCAGAGCATGCCCTAACTCATGCTTAGACTGAAAATAGTTATAAAAGCTACCTGAAGAGGCACCGCTAACCTCAAATAACTTGCTTAACCCCGTTGCCGTTAGCCCCTGACGATGAACCGTAGTAACCACCGACTTCAAAATGTCCTCACGGGTGCGTTTGAGGTTAGCCATAACAGCTTTAAGATGACAAGTCTACATAGTATATCTTTCTACTCCATGGTCAAAATGGTAACCAGTAACAACAGACTATGATCCCAGGGCTACTTGATTGACATTGCGACTCAGCTGTCGCGGTAGGACTCTATTCTGTAGAGCAATACAATCAGCCAGATAGTTAGCATCACGAGCAATTCCCGAAAACCGGCCTGAGCCCCAGGTATACAGCCAGGGCAATCCTAGAAAATACAGACCCTGGTTAGCAGTGACCCCACGCTCGTGGCCAGGGTAGCCTTTGCCGTCAAATACCGGAATATCGATCCAGCTAAAATCCGTGTGGTAACCCGTGGACCAGATTACCGCTGAGATGTTCGCAGCGGCTAAATCCAAAGAAAGTAGACTAGTTTCTGGCTGCCAAACGGCTTGATATGGAGGGTCTAACGGCGCATCTAGATGGTTCTTTTCAATGTAGCTATCAATAGTCTGTTTAATGCTCTCAGCAACAGCATCAGCCTGATCCAGATTGTGCTTGAGATCATCATTAAATTCCAGCTGAGCCCCATCAATATGGTTGAGTTTGCCATGGAGACGCATCCCCTCCAGGGCAAATCGTCTTAGATCGATCTCTCGACCACCGTCGCGACCAGTAACGTAGTGATTGGTTTTAACGCGAACAGAGGCTTTCTGAGGATGGTCATCAATGGCCAAATCGTAGTAGCCCATCTGGTCAAGCCAGTCCACCACATCCTTATTCCGATATCTTCGAGGGGCACGGGGCGCACCACCGACACAGAGGTGTACCTGTCTGCCCGCCAGATGTAAATCTTCCGCGATCTGGCAGCCTGACTGGCCTGTACCCACCACCAATACAGCTCCCTCTGGCAACGACTCAGGATTCTTATATTCCGAAGAATGCAGCTGAGTGATGCTGGACGGCAGCCGTTCAGACATTCTAGGAATTTTCGGGGTGTGATAGCCACCCGTCGCGACGACAACCTGATCAGCAATATAGTGGCCAATAGACGTCTCGATTTCAAATACGTTTTCCGGCTTACTTATTTTTGAAACGGTAACCCCCTCTTTAATCAGAGGCTTAAAAGATTTGGCGTAGTCTTCAATATATTGAACAATTTCATCCCGTTGCATAAAGCCATCTGGATCATGGCCAGAGTAGGGATAGCCCGGCAGCATACATTGCCAGTTAGGGGTTACCAGACAGAATGAATCCCATCGCTTTGAGCGCCAAGAGTGGGCGATTTGATTCTTTTCAAAAATGATGTGATCAATGCCCCGCTGCTTTAGACAGTAGCTGATGGATAGGCCCGCTTGACCTCCACCGACAATAGCGACGGGGAAATGTGAACTCGTAAGTGCCCGCATGGACTCAATCCCAGAAAACAATGGATGACAGTTCAACCATAGAAATCAGACCTATAATCACCTGTAGCAGTCGCTACCAAACACTGAAATCTCGGCTTATGGGCAGGCTTCAGATACAGGCAATTGTCTGAAGGCTCACGGAAGGCTATATTGATACCTATGAACCTGCACTTTTTAACAGGTAACTGTCCTTTTGAAATATATCTCATGGGAATTAAATTGGTTTGGCTGTCTCATTTGTCAGGCTTATCCAATTTGTAACAACAGATACGAGAATCAGTGCTGAGACCTTTTAAGCTGCTGACAAATTCATATTGGGAGCGGCGTTAGATGCCTGAAGTAACGACCCCAGCTCATAAGGCGGGTGATTTTTTCGTTGATTACGAAGAGAAAGTATTTCCCGATGTTCAAGCGGAACCTGGTGAAAAAGCCCTGGTGGCATTTCATACTGTTGCCTTTGAAGGCTCTATTGGTTTAGTTAACTTATTGCAGGCAACTCGTCTTATTCGTAAGGGATTTGAAACATCAGTTTTACTGTATGGTCCTGGTGTTACTCTAGGTGTCCAGCGTGGCTTTCCAAAGATTGGGGATGAGGCGTTTCCCGGTCACTTAGCGATGAATAATCAGCTGGTCAAGGTGATGGAAGAAGGCGGCAAAGTCTATGCTTGTCGGTTTGCCCTGCAGGCGTTATACGGTCACGGTGAACCTTCTCTGATTCCTGGGATTACACCGATTAATCCATTGGATGTTTTAGACATTATTTTGCTGCATCGTAAGGAAGGTGCATTTGTTCTTGATACCTGGACAATGTAAGAATTAGGAGAGGGGTGAGGAATAATTGCAACTCTAGTGATTGTTCAGAAAACTCACTCTTCCCAATTTTAGTTTTGACAGAATTTTAGCAACCATATGGGGGAGAAAGTATCTATGGACTATTCTCGAACCGTAAGGGCAGCTGCCGTACAGATTTCACCTGTATTGCACAGCTGCGAAGGTACGTTGGAAAAGGTCTTGAAAGCCATTGATGATGCAGCTGTTGAAGGTGCTGAGCTGATTGTCTTTCCAGAAACTTTTGTCCCCTACTATCCTTACTTCTCATTTGTTTTGCCCCCTGTACTGATGGGCAAAGAGCATATGAAGCTCTACGAGGAAGCGGTGGAAGTTCCTGGGCCGGTGACTGAAGCGGTTAGTCGGGCGGCACGGAACCATGGCATGGTTGTTGTTTTGGGTGTAAATGAGCGGGATAAAGGGTCGCTGTATAATACTCAGCTGATTTTTGATGCGGACGGTTCATGTTTGCTGAAGCGGCGAAAAGTTACGCCCACTTACCACGAGCGGATGGTTTGGGGCCAGGGGGATGGTTCCGGGTTCAAGGTATGTGATACGGCGGTGGGTCGGGTAGGAGCCCTGGCTTGCTGGGAGCATTACAATCCATTGGCGCGATATAGCCTGATGGCTGAGCACGAGCAGATTCACTGTGCTCAGTTTCCTGGGTCCATGGTTGGGGAGATTTTTGCAGACCAGACCGAGGTGACGCTGCGCCACCATGCGCTGGAGTCTGGATGTTTTGTGGTTAATGCTACGGGTTGGTTGACGCCTGACCAGGTGAGTGAGATTGCTCCGAGTGAGGGGTTGGAGAAGGTGTTGCGCGGTGGCTGTTATACCACGATTATTAGCCCGGAAGGGGTGCCGCTGTGTGAACCAATTCGGGAAGGGGAAGGAATTGCGATCGCAACCCTAGATTTCTCCTTGATCACCAAACGTAAACGTATGATGGACTCAGTTGGCCATTATTCCCGTCCTGATTTATTGCAACTTTCAGTCAATAAATCCGCTTATTCTGTTATTTCTTCAGAAAACACTGCTTCAGCTGAAACTGTTTCCTATACTGCACCAGAAGCAATAGCCACCCCAGACGCTTTACCTGAGTAGCCAAGGAAACATAGGATGATGGAGGATAGGTAAGGCCTATCCACACAGCTTAGATCACTTAATTTAGATACTCTTTTTTCCAGACCATGAACCCACAGCAGGTGATTACCGAGCTTCAGACCAAGGGCCTTAACTTGGTCACCGATACCGTTGGTGCGTCAGGTCGCAAGGGGGGAGCCGGTCCATCGGATCATAAGGCAGTCACCCTGGGTGATACCACATTTATGGTACCGGTCTACACCGATGGAGCCGCCCAGTCACCCTATAGTATTGATTATGAGGCAGGCCACTCTGTTCTCACCAAAGGTGATCAAGTGATTACCGAGTTAGATTTTCCAGAAAAACCTCGGTTTTATGATCTTCAAACCGCCGATGGCATTCCCTACTGGAAGATTGCCCTGCTCCATAGCCGCAATGTGTTGGCCACAACAGTTCTCCAAACCTGCATTCGTTACGAGAATCGCAAAACAGCCTGTCAGTTTTGCGCCATTGGTGAATCGTTAGCAGCCGATCGCACCATTGCCAAAAAAACACCAGAGCAACTGGCAGAGGTGGCCGAAGCCGCTGTCCGTTTGGACGGGGTGGAGAATATGATTATGACCACAGGTACACCGAATACGACCGATCGTGGTGCTGCTTATTTAACCGAATGCGCCCAGGCTATTCGTGCCCGCGTGAATCTTCCGATTCAGGCTCAATGCGAACCGCCCAATGATTTTGCCTGGTTTGAGCGGATGCGGACTGCAGGTATCGACAGTTTAGGTATGCATCTAGAAGCGGCTGATCCTGAGGTACGCGCCAGGATTATGCCAGGTAAAGCCAAAGTACCTGTCTCTTACTACTTTAAGGCCTTTGAAGCAGCAATCAATATCTTTGGTCATGGCCAGGTCAGCACCTATTTATTAGCAGGGCTGGGGGATAGCAAAGAGACATTACTGGACGTCAGTCAGCGACTGATTGATATTGGTGTATATCCGTTTGTGGTTCCCTTTGTACCCATTGGCGGAACACCGTTAGCGGAGCATCAGCCCCCCAGCAGTGAGTTTATGTATGACCTGTATCAGGGCATTGGCCAGATGCTTAAGCAGGCAAATTTGTTGTCCAGTGAGATGAAAGCGGGTTGCGCTAAGTGTGGAGCCTGCTCAGCACTGTCTTTGTTTGAGAGTTAAGAGAAACAGAGTTTCATTACAGAGTTTCATTTAGGTATTCAATTCAATCCCCTCCCAGGAGGGGTGCCCCCGACGGGGTGGGTCTCAATCACTAGCGCTAACGGTCAACCCACCCCGAAGCCCCTCCCAGGAGGGGATGGGGTATCGATTCTAGCTTGATGTTTTGCATTTGATTTTGGGTCCTAAGATATGAAAAAACGTACTTATAGTTTTCAGCTTGCTCTGTCTAAACCTGATGTTGCTGAGTATTTCAATCTGCGGCAACAGATTTTCTGTGAGGAACAGGGATTATTTCAGGGCCATGACCGTGATTCCATCGACAGTACGTCGTACCCAATTGTGGCCATTGCCCATACGCCTGACCAGCCTGACCAGGTGGTTGGGGTTGTACGCATTTATGAAGAACAGCCTCGCCTTTGGTACGGTGGACGCTTGGGGGTACATCCAGACTTTCGCCGGGTGGGCCGCATTGGTAAAGGGTTGATTCAAAAAGCAGTGACCACGGCGAATACCTGGGGTTGCGATCGCTTCTTGGCCACCGTCCAACTGCAAAACGTTCGTTTCTTCACCCGTCTGCACTGGCACAGCCTGGAAGAGATTGAAATTCTGGGCCACCCTCACCATTTAATGGAAGCTGACTTAGAGCATTATCCAGCAACGGATCAACCTCGTCCGGCATTGCCCATTGAACAGGTTGCTTAGGAACAGACATGCAGTAGTGAACCCAAAAAACAATCACCTATCTGACCTCGTCAATACTCTCCAGAAATCTGTCAGCATCCTCAACAAACAAGACATTCAAACCGCTGCCACAGCCATTGGACAATACGTTCAAACTGCCTCAGGAGAATCTATTCGCCTGGGAGATGACTGTGCGGCCATTCCTGATGGTGATGGCTATCTCCTACTAGCAGCAGAAGGACTTTGGCCCCAGCTGGTGACTCAAGATCCCTGGTTTGCTGGCTGGTGTGCCATTATGGTCAACATTTCCGATATCGCCTCCATGGGAGGAACTCCCATCGCCGTAGTTGATACGCTTTGGAGTCAATCGGTTACTTCTAATACTCCCTTATGGCAAGGAATGCAGGCAGCGGCTCGTGCTTATAATGTACCGATTGTTGGCGGCCATACCAACTGTCATAGCCCCTACGATGGCCTTGCCGTTGCCATCTTGGGTCGAGCCCAGCAGCTGATTACCAGTTTTGACGCCCAGCCCGGTGATGATTTGGTCATGGTTGTGAATATGGCAGGGAGCTACTATGGAGACTATCCATTTTGGAATGCGGCAACAACGGCTGAACCGATGATGTTGCAACAACAAATAGGCTTACTACCCCAGCTTGCCAACATTGGGTTATGCACCGCAGGCAAGGATATCAGCATGGGAGGCCTGGTCGGCACCCTACTTATGCTGGCTGAAGCATCCGGCGTGGGGGCTACCTTGAGCCTAGATTTAGTACCTCATCCACCTGAGGTTACTTGGGAAAAATGGCTCACGAGTTTTCCCAGTTTCGGCTTTATTTTCAGTGTACCTCCTGAACATCTTGCGCAGGTAAAAAAGCTGTTTCAACCCTATGGAGTCACCTGTAAGGCTGTTGGCAAGATAACAGCAGGGTCTCAAGTGATCTTGCAACAGGCAGGAGAACAAGCGCTGTTTTGGGATGCGACCCATCCATTAACTGGATTTGGGCAGTATGGGTAGCTAAAGACCACTTTTGGCATTTTGCTTCAACAAAACGTCCCATCTCACCATAATATGCTTGCACCCGATGCCGCTTCACCGGGTGCCAGATCGATTACTTCAACCTGCTAAGCGTACTGCATGAGATGACTTTGACAAGTCTTGCTTCCCACTATCTTGAGCCTTGGCTGCAGTCGAAAATACCTGAGGTATAGACACCCCGTCAGGCAAGTGACTTGTCGTCAAAACTGCTCCCATCATCGCACCAACAATACCCATGACATAAACATCACTGCCAGTCATATATAGACCTGGCACTGGTGTTTTGATTTTAGTCCAGCCCCGATTCTTAGCTGCAAATCGTTCTGCATACATGGGTAATCCATATATCCCACCTTTAGGATGCGCTGTGAAATGTTCATTGGTCAGAGGGGTGGAGACTTCGCAGTAGTCCACTAAATCTGAGAAACCTGGATAGTGTTCTTCAACCATCTCCAGCAAAACGTTTTGAATACGCTGCTTGAGAGCGCTGTAATCTTTGTCGCGATGTAGCCACGCCTGATCGCGCCAGAAAACAAAGCTATTGTAATCAGCAGCCACGTTCAATTCAGCTGTATGTTTTTTAGCATGGGGATTTTTTAGGGATGGAAATGACAGGTAGATCTGAAGTGGCTTGCCCGCATAAACCCAGCGACTTTTTTGTCGTTCTACATCCTGGTGATCAAAAGTGTTGTAAATCCAGTGGTTTTCACCTTTGAAGCCCAGCTGCCGTGGATCATCTTTGAAACCAATGAATACAGACACACCCGTGGTGGGTGGGTGAGTGTCTACAAACTGTTGCAGAGATTCTCGGAATGGGATGGGATAGCTATCTGGAATAAACTTAAGGTAAGTGTTATAAGCACCCGCGTTGGAAACTACTACAGGGGCATAATAGTCTTCAAAGGTCTCTTCTTTAGCCTGCAAATTACGCACCCGTACCCCAGCAGCCTGGCCATCATCGAGCAGAATTTCAGTCACTTCTCGGCTCACCAAGACTTGACCGCCTTTAGCTTCCACTACCTGCTGTACACTTTTGGCAATGGTGCCAGATCCGCCTACAGAGTAATAGCCTCCATCTAGATAGTGGCTAACAATGGTGGCATGGAGGGCAAAGGGACTGTCTGCCGGTGGCAGTCCGTGGTCTAACCACTGTGAGACTAACAACGCTTTCAGTTCAGGAGATTGAAAGTGTTGATCTAAATAGTCCTGGGTTGTCAGATCTAAACTGGTGCCATGCCAAAGTTTTGCAACTGCACCTACAACTTTAAACAGAAAAGCACTGTTGTTTCTTGCTGCATCCAGGAACAATGCTGCAGCTGCCTTGGAAAGATCCTTAAAGTACTGACGAATGGCCTGGGATTCATCTGGAAAGCGTTCGATTAAATCAGCTTGAAACCGCTGAGGATCGCCATAAAGGTCAAAACTTAAGCCTGGATAGACAAACTTTTCAAAGGGTTCTGGCATCTTTTGCCACAGTACTTGTTGGTTGGTGACCAGATCAAACAGATGACGGACGCTAGAACCCGCTTCCATTTGCCCTACATAGTGCAGTCCTGGGTCCCAGTGGAAACCTTTACGCTGAAATGTATGGGTAAACCCACCGGCAACAAAGTGACGCTCCAGAATTAGTACACGTTTGTTGCGCAACTGGGCCATCAAGCTAGCAACGGTTAAGGCACCGATACCAGAACCGATCAAGATTAGGTCATAGTCTTTGCGTTGTGTTTTCATGGTGACCTCCAACGGTCGGTGCGATCGCGAACTTTGAAATAAATGGCTTGCTTGAAGCGATAAGTCGTTTACCCCCCTGACAAAGGGAATGTTAACGCTGACAACATAAACTTAACTCCAAATGTTATCGGCGTCAACATTCAATGCTAAAATCTTTTTAAGCCTTCTATGAAATCCCCTATTAATGGCAAAGTCTGACCGTGAAGCCTCCTATCACCATGGCGATCTACGTCAGGCATTGATTGAAGGTGCTTTAACACTGATTAACGAAAAAAAAGATGGCCGGACGCTATCGCTACGGGAAGTAGCTCGTCGGGTAGGAGTCTCGAATGCAGCGCCCTATCGTCACTTTGCCGATAAGGATGCGCTGTTAGCGGCACTGGCAGAAAAAGGATTTCGGATGCTGACAGCTTTTTTACGGGCAGGGATGGCATCGGCCGATGACCCTTTGCATAGTCTGCAGGCCAGTGGGGTGGGCTATGTGAAGTTTGCGATCGCACATCCCTCCTACTACCGAGTCATGTTTAGTGCCTTTCAGCCAGGGGAAGCCTCCTGTGCTGAATTGAATAAGGCCGGAGAGGAAGCATTTTTGGTATTGGTAGACGCCATTGTTGCCGGACAGACGGCTGGCAAAGTAAAACCAGGCGATCCACAGCAGCTAGCGTGGGTAGCCTGGTCATTAGTACACGGTTTAGCGATGCTGGTGATTGAACATCAGCTGCCTTTGATGGATGAAGCCTCCATCGTTGCCTTTGCAGAATTAGCCACCCAGTCGTTAACGGAGGGGCTACAGACTGGTGAGTTGGACCCATTGAACGAGAGCTTTGGGTAATCTGCGCTCTACTCTTTAAAGCAGTGTTAGAAGACAGTGCAATGAACACTCAAAAACTCAAGAAAAGCCTGAACCCGTGGTGACAAATTACGACGATGGGTAAACACCGCCTGAGTCATTAATCCAGGAGGCATTTGATCAGCGAATAGTGAAACCAGCTGATGATTATCCAACTCCTCTTGCACATGAAAACTCAACAATCGAGCAAAGCCCAGACCATTGAGCACGGCATTTTTTAGCGCTTCACCACTGTCGGAATTAAACGAGCCACGAATTGGGATTGTTTGCCAGCTACCATCAATCAGAAATTCCCAGGATAAGGGCTGACCATCAAAGTTGTAACGCATGCAATTATGATTGACCAAATCAGCTGGTGTCGCTGGCTGACCGTGGGTCTCAAGATACTCAGGAGAGGCACACAATACAAACTCAGCGGCCCCCAGGTGTCTGCGGATCAGGCTGGAGTCTTTTAAATCCCCCAGTCGAATCGCCACATCAATCCCTTCGGTGACTAGATCAACTATTCGCTCAGTTAACTGCAAATTCACCTCGATTTCTGGATACTGGGCGAGAAAGATCGGCAGCCGCTTGACTAGAAACCGTTGACCAAAGTCCAGGGATGTGCTGATGGTCAGTTTACCTCGGGGGCTCCCTCCTGAAATGATGCTGTCGTTAGCATCATCTAATTCCTGCAGCAGTCGTGCTACACGTTCGTAGTAAATTGTTCCTTCAGCTGTCAGACTCAGGGACCGTGTCGTGCGCTGCAGGAGCCGTATGCTGAGCCGATCTTCTAATTTGGCAACACGTTTACTAATAGCCGAAGGGGTCGTTCCCAAAGACCGAGCAGCTGCACTAAAGCTGCCCTCTTCCACACTTTCCACAAAGGCAATTAGCTCGGGTAGTTGATTGAAAAAATTCAGCATTGATTCCTGATAGGCATAGGTGATGTGCCCATATAGGGTCTTATCTTCTAGAAAAGCACAGATTAGGCTGAGATCATGGCAGTATCAAACTCAAAGTTGTGAGCAACTAAGGGGATGGGAGGTGCAACAACGATGAATGACAAAGTTGTAATTGTGACGGCAGCCAGCCGCGGCATTGGTGCCGGTTGTGCTAAAGAACTGGCAGCTCGGGGATACAAGGTGTCTCTTCTAGCCCGTTCGGCCTCTGTTTCAGATTTAGCACAGTCGCTCCAGGGGATTGCCTTACAGGGTTCTCTAGCAAGTGCAACTGATTTGGCCACCCTGGTGACAAACACCTTGGATAAATGGGGCCGCATTGACGGCGTAGTCATGAGTTTTGGCGATCCACCCCGACCTGATTTGCTCGATATTTCTGACCAGATGTGGCTTGACAACTTTGAAATGTTGTTTCTCAGTGTTGTCCGCTTAGTTCGATTGGTAACTAAACCGATGCAACAGCAGGGTGGCGGGGCGATGGTGATGATTTCTGCCAGCGATTCTCAAGAGCCATCATTGAGCACGCCGTTTAGTGGCACCTTGCGAGCGGCAATGGCAGGCTTTGTCAAGCTGTATGCCAAACGATATCGGTGCGATCTCATCCGCATCAACGCCATTGCCCCCTATTTTGTTGCCGATGACATCACCGAACTAGAAGGATGGACTGTACCAGACGATCTGATGTGGGGCCGTCCTGCCACCTATCAAGAGCTGGCCAAAGCTGTCACTTTTCTGCTCTCAGACGATGCCAAATTTATTTCAGGCACCACCCTCAAAGTTGATGAAGCCTATTCCGGGGCGATTTAATCCATTTGGTCCTACAGCATTGATAGATCCGTGGCAAACCATCGATACCGATAGCCATTCAAATTCTTTACAGTGATTATATTGAAACGCTTTTTACCATGACCTTCCCCATAACATTTCGTCAGAGTGCTCTACGTACCGAAGTGCATGAGTTCTTTAAATTAGCCGTTCCCCTGATCAGTGCCCAGGTGGCGCAGTCAGCTACCGGATTTGCCGACACTATTATGATGGGTCGCATGGGACCGGAGGTACTAGCCGCTGGTGGACTAGCCGCCATTATCTACATTGCGGTCATGACTGCTTTCACCGGAGTAATTATGGGGGTGAGCCCGCTGGTAGCTGAAGCTTTTGGAGCCGGACAAAAAAGCCGGATTCAACAGGTAGCCCGCCAGGGACTCTGGCTAGCGTTACTGGTGGCCATTCCTGCCATGCTCTTCACTGGACAACTCAATAGCTGGATGCTTCGAATGGGCCAAAATCCTGGTGTTGTTGAACTGACTGACACCTATCTAGATATTATTCTCTGGAGCTTTTTACCCATGGCTGGGTTTACGGTGCTGCGTTCCACCGTATCTGCCCTTTCTCAGGCTAAGCCAATTATGGTGATCATCGTAGTGGGCACCCTGTTTAACATTGTTGGCAACTATATTTTGGGGTTTGGCAAACTGGGTCTACCCGCCATGGGACTATCTGGGTTAGCCCTAGCAACCACGCTCACCTGGTGGGGAATGGCTCTGGCTCTAGCGCTATATGTGCGGTTTCATCCTGCTATGCGCGGCTATCGGATTCTCCAGCGTTTACACTGGCCCAAACTGACCATGCTCAAGCAACTGGCCTGGGTTGGTGTGCCCATTGGCATCTTTTCGGGTCTGGAATCGGGGTTCTTTCTAACCATCATGCTGTTGATGGGCCGATTAGGGACTGATGCGTTGGCAGCCCATCAGGTCGTGCTGCAAACTATTGTTGTTGTATTTATGGTGCCGCTAGGCATTTCTTTTGCAACCACAGTACGCGTCGGTCAATGGTTTGGCAAGCAAGATTTGGCCGGCATGCAACAGGCGACCTGGGTAAGTATGGGACTGACGACGGTCTCGATGCTGGTAGGGTCACTCGCGTTTCTGTTGTTTCCCAAACAGCTAATTGGTATCTATTTGGATATCAACAGTCCTGAAAATGCAGACATTGTTGCTCTAGCAATGCCGCTACTAACGATTGCTTCGATCACGATGGTGTTAGATGGGTTGCAAAAGGCAGTATACGGTGCCCTGCAGGGGGTGCAAGATACCCGAGTACCAATGGCGCTGAATGTATTGGGCTTTTGGGGTGTAGGCTTATCAGTTGGCTATGGTCTAGGCTTTTCCCTTGATATGGGCAGTCGGGGATTATGGATCGGGCAGTCGGTTGCGATCGCAGCCGTTGCTCTCCTCTTTAGCTGGCGACTCTACCAGCTCATCGGTCGCCGCAAGCGCCTATTCTCTGCATAAGAAGAATGCGATGCGGGGAAATCGATTGGGTAGATCCATCCAGGATTTTTGCACCATACGCCCACCCTCGTTTAATTGCATTTGGATAGTCGCTATTTACCAACTGTGCGATCGCATCCACGTAACCACAATCAGCCCAAGAACGTTCGGATGATGGCGTAGGGTATTCATTAAATCCAGTTCAGGATATCAATCATTAGCCTAAGTCTCAAAGGGCGCACATCGGTGCGCCCTGGCATTAGCTCATAACGAGACAATTAAGAATTTTATAAAATCCGTTTGTCTCGATGCCTACTTAGTTTGATTATCCAGGTGCTCTAAGCGTGCCTGCTGAATGTCTTTGACACTCTTAGTTTGATTATCCAAATGCTCCAAACGAGTCTGGTGCAAACTGTTGCCACCAGAAACCTCTGTTAGCTGCTCATCCGAAATTTGCTCATCTGATTGAATGTTCTTAGTTTCTTCTGTCATGGTGAATACCTCAAAGAATCTAGACTGTTATCAACGATAAGAGAAAACAGTTGTCTTCTCTCTTATGTCACCTACCATATCCAGACATCACGGTCGTAGATTTAATCCTTGATTAGAAGTGAATGACAGAATTACATAAGTTGGCTGAGACTCTTCTCATAAAACTAGCCTGGCCGTAGGCTGCATCACGAAACAACTCAGTCTTTTTACAGCAAAATTTATGCCTATCTCAGACTTTGATTGAAAAGATTTTAGATATCTCGGTCATGCTTGGACAGCTGATCCACCCACGTTCAAGTCTACGCCCTGGGCTTCTTTGATAGAGAATAATTTCTGGACGTGACTGAGCAGCCCTGGCGATTAGGATCAATCGTAGACTATGGCATTCATGTCGAGGACTGGATGGTCTTGGCAGATATGTGTCACAAAGCTTGAAAAGCCCAATACAATTTTTTTTAAGGTAGAAATTACTGACCTATCAACTACATTGTCTAAAAAATCTATGAAAACTAAGCGGTGGACGCCCCTTTCACTCTCTGTTTTAGCAACGCTATCAGTATTGGCAACTGCGCAAGCGCCTTTGTTTGCGCAAGCGCCATCTTTGGGTATCCCAATGGCCACGGTGCCAGTTGCGCAAACGGGCGTTACGATTCGTCTGGTCAATCAAACATCAGCCCCGATAACCTATGAAGCCCTAGGGGATACTCAGCCGCGCAGTCTCATGACTACGGCAGATGTTACCCTGCAGCAGCTTAATGCTCCAACCACACTGACATTCTTTTATCAGGATATTCCGAAGGATCGGCAGGCAGGGACCGGTTTACTACAGGCCACACTGGCGGTTGATGAAGCCACTGGAGTACTAGACGTTATCATTCGGCCAACCAATGCGCTAGATGAAGATGTTAGCAATCTGACCGTTGAGGAAAACGGTAACGTCTTTGTGTTCTAGCCTATAGTTACGCCTAGTTAGCGTGGGGCTGTGCTGGTCGAAATGGTAAATCGGTCAACGCATCCCCACTACCGGGAGCTACAACTGTAGACGGTGTGAAAGCGACTAAAGAGTTGCCCAAGACTTGTGCCAGGCTGCCTAAGGTCTGCTTTAGCAGCGAGTCTGGGTTGAGGACAATCCAACCGCTGCTGGTCAGCTGCCGGAGTTCAAAGTGCAGGTGGGGGCCGGTGGAATTGCCGGTGCTACCAACTAAGCCAATCACCTCGCCTTGTTCAACCCATTCACCTGGCTGGACCAGCAGACGCGATAGGTGAGCGTAGCGGCTTTCCAAGGTGTTGTCATTGTGGCGGAGGATTACTGTTAGACCGTAGCCGCCTAAATATTCGGATAGGCTAACGCGACCGGCCTGGGTGGCGATCACAGAAGTGCCGAGGGGAGCGGCAATATCGGTACCAGAATGGAATCGCCGCACACCAAAAATTGGATGTATGCGCCAGCCAAATAGGGATGATATTGTGGCAGGGGTGGTCAGGGGAAAGATAAACTTCTCGCCCAGCTGTAGTTGAACCACGGGCTGTGCGGCTCTGTTGTAATAGTCTCGACTGGCGGCAGTGGTTGCGCCAGGCATCTGTAGCCCTGGAATGTTAATGGTGGGTACGCTAATGGCACTTTGTGATTGATTGCCTGCGATCGCACTTGCTAATAGGTTCACCTGTCTACAGGCAGCATTGGCCAGTTGATTATCCGTTTGAACAGCAAACTCACAGCCGCTAGAGCGTTCTGAAATCACCACCTCTGGCAGTGTTGCCCCAACACCGTAGTCCGTCGGATCAATTAAACCTGTGCTGTAATCAGCCGGAGAAATCAATTCCACCGCAGGGGTTTGATCGGCGGGCTGACTGTCTTCGAGCAGCGTCTCCAGAGTGGGTGCAGACGGCTGATTTTGCTCAATAAACACAGTGCCATAGTCAACAGCATCAGGCCCAGCTGGTGAGGACTCAATGGCGCTGGGTACAACGTTACTAGGGGTAACAGGCACAATCACCTCAGGCGCAACAGGCAATGATTGGGCCGCTGGAGCCTCAGGTGTGGATTCAGGTATAACTAAGTCAATTGCTCCTGCTTCAGTCTGTGCCATAACAGCCCCAGCACTCAATCCGCCCACCATGGCGAACAGGCTCAGGGTTAGCAATCGCGACCCTTGAAGTAAAGATTTTCGAGTCGTCTGAATTAGCTTGTTGTCAGCAGCAGTCATAGCGGAATCAATAATTGAGTAGTATGCCTTTTAACTTTTAGTAGTCGACCCGCATACCCATTGGGTTTGAGAGTTTAGCGCTTAACTTAGGTGTGTAAATACACATAACAGAGTAGCAATAAACCGAGATAAGCATCATAAATGAGATGACTTTAAATGCGGCAATAGTTATAACTTATGAATGGTTGTGGTTTGACTTGCTCTGCTGTTTGTTACTAAAGGCCAGATATAAGGATAGGTTATCAACACAAACAGTGTTCTCTGTGTGTCAGTTCTGTAGGTGTCATAGACTATGGTGTTAAGGCAGATGAACTACGATGAGCCTGATTTATTTTTCCCAGTTCGTGGCTAATTCACGGGTATTAGCGTATGCGATCGCAATGCTACTGGGTCTATCGGCCACGCCTGGAGTGGCAGCCCATACCGTCTCTGGTTGGCAAGGTGAGACGCCATCGCTGGCGGGTCCTTCTAAGTCTGTCGCCAAAAGTACAAGCGATGTTCCTAGCGTTGACTATGCCTTTACTCTCACCAACGACACATCGGTGGACATGTTGGAGTTTTATGCCTCTCCCCAAACGGCGACAGATTGGGAAGCAGATATCCTGGCGGGCAAGATAGTTCAGGCGAATGGTGACTGGACAATTATTACCTTGGCGGGCCATCGCGGCTGTATCTATGATTTTCTGGCTGTTTTCGCAGATGGAGACAAGCTAGAGAAATATGGCATCAATGTATGTGAGTTAGAAACCCATACTTACTACGAAAATTAGTCCAGTTGCATCAGGGAAGCAACGAGATGACATCGTCACAGCCCCCACGCTTGATCGCAGCAGCGCGTGTCCGTTGGTTAAAGCTCTTAGCAATCGCTGGGGCGGCAGCTTTTTTATGGGTTGCGATCGCAATGCCCATGCAAGCGTTTCGTGGTTTGTTTGTAGCGAAGACAAATGCCAATCTGGGCAACACGGCCTCACAGGTGATTATTGCCCACAGCGACAATCGCCATGTCGTAACCATGGCCAATGATTTTCAGGGAGATGTCAAGGATTTTGCTCGGATTGTGCCAGTCCCTGTGGTGCTCAGGCGGGACCAAGTAAGGATTGGTGATGGCGCACTGCTGGAAAAAATGAGTGCGTTTACAGCGCCGCGACTGACCCAATACTTTGATCGCCCCTGTCAACAGGAATACGAGTGGTATCGAATTGTCGGGTTTTTAGCCATTCCAATTGCCGCATTTTTTCTGGTGGCCTGGCTCTGGCCAACAAGCAATAAACTGGCACTAGCGGTTGTTCTGTTGCTGCTAACTCTGCTGGCGGTGAGCGCCCTGCCGTCATTTCTCCATCAGGCCACCACTAACACAGAGCCTAATCGCTCCCCGGCCGCATCCATCCCGACGGTAACTGTGGAAGACCAGTTTACCGTCGGAGACTATGATGTTGTGATTTTGAGCGCTGAACAATCGAATCAGTTGATCACCTGGCTGCAACAAAATGAGTATCAGGTGGTCCCAGAAGCGGCCAGCCTGCTGCAATCCTACGTTGATGCGGGGATGAAATTCTTAGTAGTGCGGGTAAATTTAGCAGAGTTTCAACCGTCCAGGGGGCAGGCCTTAAAGCCCATTGTGTTGGACTATGAGACCGATCAATTTATGCTGCCCATTCGTCTAGGCACATTAAATGCAACGGGTGATCAAGACTTGATTATTCATATTTTGTCCCCCGGTGCCTATGCTGAAACCACCAATTATCAAACCGTACCTGTACCCACAGATACAGAATCTGGCTCGCTGTGGCCCTCTGGTTCTGAGATCCCAGCGTTTGTACAGACTGGCTTTGGAGCATTCTATAACAGCGTATTTCAACGTAGTTATGAGCGCCATGACCAGGCTGTTTTTCTAGAATATGCAACGCGTACATTTGGAGAAAATATCAAGTGTGACCCGTGTACCGTAGAGGCGGAATCCATACCGACCTTGGATGACCTCAAGGCGATGGGAGCCTGGTGGAGCAATGAATCGCCAGAAACGCTGATCACTCGGTTGCATGTGCGCTACAACCAAAACACATTTCCAGAGGATTTAGAATTTCAGGAGATTACTCCTGAACAACTGATGGAGAAACCTGAAATTGCTGGACGTTCATTTCCCCAGTGGGCGGGGGTAGACTTTCAGGCTCGATATGTGATGAGACGCCCGATCGGGTCTGCAGTTTGTATGTCCCGCTGGTGGTATCGCCAAAGGATGGCTCGATCTGCTGAAAATCTGGCAACGCTGACAGGTTGGGATATAGGCGAGATTCGTCAACAGATAGCGACCGATCGCCGCTTGAATGCATTGGATGCTGAGGGTCAAACCAAACTACAGCAAGCGATTAGCAATGATGATGTGGCTCAGGTCAAATTGTTGATTGAGCAAGGGGCTAATGTGAATATTGTGGGTAATCAGTGGTGGGAGATGACACCATTGGTGAGTGCGATCGCAAATGACCAACCAGAGATTGTTCAGCTACTGATCGCCAATGGTGCCCATACCAATGTCAGTTGGCGAGGGCAGCCCCTATTACTGTGGGCCATCGGGTACAGCGATCTAACCACAGTTAAACAGCTGCTAGAGGCCGGAGTGACCCCCTCCACCCTCAATTTAGTATGGGATACGGCCCAGGAATTGGAGAACGAAGACTTAGTTGAGTTATTAAAACCCTACGTTGGCGGCTAGGTGCCCCAGCATCTGTATAACAGGAGCAGAGTTAGTGAGGACAACAATTTCAAGCCTTTAAACTTGCTTCCTTCAGGCTTCTGCTTCAGGCTTCTGTCCTGCGCCATCGTGCCAGATGACATTTAATCCTCTGGGGAGGTGTCCGCAGAGGATGTTGCTTGCGGGCTACCAAGCAGTCGAATATCAACAATTTTGCCACCCAACAGAGTAATTCGCCGCATTTCTTCACCCATGCGATGAAAAGGCACCTGAATCAGCTGAGTATGGCTGGTCCGAATGGGAGAACAATGACTGACGGTTACTTCGTTCTCACTCAACCCCGTTAACTCATATACAAACATACGATTATCTAAGCTAGAGGCTGTGCTAGTTGCATACTGTCCTAACATTGTTTGTCACCTTTAAATAACGGTCATCATCGGGAAGAAAACGTAGTGGGACTCATGCCCGAGTAATGCTGGCAACACGTCCGCCGGTTTTGTTAATGCGCTGCAATGTTTTGGACAGTGCTTCGTAGGGGACAACATAGGCCCGGCTGCTGCGACGAACACGGGGATACCCTGGCAAGTACATACCTGCCACCTCAATGCGATAGAGGGTGCCACGTAGTTTAGTGGATTGTCGTCGCCCAAAAACGCGGGTGGGCGTATTGCTTTTTTCAGCGGGGAGATAGGTGCGAACCGTATTATCTGTGCCTGACGGAACATTGACCGCAAATGTGGTGCCTAAGGCTAATTCTGCAGCTAAGCGAGATTTTTTACCGGCCAGCTGTGAACGATCGCTGTTGGCATAGCCGCGATAGAGGCTAAACATGCGGGTGAATCCAGCAATGCTCTGACCAGTCTGAGTATTAAAGCTGCGATAATAGGGAACAACTGTATCGCCAAAGGCGCTTTCATACTCTACTGTATCAATATAGGAGTCTATATCGGCCTCAAATCCTTGATTCTCATACCGATCAAGATGTTCAATAATTTCTGCTTCACTATATGGAGCCCGACCCAACAGATGTTTAAAGTTGAGTTCAATCACGCGGGTTTGAAAATTAGGATACAAAAACTTGGTTTTGTATACCTCTGATTTAGCCACAGCTCGAACAAAATCGCGCACGGATAAAGCACCACTAGTGAGTAGTGATTCTAAGGTAACCAGACGCTCTGACTGCATCAAGTAATCATTGCCCAAAACGTGTCGATAGACGGCATTGATGGCAACTTTAGCATCCTCAGAGGAGGCCCCAGGCCATAGCTCAATGGGGCTTTGTTCAGCAAATGGTTTTGTACCCAGACGACTGGCTGCTAC
Organism: Leptolyngbya sp. Heron Island J; assembly: GCF_000482245.1. Taxonomy (GTDB): domain Bacteria; phylum Cyanobacteriota; class Cyanobacteriia; order Phormidesmidales; family Phormidesmidaceae; genus Leptothoe. The sequence goes on along the minus strand of NZ_AWNH01000112.1, from coordinate 23,455 downwards.
TGTAATCGCCACAGTGTAATCTCCTTAAAAGATGGAATCGGTTATTTTAATCGGGAAATTATCGTCTTAAGGGGAGGCGGACATGCTTAAGCCCATTAAGCGGATGTAATGTTGACAATCCGGCTGCCCCTTTGGTTGAGACGTTGCAACGTCGGGGAGAGTTGTTCATAGCTAACTACATATTCCTGTACGCTGCGGCGAATTTGGGGGGTACGGCCGCTGGCAGATTGAGCCACTCGAATCCGATAGAGTTTCTCACGCTTACCACCAGTAGCTCCCTGTAGTTCTTTACCAAAACTGGCCGTCCTTAGGGGCGTTGCTGTATTCAGTGCCAGATCCGTTGTGAGACAGCCTTTTTTGTTATTGACTCGGGCGCGATCGCTACTGGCATAGCCCCGGTACAGCTGAAACATTCTGACAAAACCAACGGTTTTCTGATTTCTCTGGGTAGTGAACCCGCGATAATATGGAACGATCTGTTGACCAAAGTTTTCTCGATATTCAGCGGTATCAAGATAGCTATTAATTTCAGCCTCATACCCTTGCTGAACGTAGAGATCCACATGTTCAGAAATCTCTGCCTGGTCGTAGGGAGCCCGTCCCAGCAGGTGCTTAAAATTAAGTTCAATAAAACGTACTTGGGGATTATTGCAAAAGAACTTTTGCTTATAGAGTTCTGAAAGGGCCAACGCTCGGACAAAATCTCGTACAGTAATATGCCCCTGCTTGAGAAGAGATTCGGCGCTGATCAGACGTTCTGAGCGCATGATGTAGTCATTGCCAAATAGCTGCCGATAGGTCGCCTGAATCACAGCTTCAAGATCGGTTGCCGTAGGATTAGATCTAAGCTCAGTTGGCGTGACTTGGGCAAAGGGTTCAAATCCCAGGGGGCTGGCTGATGCTGCACTGGTCATAATGGGTTCCCAAAACTAGCGTTAATGGTGATTGAGTAAGGAGTAGTGGGCTATAGGGAGTCCGATGCCTACCTAACGATGACGCTTGGCTGGCATCGGGGGTATCCCATACCGTCTTAACGACCGAACGCTAAAACGGTATCGGTTATTTGTTAACCGTTAACTCAAGGAATTGATGGCATAGTCCAGGTAAGAGTTGGCTTCAACGGCAGAATCTCCGGTGAGTCCATGGTTAGCTTTGATGTAGTTGAGGGCTTCCACATACCAACTGGGCGAGAGTTCAAAGGCCTTGTTGATTTCGGTAACGCCAGCAATCAAATAATCGTCCATAGGTCCTGTCCCCCCGGCAATCAGGCAATAGGTCACCATTCGCAGATAGTAGCCAATATCACGGGAGCACTTGGCCTTGCCTTCTGGGGTAGACGCATAGTTATTACCCTGCATTTGAGTGGTGTAGGGGAACTTTTGGTATACGGCCTGGGCAGCTCCATTGATCAGACCATCTGCATTTTGGGTTAAGCTTTGAGCAGCCGCCAACCCTGCCTGGGCCTGACGGAATCGACCAAAGGCGATCTGTAGCTCAACGCTGCTGAGAAAACGGCCTTGGGAATCAGCGGTGGCCACAGCCTCTGTCATGGGAGTTTTCATGGTGTTAAATCTCTCTGTAAGTTGCTAAAACATGGTCAAGAAGCTTCGTTTATCAGATTAGCCAACGGCATTGGCTGCTCGATCAAAGTAGCCGCTGAGTTCGGCCATCAAGGAGCTGCAGTCACCAGGAGTGATGCCTGTTCTGTCATTCGCGATCGCAAGAGCAGCTGCTTTCATTTTGTTGATTGCCTCTGACATAGAAGCACCAGGTACGCCCAGCGCCAGATAGGTCTCACGGAGGCCATTCAAGCAACGATCGTCAAGTATGCTGACATCACCTGTAAAAATCGCATAGGTAACATAGCGCAAGATAATATCCATATCACGCAAACAAGCCGCCATCCGTCGATGGGTATAAGCATTACCACCAGGGGCAATCAGCTGAGGCTGTTCTTTGAATAAGGACCGTGCCGCATTGGTAACAATAGCATTGGCATTCCCCGTTAAACGGTTCACCACATCCATGCGCTTGCTGCCTTCTATCACGAGTTGATTGAGTGCGCTAATTTGAGAATCACCAACAAATTCTCCTCGGGCATCAGCTTGGGAAATGACCTTTGTAAAAGCATCGAACACGGAAAAAATCTCCTACTCTAAACAAGTATGTACAAGTCTTTGCAGCATCGAATCCGAGCCACAGGTTTTATCGATAAGACAGTCACAACAAAGCATGATTCAAACGCCTTAAGTCAGGTTTCTTAGCATGTGAGAGAGGAGAGCATCACCCTCAAAAGCAAGTCATACATTGCTAACAGACAGACCTATCGATATAAAAAATCCCCCTTAAATACCATGCTGTATGGCCCTAAAAGAACCAATGAGTATTGAGGGAAAAGAGCCTTGATCGTGATCAAGACTCTGACTTTTGAACCAAGTTGATTTAATCAATTTGATTGTGCAGATACTGTGCATATCTTTGTATCTGAATCTTTACAATCAGCTAAACCTTTTGAAATCGAGCCTTTTAAGCACTATCAATTGTCTGTAAAGTCGACAAGTTTGTTTGCATTTTGTTACGTTATGGCGACTATAGAGGTATCTGCATAGTCAAACAACATAGTTTGCAGATATCTTTCTGCCCAGTCTGTACCAAAGGCTCGTTCTAAGATTCGTCTGGTTTTATCATTCTTTTGCTGTTGTAAGCAATAATAGCGCTGCCCAGCAACAATTGATGGCTCAATGGATTGAACAGGGTTTGTTTGATTACTTAACTGGCAATGTAGTGACAGAAAATGCCTGACTTGAGTCAGAAATGTCGTTTCTTCCAGCGGGTTGGTTGGACACACAAACAGGCAAAAATCGGAAAAAATATCTCCCCATGCTGGCAAGGCGCGAGGCTGGGAGAAGTGTGCTTGGGGAATTTTTTGTAACGCTTGCTGGTACTGAATCGGCAGCTGTTTATTGGATGAAATAGGTGATAAATCAACAATCGCGGCACTAATTTGTCCACGTCCTGCCACTAGATCAACCCCAAAAATAGGTAGGGGAAAGTTGGGGCGTGGAAACATGACACAATGCAGAATATCCAAATGTTTGCCGACCTTGGCCAGTTCCAAGTGGATTTTACGAAACTGTGCTGTTTGATAACAGCGATTTTCGATCATCAGCTTCTCACCTTCTAGACTCCCTTCTACGTAGCCTAAATCGGTTGGTATTTTGTAGGGATAGAGTACAAACTCGCTGTTCCAGGTCGATTCAATCGTTTTGGCTAGTTGAGAGATGAGAGGATGTTGATGTTGACATAGAGATTGGTAACGAACTTGATCCATGGTTGTATTTCAATCATTGTGGAATCCTATGCACAATCACAAATGGTCTCTCATGTAGTTAATAACGCACATTGAGAGGTCTAAAAACTAGAGGGGTATTCATGAATATGGCAAAGTCATAGTCTTAACCATGTCGCATCCCTGTGCAGGCTCCGTGCAGAGCTGATTTTCCCTATTCCAAAGCCATTAATGTTTTTTCCTGGCTACACCAGGCGTGATAACGTTTTAAACGATTAAAAATTCGAACCACTAAATCTTGTCCTTGAATTGGCTTTGTCATGTAGTCATCGGCACCAATGGCAAACGCTCGGGCACGATGGTCCTGATCGGCATGGATGCTTAAAAAAATAATTGGCAAGTGTTGCCATTGAGGATGGCTGCGAATAACTTTGCAGAGTTCAAAGCCATTAATACCAGGCATTTCAATGTCTAGAATAATGACATCGGGCAGAATCTGAGTAAAAAGAGACCAAAAGCGTTGTGAATTGACCAGGGGAGTAATCTGCAACTGCCAGGGCTGTAGCAGATTGACGATGTGTTGCAAATGGTGGCTATCATCGTCCACCAGCATAATTTTGCTATGGCGGTATCTTAGGTGTGTGACCTGGTCGATTGCTTCTAACACCTCTGCCGGACTCATGGGATATTCCAACACCATGGCCACACCTCGCCGAATTAGGTCCAGGCGATTGCCAAAGTCTGCCTGGGGTGTCATTAATACGATGGGCAGCTGGGGGCAATGATGGCTGAGGAGATTGATGAATCCCAATAACAGTTGGACACTGGTTTCGGTTAAGACGGGGTTGGTTTGATCGCCCACCAGATTGATTAAAACAATGTCTGGGAGCAATGGCTCTGTATCTAGGGAGGACGGAACTGCATCGTGCAAGGATAAAATTTGAGCGGCCATCTCGGTTGAAGCGACAACATCTACGCCTAGGCCCTGGGCGATGGCTAAAGCCATAAGCTGTTGAATATAGGGGGCCGCGTGGATATCTACAATTAAAATTTTTGGCAAAAGGGGAGCGTTGTCTGACCAGGAGACTAACTGTGGTGGGGCATCTAAGGCATGGCCCAGGGTGGTAACCAATGTCTGAAACTGACTGATTTGGGTCAGTGACAATGTTGTCGATACTGATTCTAACAACTGTTCAATTTGGCGGGCTAGACGCGATCCCTCCATCAAGCCAAAAACGCCCAGGGTACCTGCTAGCTTGTGGGCGATCTGTTTGGCTTGCAAGCGTTGTTGCTCACTGATGGTATGTTCTGTCAGGGTATGGGACAGGTGAACTAAAAAATTCCATCGATCGACGCTCTCACCCCTATGGGCCTGCCAGGTTTGAGTCAGCCCCTCTAGATATCTGGCCTGTCGTTCAATGGAGAGCGCCTGGGAGGATTGGAGAGGTGGGGTGAGTCCTGGTGAGCTAAGACGATAGCCCAAGCCACGCACAGTCTCAATCACGTCTACGGTAACCCCTGCTGTCTTGAGTTTTTGTCGCAGTCCGCGAATGTGCGATCGCACAGTAGCCTCACTAGGAAAGTCATCGGACGACCAAATTTGATCCAATAGAGCCGGTGGGCTAAACACTTGGTGACTATGGCGCAAAAAGAGTTCCAGTAAAGCATACTCCTTAGCCGTTAGAGAAACTGGATTGCCCTGATAGGTCACCTCACAACTGACCGGATCAAGGCAGAGATCACCCCAGACCAAGATCGGTTGTGCCTCAGCCGGCGCACGACGTAGCAATACCCGAATCCGCACCAACAGCTCAGCCACATCCACTGGCTTGACAAGATAATCATCGGCACCCGCTTCAAGACCTTGAATTTTGTCAGTTTGTTGATCCTTCGCCGTCAGCAACAAGATGGGTACCCCATAGCCCTCATCTCGCAGCCGCTGACAGAGCTGCAGACCGCTCAGCCGTGGCAACATCCAGTCCAATACAATCAGGTCATAATCAAAGGTAGATGCATAGGACCAACCAGTTTCACCATCAGCCACCCGATCAACAACATAGTTTTGGATGGCTAACTGCTGAGTTAACACCTCCGCCAATGCAGCATCATCGTCCACCAATAAAACTTTCATCGCCCTACCCTAAAGCTGCCATTCCAGTAATCGAGCCATCTGACTGGCCAACGTTAGCGGGTTAAACGGTTTGGTAATCACTCCAGTCACCCCAATTTTCTGAAACAGACGCTTTTCTGCTGTACCAGTTTTAGCAGTCAACAAAATAACTGGAATAGCCTGGGTTTCAAGATTGTCACGTAATCTCTCAAACGTACTAATGCCATCAATTTCAGGCATCATCACATCCAGCAATATAGCATCAGGCTGCTGTGCTTCAGCTTGATGTAAGCCTTCTAATCCGGAAGATGCACAAATAATTTGCCAATTGGCTTCCATTTGTAAACTCAGCCTAACCACCTTTTGAATAGGCTCTTCATCGTCGATCAGCAGTATTAGTTTAGACATCATGTTGGTGTTAATACCTGCTCATGGGAAAGGGGGACAGTAAAATAAAAACAACTACCGATCCCTACCTGGCTCTCTGCCCAAATTCTACCGCCGTGTTGTTCAATAATTTTGCGACAGATTGTTAAACCCAGACCTGTACCTCCCTTTTTACGAGAATCAGAAGAGTCCACCTGCTGAAATCGTTCAAAGATACTACCTAGTTTATCGAGAGGAATCCCCTGGCCGTTGTCTTGCACACAAAAGAGGGCTGACATTGGTATAGACAAGTCGGTATCGGTCAAGCCATCCGACAAATTAGACCGTTGTTGCAAGTTTGAACAAGATTCAACCTTTAAAGTAATGGTTTTGCTAGGAGATGAAAACTTAATAGCATTACCAATCAAATTGGTTAAAGTTTGCACGATATAGTCTGGATCTGCCCAAATTGAAAGCGGGTTAAGCTGTCGGCAGATCTCAATATCGTATTCTTGCGCCATGGGCTGCATAGCTTCAGCGGCTTGTTCGACCAGGTCAGCCGCATTACATGTACATGCATCCATTGTCACTTCACCCGCCTCTATACGCTGCAGATCCAGCACATTGTTAACTAAACGCACTAGTCTGTCCGTACTTTCATCAGCCACCGCCAACATTTGTTGGCCCGCTTCAGACAAATGCCCCAAACGACCGGTTGCAATCAGTTTTAACGATCCATGTAGTGATGTTAGCGGCGTTCTTAGTTCATGGCTGACAACAGCAATAAACTCATCTTTCATGCGTTCTATCGCTTTACGCTCACTGATATCGCTAGTGAGGGCAAAAAAACCGTTGATTTTTGTTTCTCCTGTAGCGACCACATCCAAGTGGGGAATATAGCTCACACTCACTGAATGACACCGTCCATCTTTGAAGGTGAGTTCACTCTCATAGGTGACCTGGTGCCCTTGAAGAGCAGCTTCAATGTGGGGCCGAATCTGTTTATAGTAGTTGGCCGGTGTGACCGCTTGAATAGATTGCCCGTGCAGCTCTTTGGGAGCTTGTCCCAACCAGTATTCATAGGCTTGATTGTTAAAACAATAGCACTGCTGTCGATCGACATAGGCGATCAACACTGGTAAGTTATTGGTAATTAGGCGAATTTGTTCTTCACTTTGGCGTAGTGCCATCTCCACCTGTTTACGCTCCTGAATTTCCTGTTGCAGAGCGATGTTGGCTTGGGTTAATTCTACCGTACGCAGTTTGACCCGGTCTTCTAAATATTCCAGGGTCTGGCCTTGGGACAGGGCAATGCTAATCTGATCAGCTAACTGCTGCATCAGTTCTAACTCAAAGTCTGTCCACTGCCGTGGACTTTCACACTGATGGGCAATCAGTAACCCCCACAGATGATTTTGAATCGATTTGTGGCGGATGGACTGTTTTGATGGCAAGGGATGCACAATCGGCACAATCAGCTTAGATTGAATGCCCCACTGTTGAATAAAGTCCACCAGACATTCCGCAAGGCCGGAGTTAGGGGCATGAACATCGGCAATGGCTTGTACCCGTCCTCGGGCGTACAGGCGTTGATACTCTTCTGGAAAGACTTCTTCAGGGAAGGCAACCCCTAAAACCGAAGGATAGGCTTCTTTAACAGCTTCGCTAATAGTAATGCCCGTACTATCAGGCAATACCCGATAAATCAAAACCCGATCAGCATCCAGAAGCTTCTGGACTTCTTCCACCGTAGTCTGCAGGATTTCTTTAAGCTGTAATGACTGACGAATTTTGAGGGTGATTTCGGCAAAGAGCTGTGCTCGCTGATGCTGCCGATTCAGCTGAAATTCCGCACTTTGTAAATTGGAAAGCAGCAGCAGCCGCTTTTGTACAATCACGCCAATCAGGGTCTTACGCTCATCCAAAACTGGCAGGTGACTGATCTGATGTCGCTCAAATTGTTCTACAAGGGATGCAACCGTTGATAGCTCAGACCTTGAAACAGTGATCACCGGACGACTCATCACCTTTGAGAGTCGCAGTTTAGTCCAGGTCGACCGTTGCACAATGGCTTGCATTAAGTCCTGACGGGTAGCAATACCGCTCACCCGACCACGATGCATCGCTAAAATGCAGCTTGATTCAGGCTGGGCGACCAATTTGGCTAAAACCTTAGGCAGCAGCGTCTGACTGGAGATAGTTAGGGGGTGGGGATCTACTACCTCGTCCCAGAACGTCAGTTTACTCGTTCTATCATCAGATGCCATTAGGGATAGATTGCATCACGTTATCTCCTCACTCTATGGGGGATAAGTAGAAGTGTTAATAGATTGTTTTTTTTCTTTAAATTTTGAGCAGCTGTTTTAAGGAAGTGCATAACAAGCTGCTGGCTGGCTCTCAATCCCTTAAGAAATCTCTTAGAATCTCAACGGGGGTGATGACAGCCACTTTGAGTAGACCATGAGGCTCCAGCCTGTGCCGAGTTCAAAAACCCACCGCTAATTGAGGGCTGTTCGCTGAAAGGACAAGTTGCTGTAAGCCCCTGGACACAGAGCATTTTCAGCTATCTCTTAACCCCTGCAGCGGGTTTTGGTCCAGTTAGCCTTTTGATTTTGAGTCCAAGGCGATTTGAAGCTTCATTGCCAGGTGCAAGACAATTAATGAATTGCGCTTATGATTACTCGGTTTCCTGAAGGGTGCCCAGGCCCTGGAGAGAGGCATCGTCAACAATATAAGCAGTCTCACCGTCCTGTATTATCCGTTTATTAAGTCGCGGAAAAACAGCAATGTCAAAGCTGAGCTGCTCTCCACCCATCAGATAAACCAGGTCTTCGCTAAATGGATTGCGAAGATGGTGGGGTGCCTGAGGGAGACCAAATCCCATAAAATCTCCTGGCCCTACCTCAACTTCCCTGTCCCCAATCTCAGCCATCCCACGCCCTGAGAGAATATAAAGCCACTCTTCTTCATTGTGATGGGCATGGTACACAAAAGACTCCTTACCTGGAGGCATACGTACTAGCGATAGGCCAATCCGATCAAAGCCCACAGCATTGGCCAGAGGGCGTATGTGGATTTCTGAGTTGGGATTGAGTGGATGGTGAAACTCAATTTCGTCCATGGCATTAATCTCGGATGCCTTGACGAGGGGATTTTGCTGGCCCGCTGGATTACCCATAGAGAAGACCTGCCTATGCTAGTTTAAATTTTAAGCAACACGACTAAAGCAACTGCAAAACTGGCCATGGCGGTACCAAATTGAAGTAAGCGTCGGTTGAGTTTGATGATTTTTCTCAACGGCAACAGACCGACCACAAAATAGGCGACAATCGCTACCCCCACTGCCAGTAAAGTTTTGAGGATTCTACCACGGTACAGTTCAGCTGCGATCGCAACGGTTGTCAGCGTACTCAGCTCAGTGGGAGGCTCAATATCGGGCGTGGTTAAAGTCTCCCAGGTTTCCCCACCATCGGTGGAGCGATAAACATCGGTATGGGCAGTACCAAAGCCAAAAATTGTATTGTCCTCAGCATAGTTGGGTGAAAACTGGATAGGACGTCCAGCACAGGGGACATTGTACATCCGAGAGAAGGCCAGACTGGCATCACCAATAGGTGTAAAAGAGTCGCCGCCATCCACACTTCTATAAAGCCCTTTACCCCGGAGGCTAACCATCACCGTGCCATCCTGACCATAGTTGGGGGATACGGCCACCCCTTCTAGAAAGGTACGCTCAGGGGCAACATCTGCGATCGCCACAGACTGCCAGCTCTCACCGGAATCTGTGGTCTTAAATAAGCCATCGTAGCTGCTGACAAACAGCGTTTTATCCTGAGGATAGTTGGGAGAAATCTCAATGTGTAAGTTCCCTGCCGCCGCAATTGGGGTCGCTGCCGTCGTCGCCTGCCAAGTTTCACCAGCATCTGTAGACCGATATACCCCAGTTTCAGCCACCGTATACAAGGTGCGATCTTCTGTAAAACTAGGAGAGATCGCCATGGAGGGACTATCGTTACCCCGTTCCCAGGGCAAATTAGCAATCTCCTCTAAAGTTCTGCCACCATTGGTCGACCGAAACAAAAGCCCAGCCTGATTGCTCACATACATCGTCTTGTCAGTCGAAAATTCAGGCGATAGCAGCAATGTTAGTCCCCGAGCTTCCTTGCTCAAACTATGGACTGACCAGGATCTAGCCCCGTTGGTCGACCGGACAAACTTAGTCCATAGCCCTGTAGTAAACAATGTTTTATCAGTGCCGTAGTCAGGAGAAAAAGCAATGTCAAAAAACCGTCGCGGATCTTGATAAGTCTGCTTAAAGCTACCGTTTAATCGAGGCACTTCCACACCATTCATAGTCAACTCCCAAGTTTTACCCTGGTCGTTACTCGTCATAATCTTGCCAACGTAGGTGGTCAGAGCCAGAGTGCCATCCTCAGCATAATTAGGCGACACATCCATCGCCGCCACGACACCTTCGTCCAGCGTGCTAATCTCACGCCATCGTTGCCCCCCCTGGTTCGACTTATAAAGACCGTTAAACCCGCCTAAAAAGACAGTCTCATCCTCGACAAAATTGTCCGACACCGCAATTTCAGAAAAGTGATGGGTTTCAAATTCATCCGCTTGCTTGTCTTTGATGAGACCATTAGGGTAATCCGTCCAGGTTTCACCAGTATCCAGAGAGATCGAAATACCTCTATCCCAGCTAGAGAGAATTACCCCTCTAGAATCACCCGGTAGAATCTTGACGTCCTGAATGCGCAAATCCTCTAACCCTTGGTTGATGTCAATTATCTCAAGAGTTGTCGGATCAACTCGATAAACTCCCTTAGAATCGGTGCCTACATAGAGCACATTGTCATTGGCAGCAATCGTACTGATCGGATCATCCGCCACAGTGAGGACTCTTTGCCAACTTTGACCGCTGTCGTTGGAGCGCAACAACTGGCCCCTGTCATCACCACCCCACACTGTACCACTAACTTCATTCAGGGTTAACAACAGCTGGCTGGCATCCACAACTGAATTCCAGGTTTGGCCACGATCAACACTTTGAAAGACGCCCCCCTCGGCACCTGCTGCCAACAGCACTTGAGAATTACTCGGCAGACTATATATCAGGCCAATATCTAAGGTATCCAGCCCTTGATTAGACTGACGCCAGCTTTCACCTTGATCATCTGATAAGAAAATGCCATCCCCATGGGTGCCCAGTGCCAGTAACTGTCCTTCGGTCTGGTCGATTGTGAGGGTAGACAACGGCGCTAGAGTGTCTAACCCCTGCACAAGGCGTTTCCAACGTTCGCCTTGATCCACGGACTTTAACAAGTTACCCCGTACAATCGTGTAGGCAGTCTGGTCCTGACTATAGTTAGGCGAGAGTTTAATCTGAGTAACCACATCGTGGGGACGATGGGCATAGGCCGGTTGAAATGACCAAACTACCGTTAGTAATAACCCCAAAGCCACCCAGCCCAGCTGACGTCTAATCAGATTAACGACCGCTACCAATAGCTTGGATAGTCCAACCTTAGAACCATATTTAAGGACGTACATTTTTTTAATGGAAACTATAAATGGCAGATATTTCAAAGGGGGCGGCTCAGTGCTTATGCAGATAAGTCACCCTGATTTTCCACAAGCTTAGACGAAAAGCTACCGTGTGATTATGAGTACCTATTAAAGATGCAGGCTTAATATGCCCAAGCATTCATCAAAAATAATTCATAAGTACTTAACTATATCTATCTTTAGAGCTGGGAAATGCCATCATCCACACCCGCAAGTCTAAATTTTTTTAGCGGATCTAATGTAATTATCATTTCTTTAGACAACCTAGAAGATATATCCAGGCGCTTATCCACACCTCTGTGGGACGGCAACGTGTGCTAAAACTAAAGCGCGAGGTGCCGTTAGGTGCTGCAACGGGGCTAGTTGATCTCAAGCCCCACAAACACCCAGATAGAAACTTATCAAGGACAAGGAAGACCAATGGGGTTATTTGATCGCGTTAGCCGACTTATCCGCGCCAATGTCAACGATGCTGTCAGCAAAGCCGAAGATCCAGAAAAGATTCTTGAGCAAAGCATCATGGATATGCAAGAGGATCTAGTGCAAATGCGCCAAGCGGTGGCGGGTGCGATCGCGAGCAAGAAAAAGGTAGAGCAGCAGCAGGAAAAGGCCCAGTCCGAAGCTAACATGTGGACTCAGCGGGCACAGCTAGCATTACAGAAAGGGGATGAAAACCTGGCTCGTGAAGCCCTGGTTCGTAAAAAAAGCCATGCCGAAACAGCAACGGCCTTAAAAACTCAGCTCGAACAGCAGACTGCTTCAGTCGAGACCCTCAAGCGTAACCTGATTGGTCTAGAGAGCAAGATTTCTGAATACAAGACCAAGAAAAACATGCTCAAGGCCCGTGCCAGTGCGGCTAAGGCCAACGAAAAGCTACAAAAAACCGTGGGTACCCTCAGCACCAGCAGCTCTGTTGGTGCCTTTGAGCGCATGGAGGAAAAAATTCTAGAACTGGAAGCTCGGGGGCAGGCAGCCGCAGAGCTAGCGGGTGCAGATCTCGAAAGCCAGTTTGTCAGCCTTGAAGCCGGTGGTGATGTCGATTCTGAACTCGCTGCGATGAAAGCCCAGCTATCAGGAGGTTCAGTTAACCAGGAAGCATTGCCGCCCGCTGATGCCCAGCCGGTTGATGCTCCCACCAATAAAGCCGTCGATGCAGAATTAGAAGCACTCAAACAGGAACTAGACAACCTGTAGGATAGGTCCCACCGAACAATAGGTCTTAGCAGGCTCACCATGTAATGGGTTTAAAATAGGATGGATTGAGGTACCGAGTATCTCAAACAAATCCCCCACTACCCACCGTCCTGCTGCCCCATGCGCTTTGCCGATCGTCTTACCCCTTTGCAGACCAACGTTTTTGCCGACATGGATCGAGCCAAGGGACGAGCACGAGCAGCCGGTAAGCCAATCGTAGATTTATCCCTGGGGTCATCAGATTTACCAACACCGGGCCATGTGTTAGATGCGATCGCAACGGCACTGCGCGACCCGGCCACCCACGGCTATAACCTATTTGAAAGTACCCGCGCTTTTCGACAAGCCGCAGCTCGCTGGTATACCCAAAAGTTTGGTGTAGCAGTTGATCCAGAAACCGAGGTGCTGCCCCTGATTGGTTCTCAGGAAGGCACAGCCCATTTACCGTTAGCAATTTTGAATCCTGGGGATTTTGCATTGCTCACTGACCCGTGCTATCCCTCCCATACCGGGGGTATTCATCTGGCTAACGGACAGATTTATGCCATGCCGCTATTGGCAGAAAACGGATTTTTACCCGTCTTGACCGATATCCCAACAGCGGTGTTGGCCCAGGCCAGGCTGATGGTGTTGAGCTATCCCCACAATCCCACCACCGGCATCGCCTCACCAGAGTTTTTTGCTAAGACCGTCGCTTTCTGCCAGGAGCAAAATCTTGTCCTGGCCCACGACTTTCCCTACGCTGACCATTGCTTTGATGGATATCCGGCACCATCAGTGCTGCAGGCCGATGCAAATAAGACCTGCTCTATCGAGTTTTTTAGCTTTTCCAAGGCTTACAACATGGGTGGGTTTCGCATCGCCTATGCCATTGGTAATCGTGAGCTGATTCTGGCGCTGCGTCAGGTTAAGGCCACGGTGGACTTTAATCAGTATCAGGGAATTTTGCGAGGTGCGATCGCAGCACTTGAAGGCCCCCAAGACTGCGTCCGCACCACCGTCGACACCTTCAAAGCCCGTCGAGATGCCATGGTCACCGCCCTCAACCACCATGGTTGGCACGTTACTAGCCCCACTGCCACCATGTACCTATGGGCTAAGCTACCCGCATCCTGGAGCGACTCCATTGATTTTTGCGTGCAACTAGTGGAAGCAACCGGCATAGCATTGGCACCGGGTAGAGGTTTTGGCAAATCTGGCGAAGGATACGTCCGCTTTGCCCTGGTACAACCTCCTGCAGTTCTAAAACAAGCCGCACAGCAGATTGTCGAGTTTATGTATAGCCGTAACTAAATTAAATCCATAGGTAAATTACCGAATAACCGGTGTTAAGGCCGCCATCGCAGTTACTTGAGCAACTGTAAGGACAGCTCTTGGCAGTACCCAGTAATTTAGCAATAGATACAGGTATTATTTATACGAAGAAAACACAGGGTTCTGTGTTTGTACGTACATTACAATACCCCCATCATGCATATCATTCTTGCCGGAGAGTAAGTTAGCTAGAATTATAAAGACACTTTTCCTGTATTCAAGATCGGTGTTAACGTCACCTCTACCAGTAAATGTCGATTAGCTTGCTACTGCGCTGCAGCCATCTATGAATTTTCCACCAGAGCAACGCCGCATTTTACTGATTGAAGACGATTACGGCAATCGTGTATTATTTGCAGACTTTTTAGAACATTGCGGTTATCGAGTTTTACCGCTGGCTGACGGCAACAACTGCATTGAGATGATGCAGGAATTTATGCCTCACATTGTATTGCTGGATATTAAGCTCCCACAGGTGGATGGTCTCACCCTTATCCAAACCATTCGCCATCATCCCCAGTTTTGTAATTTACCAATTTTGGTAGTCAGTGGCTATGCATTTCAAGCAGATCGGCAACGAGCCATCGCTGTTGGGGCGACTGACTATATGGTTAAACCCATTTTGCCGGCCACCCTCAACAGTAAGATTCTCTCTTTATTAAAAGGAGCACCTACCCCTATTCCCCGAGACAATCTTGCTCAAGACTCAGAATCCGATTCATCGGAATTTTGGCGCTGAACTTTAATAAATTGCTCCGTTGTGCGGTTGAGTTGTTCCAAAGAAGTAGAAATCTCTTCTACAGTGTCTTGCAAATTTGATGATAGCAATGTTATCCGTTGGAGCTGATTGAGCGCATTACTCATCGCTTCACGGTAATATTGCTCAAATTCATCTAGAGACATAGCATGTATTCGTTGACATAGCTCTAGTCTCCGCTAATTTCGAATTTAATTGAACAAAAACTGCGAAAATACCCTGAAATTTCACGTAGTTTTTGATACATAAAGCATTAGCTTTATACGGATAATCTCCTTAAGCTAAACGGCTCAGATGGCTAAGACAATTTGCATATTCCCAATTTTCCCACAGATACGCCGAAATATCTGCGACAGCAGGGTAGGCATTAACCACTTTCTGTTGGTCTTCTCTTTCAACTAAAGATATTCTTCAAATCAAGCACAAAGTCGGGGAAAACATCCCCACCATCGAGCAGTTGAGGAGACTGCGAAATTTCAACAGAACCTGAACTAAATTGCTACAGTTTGCTTCTAAGGATTAATTAGCCATCCCAAGCGCACACCATGCGCTTGATATCCTTTGGATGAATCAAACGTATCCCCCAGCTATGTTTATCGATTCCACAGACCAAGATCGATCGTGATATCGGCATTGCACAGAATGATTTTTTGTCAGAGGATAGGCGTTGCCCACCCTCCGAGATAAACCGTTGCTGATTTAGAGGATGCACCGATCTGGAGAAATACCATTCACCTATATCTTGTAGATGAAATCATCCTAAGGATCAGCAACGGTCGGGATAATTTATCGATCAATCTCCAATCAATCCTTCAAATTCGGATCGCAAATTTTCAAAGTTTGCCACCCGACCCACAATCAGGCTAGTCTCCTCCGCTGCAGCCAGTTCCTTTTTCCACTGGTTGACATGGTCGCCTGCATTTAGCCAAAAGTTGACGATTTCATTGACTACCGTATCCCAGTCCCAGTCTGGTTTTTTATGCACCAGCGAGGTTGCTTCGATAAAACCATCCAGGGTGCACTCATAGCTGCCTAGATAGGCGCAGCTGCGGCCAGGTGACTGCTCCACATACTGTTGATGCTTAAAGAAGTTCCAAACAGGTGAAACCCCGACAATATCAAAGTTGTAACTCATGATCTATGTATTCGAGAGATATCAAAAGACAGATGGCTGCATCTAGTCATAGTTACCAAAAAGGCACAGGAGATTCCTGTGCCCGGTAGATATCTATAGAGCTAGAAAAATACAGCATATTAATTCGGTAATTATGGTTGAGTATCGCTAGCCAACGTCCTGAAGCAGACGTTTACGCCGTAATCCTCTTAATCATGCTTTAAATCCTAACCGAGTGATCACCCTAAAAGTGTTCTCTGTTAACCTCTGTAGCGATCCGACAGAGGAGGTAACGCACTAATGTGTCCTTTGGAGCAGGCAGATGCTCAAGACACTCAACATTCTATGTACCAACCCAAACATATTTTCTACGTCTGCCAAAAAAATCCCAAAAAAAAGGAGAGCATACAAGCTCTCCAACCATCAGGGTGCATCTACTTAACATAGTATGCCACGGATGGGATGTGGGGTGTAACCCCCTATTTAGTTTTTTTAGGAATCTTGCTAGAACTTTACAATCATGAGGTTTATGTAAAGCCGACAGATTTAGAACCTGGTGTGTGGAACAGCACTGGACCTACCGTCCAGCAAGGTCTGGTACTACCCTGATGCAACAACAGGATAGTAGTCGGTCAACATCCCGTCTAGTCTACCCATTTAGCTTTTTGCCCAATAACTGGTTCGTTAATTTAGGATCTGCCCGTCCACTGGAGCGTTTCATTACCTGCCCCACAAAGAAGCCCTGGAGCTTTTTCTTACCAGCACGATATTTGGCTAGTTCGTCTGGATTATCGGCCATGACTTGGTCAATGATGGCTTCAATAGCAGCCGGGTCAGAAATTTGCACCAGCCCTTTTTCTTCGACAATAGCCTTGGGGGACCCGCCGTCTTTAAGCAGGGTGGGCAATAAATCTTTGCCAATTTTGTTACTGATGGTCCCCGACGTGATCAAGTTAACCATTTCCCCCAGCCCTTCAGGAGTCAGCGCAATGTCGTTGATGGATAGCTTTTCGGCATTGAGGTAACCGGAAATATCCCCCATGACCCAGTTCGCTGAGGTTTTAGCATCGGCTCCGGTGGCAATAGTATGCTCAAAGTAGTCAGCAATGGAGCGGTCATCAGTGAGTACACGAGTGTCGTAGGCCGACAGCCCTAATTCTGTTTCGTAACGATGGCGCTTATCAGCAGGGAGTTCGGGTAATTCTGATTTCCAGGTTTCAAGCTGTTTTTTAGAGACTTCGATAGGGGGCAAGTCAGGTTCTGGAAAGTAACGATAATCGCTAGAGCCTTCCTTCGAGCGCATGCTCTTTGTCACCTGGGTGCCTTCATCCCACAGCCGGGTTTCTTGGATAATCTCTTCGTCACCGCTTTCTAACGCTTCAGTCTGGCGCTCAATTTCGTAATCAATTGCCTTTTGAATAGCGCTAAAGGAGTTCATGTTTTTGATTTCCACCTTGGTGCCAAAGGCTTCTTGACCTTTAGGGCGGATGGAAATATTGACGTCGCAGCGCAGGGAGCCTTCTTGCATGTTGCCGTCACCCACACCCAGATAGCGGACAATCCGGCGAACTTCTTGGGCATATTCAGCGGCTTCTTTACCAGTGCGAAGATCGGGTTCGGAGACGATTTCGACCAAGGGAACACCGGCCCGATTGTAGTCCACCAGCGAATAGGTAGAGCCAGCTAACCGATCGCTGCCAGCATGAACCAGCTTGCCGGCATCTTCTTCCATATGCAGACGGGTAATGCCGATTTTCTTACGTTCTACATTGCCGCTTTTTTTATCGACTAGCTCGATTTCAATCCAGCCATGTTCGGCAATGGGTAGGTCGTATTGCGATATTTGGTAATTTTTGGGCAGGTCGGGATAGAAGTATTGCTTGCGATCAAACTTACTGTAAGGAGCGATCTGGCAGTTGAGGGCCAGTCCTGTCTTGACCGCATATGTCAATACCTTTTCGTTCAGCACCGGCAATACTCCCGGCATGCCCAATGTGATGGGGTCGATGTGGGTATTGGGATCGGCTCCAAACTCTGCCGAGCTGGGGGTGAATATTTTAGTATTGGTGCTGAGCTGGCAGTGGATCTCTAAGCCAATGACGGCTTCGTACTCGGTCTTCGCAGGTGCCGCAGCGGTCATAGTAGACGGTGGGTGAAATAGAACGTGTCCCATTGTAGCGGCTGGCGGGGGATTGGGGTCATGTTGGCAATACCTCACCCTCATTCAGCTCAATCAGGAACTGCATGGCTCTGGCGATGTATTTGGCGCAGCGGTGGGGGGAGTCTTGGTAAAACGAGCGCCAGGCTTTGGCTTTGTCTTGGAGATAACGGTGGGCGCGGTGGGCACCGCCATCAAGCCAGGCAAGACGAACAGCGTGGCCAACCAGAACATCAAGCACAATATAGTCGTCGACCTGCAAGTCGGGGTTGGTATCAAATAGCTCTGAGAGTTCCATCAGGGCTTCAACATTGACCTGGCGGTATTCGGGTGCCTGAATTTTGTTGAATAGGTGTTCGATGCGCAGGGCAAAGTCTTTTTCTTCGGGAGTAGTGTCGGAGAGGACGAGTTCGCTAACTAGACGGTTACGACGTTCTAGTTTGTCGCCAATGACGATACCTTTGCAATGTTTGAGCAACCGCCATACCCGTGGATAAAAGTCTTCGGGGACTCGGTGTAGCCCTCCTTCTCGCTGTCGGCGGTGGAGCCAGTCTTCTTCAGAGGGGTCAGTTTCTTCTGCTTGGGGCAGGACTACCCAGTTGACGGCTTGGGGTTTACGGGACTGGATAGACTCTTGACGGAACAGACTGTTATCGAGTCCTTCGTAACCTGCTAGTACCTGCCGCAGTCGCATTTTGATTTCGAACGGACTCATGGCCATGAGCATTTCATAGGCTTCGTCCTGGGTGCAGTGCTGTTCGCGGCAGATTTCACTGTTGATTAGCAAGATCAAATAGCTGACTCGTAGGGTCAGGAGTCCGTCAAATAGCTCGGGTTCTGAGTTGATTAGGACGCTGAGGTAGATGAGGATTTCTTGAGTGAGGGTGCGATCGCGAATATCCTCACCACAAAACGCATTAATCTTAGCCAGCAATTCCTGAGGAGACAGCGGATCTATAATTAGCGAAGCCTCGCTATAGGCCTTACCCACCGCAATCTGCTTCTGACGCACCAGCAGTTCTGTGGCCGCATCCGCCAAACCGATGGCCATCTTATTCAGCAAACCCGCTGCCCGCCGCACAATCGCCCACAGCTCCAAACGACCTGCCTTGGTATAAAGCTCATTGAGCAAATTGGCCAGGGTCACCTGTTCACCCGCTTCCGCGCCCCAGTCCGTTTCAAAAGCAAGCGTTTCCAAGCGACACAGATTGCTAATCAGCTCAATTTGTTCATACAAATTATCAGAAGCCTTTAGAGTCTGGAGCAACTGCCAAACATCCGTTTCCCGCTCCAGATCTAGCTCCTGAAGCTGATTCAGAGGCTTGGTCTTACTTTCAGAAAGCGGTAAATAGGCCGAAATGGGCATCGTATAGGTCGACAGAGTTTCCTCTACATGCGGTAGCGACACATCCTCAATCCGCTCAGTAGCCGCCGTTAGCATCAGCTGAAACAACGAGCCCACCTTGATCGATACTCCGTTACATTCGCCATCCTTCAATTCAAAAATCAGCTGAAGTAACGGAGAATCACTAATCGCCTTGTGACCCAGCTCAAACATGCGATGAGTCAGCAGCAGAGTCACCGTAGGTCGACCCGGTTCATTCCAATGCTCATGGATATACGCCAACTCACTCCGAATCTGGGCCACCAGAAACTGATAGTCGAGGGTAATATAAAATTGGCTGGGATCTAAGAAAGCAGGGACAAAGACAACAGTCTCACGCTGAATACGAAAGATGCGGGATGTAGTCAAACTGCGCAGACGACGATCGGGGCGGCCGGTGGTATTTAGCTTGTTGTTGCAGCCAAACTGGGCATACAGGTCAGCTAGATTGGTCGAGGTCCGCACCTGGACTGGATCGATCTGCTCTAAAACCTGAGTCTCAATACCGTAGTTGGCCAGTTGCTGCTGCAGATCACTATCTTCAGAGAGCAGAGACACCTGCACAATCGGTTTACGGTTTTGCCCAACTTTAAGATGACGAGCCAGAGGATCAATGTCCCCCAGAGTAATCAACCCATCCTGAATCATTTGCCCCATGTAATAGAGACTCTGCGCCCACACCAACGGAATGTTGTCATTGGGCTCACGAATCTGGCTATGGGGATTTTCACGCTCAGCTTCAATCACCGCCGCAGGCACATAATAAAGCTCCGGCAATAGGTCTAGCCCTCCTTTATTCACCGCCAACGCCTCCAGGCGCTCTCGGTAGAAGGCCGCCTGATCGCCTTGATTACGAAACAGGCTATTGAGCAGCAAATAGCAAAAAAACAGCGGCCACTCACATTCAATATGTTCAAAAGCCTTAAGTTCGCCAGGCTCGTAATGCAGCCGCTCAGCATCTTCAACTACAGATTGGTGGCCATCGCGGAGAAACCGCTTACAGCCGTACTGACCCTGTAGTTTTTCCACAATGGCATCGTGGGTAGTTTGCAACAGGTCTGGATCATCAACAGCAAAGGCAGGAAAACCAATCACGCTCAGCAGAGCCGCGTCAATTTCCTTAGACCCCGACTCCCTGGGCAACAAAGATTCCAGCGTGATCCGTGTGCGCGCAATCTCATCGGGCAAAACATGGATCACAGACCCATGACCGCCTCGCACCCCAAACAAGTTCAAACCATTCATGGCCTCCAGAGCGGCTTTGGCCATACCCACCGAGCTGCCGTTAAGTTCCGGTTTGCCGTGGTTAAGTTTATTGCCCCGCTCCCAAATGCCATAGTCAGCCGTTCGGTAAGCGCGACCAATGTAGTAGACCAAATTTTGAACAAAGTCGACTTCGTCGCGAGTGTAGATAATCTGCAGTCCTGAACTGGTCATCTGCGCCAGCATCAGCAAATACACCGAAGTGGCATCCAGCTGCAAATGGCCCCACTCGTCATCACCTACAACGGTACTGCCAGTGGGGGTATCGTACTTAGCATGAAGCGCATCTAAGGGATCTTGGGTACGCTTAAATTCCTCCACCTTGTCGGTTTGCTGCATCATGGCAAACAGCAAACCGCGCATCAGTTTAGTGACGCTTTGCTCCAGTTCATAGGTACGCCCCAGGTTTTCATCAATTTTTCGATAAGCCAGGGCCAGCCCCCACACGGCCATGATGCTATAAACATTGTCCCGCACCCAGGCATCGGTATAGTCACCGTGGGTATTAATGGCGGTACTCGCAGGTAAGAGGCCAGTGACCGGATTTTGACGCGACAGAATAACTGTCTGAATCTGCTGATAATAATAATCGAGATGATCTTGGCGGGAGGCGAAACGAGACATGCTGTACTAGAAATTATGGATAACCCCCTCAGACAGCAAGGGGATGTCGAAAACGTCCGTAGAGATAAGAACCTAAAAGTAATTTTAAGGAAGATGTCTATATTAACTTACACTTCCGCAGTATTCCTAGATGGCTTAAAGCCTACGTAAACCTCTAGGGTACCCTCAGTAATGTTCACAAGTTCAGGGCGCAGGTATAAGGTTTTATCGCACTATCAAGGCCCCTCAATACCCCATTCAAATAGCGCTCTTTAATGACTCTGGCGGTATAAAATAGGGTTTGCTATCGACTCAAGTGGGTCAAACCGCATGTATGGTGACACCCCGAGCTGCTCAACCTACTGTCAAATTTATCGATGACTCCTGCAAGTCCTATCGTGACCTGTTTGCTGAAGTCAGGAGTTTTGAAGCCTTCAAACATTTACATGTGGGTCTGATTTCAGAGGTTAAGCGCAAACCCTTACCGGTTATCGCTAAAGTTGTTGGTTTGTCTAATTCACAATCATTACAACAATTTCTATGTGAATCTCCTTGGTCTGCCCAAGCCTTCTTTCAGCAGCAACTAATACTCATTCCAAAAGTTGTTGCTGGTAGAAAAGTTACACTGATTATCGATGAAACGGGTGACCGTAGAAAAGGCACCTCTACCGATTATATGAAACGACAATACATCGGTAATTTGGGCAAAGTCGAAAATGGTATTGTCGGCGACAATATACTCATACACTCTCAGACAAAAAACAGAGCAACGCTATATCTGGGAGATGATCTATGGCAAACAGCAACCTATTCGTTGTTGCTCATGCTTCTCAAATACCACTGGAAAGGTTTGAGCTTTCTCCAACACTTTCTTAGGTTCTAGCTCCTCCTCAAAAGGCTCTGACTTGGATTTATCCAGACTGACATCAAAGTTATCGCTGATCATGTCCAGCTAAATCTATTGAGCTTTCTGAATCGCCACTCGACGATTGGCTTGTGTATCGTGCAAACCTAACGACAAACAATAGCGTTTACTGTGATAGCTCCACCGCAGCCTTAGCAGGTCAGTGAAATGAACCCCTAATTTTGGACAGTAAAATCAGATAATAACGAGTCTAGACTGACATGTATCAATCTGAGACATCCTACGCTTCCTGCCTCCACTTTTTCTCAAATTCGCTGGGCGTTAAATAGTCCAAAGACGAGTGAATTCTCTTCTTCATATACACCTCGTCTAAAAACTCTTCTATTCTCTCATACACTTCATTAAAGTTGCGATAGTCCGACAAGTCAACCTCCTCTTCTTTAATGGTTCTCATCAGTCGTTCAGCATAGCCATTCTCATAGGCTTTACCCACACCCGCCATACTAATCGCTATCTCGTTCTCTTCCAATAGCTGAACATACGCATTGGCTGCATATTGAACGCCTTGGTCTGAATGATGAATCTCTGGAATACACTGCTTCAGTCCTTTCTCTAATGCTGTTATCGTTAACTGTTTCTCCATCGTCCTATCCAAGTGCCAGCCTCGAATACTGCGGGTAAACACATCCATTAACACCGCTAAATAAACAAACTCATCCCTCAACCGGATATAGGTGATGTCGCCAACCCATATCTGCTCTGGACGCTCGACGACCAGTCCTTTGACTAGATTAGGATACCGCTTATAGCCATGGACACTATTCGTCGTGCGTTTCCGGCGTATTCGTCGTTTGGCAAGGAATCCCAAGTCTTTCATTAATCGGCTGATCCGTTTGTGATTAACCGTCCATCCCTCTCGCTGCAATTGTTTAGTAATCCGTCGATATCCATAGGTTGGATATCTCCCCGCCACATCAATGATCGCTTTTTTCAGGGTCTCTTCTTGCGTCTGTTTTGCTGATTTTGTCCGATAGTAATAGCGGCTTCGGCTGTAGCCAATCACATCACAGATTACCTGGATCCAATAGTCTCCTTTCAACTGCTCAATCATGGCTCGTTTCCGCTCAGATTCCACAAGTCCGAAGCTTTTTTTGCTACCGCTAATTCCATTGTTAGCCGACCCACCATGCGTTCTAATTCTGCGATTCGTTCGGCTGATTCATTCCCACTTCCGTTGCCTCCAAACGCTAAATGCGCCTGGTTTAGAAATTCATTGCGCCAACGATTGATCACGGACGTATGCACTTTATGGGCGCGACTCGCTTCGCTGACACTCCGTTGGCCACTGACGATCTCCAGCACGACTTTTGCCTTAAATTCGCTACTGTAGTTCCTGTGTTTACTCGCCATATTCTTTACCCCTATTGGACTCTAGCTTACGCTCTATCAGTCCTGTCCTAATTTTGG
>NZ_AWNH01000111.1 GCF_000482245.1 Leptolyngbya sp. Heron Island J | reverse complement strand
CCCCTGTAAGCCGATGGATCCATTCATTCGCTTGCCCTTGACTCATACCAAACAAGTAGCCGTGAACTTCCTGCGTCGGGTATATCCGGAAGTACACCAAGATAAAGAGTAACTTGTCTTCTAGTTGTTTCAGATGGGCTTTGCGACCTGCTCCGTAGGCACGCTTGCGCCCTGAACGCTTGAACGTCTCTGAGACAAAACGCTCCCAAGCCACACTGAAACTCGGCAGCAATGCCTCAAACTCAGATGGGTTGAAACCCGTTAAGCTGCGAAGCGTACGAGGTTTATTTTTCAGAGTTGCATATTGCATTCTCATCTGACCTAACCTGAGGGGGGATACGAGCAGTTATTCTAGCAAATGACCTTATTTCCGATTAAGTCTAATAGTGTTGGAAGCGATCGCGCAACCAACTCAAAATCTATCAACAGAAGCCTCACTCGAATTGCTGCCAGTCTTTACTCTAGTAAACTTCCACGGAAAACTTTAGTAGGAAATCTTGCATCACTTACTAAAGTTATTAAAACACGTAAGACTGCTACTAAAAATAGTAGTAAAGTTGCTCATAGATCAAGGCTGTAAGTATGTAGAGAGATAAAACAAAACTTGTGATCGCAACGCCCCACCCCTAAAACGGCACCACCACATCCCGCAACGCAATAAACCGTAGCACCAATCCCCGCCACCGCGCCGCTAGCAAGCGCTGCTCATCCACAGTCAGCACCTCATAGCTATCACTACCCTAAAAGTTTCAGCTGATAGCTCAAAGGCTATAAGTCGTACATCCCCAGTGCTCCATCTTTGGCGTCCGGGGACCATCCCATCCTCGTTTTTTTAATTCTCTAGAAATAAATAGGTTTGTGATGCCATGACCAACCAGGACTACAGACCCAGTCTCATAAGATTTCTGTTCTAATAATTCAGTGGCTTTTCTAACTCGTTCTTTGTTATCAGCCTAAAATTGAGAGTAAGAAGAATAACCTAAACTCAATAGCAACCTATCCAGAAAAAGCCACATATGGAACGGTAAACGAATATTGATAGGACATTCAAGCCAAAAGTCTACTTCACGAAAAATAGGATTGTTAACAGGGGCAATGGTAGGCCCAAGGATTTGGGCAGAGTGCATAGCACGAGGAAGATTGCTCGTGAAAACTAGCTTTGCTGATTGCACTAACGTTTGAACATCTTCTGGCGGGAAGGAATCACTTGCAATCCTGGCTAATTGATATCGATTAATGACCTGCTGTAGCTCACAACCGCCGATCCACCCTTGTGGTGTAATTGTGGGTTTCCCATGCCTTATCAAGGCAATAGTTGTGCTCATTTCTCAGAATTAAACGCTCTGAAACAACATAATGGCTACTGGCACTCAAGTTGACTCATGGTGGTAATTTGACCTCCAAAATGTAACTCCCCAACCTAAAACGGCACCACTACATCCTCCAACGCAATAAACCGCAGCGCCGCTTCCGGCAACCGCGCCGCCAGCGAACGCCGCTCAGGCTGCTGACAGTGGCCGACGAGGTCGCCTGGACGTAGCGATTGGATAACCTGGATACTCTGTGGAATTGACTTCATACAAACGTCGTTAGCGTTGATTTTAGTCTAGATGATGCTTTGCGATCGCAAAGCCAATCTTTACCACGACATCCCATAGACTTATCTCACTACTCGACAGCAACAGCAGTGACAAATAACAAGTTAACGTTTGTATCATGCAAAAGATTTCGTAGCACTACAGGAATATGCTTTATACACATGAGTTGAAAAGCTCATAGCCGCTACATAAGGAGGTCTAACGATCAATAGTTCGATAGAATCATCCGAAAGCTCAAAAACAGCACCCAAACGCATCACTGATATTTCTTCTTGCTTGCACTAGAGAGCCCTGTTGATAATAGGTTCGCCTGATATACAACAACTCTAAGCAGTCTTGTTTACTGTAGAAGAGTCCCTCAGTTGAGTGTTCTGGGTGCTGTTTTAGTTTAAAGCTGAGCTCTACCCACCGCTACACCTTACGGAGTTATCACAGACAATGCACCGTTGATCTTTTGTAATACCAAACTCCTAGAAGATTTCACTCTTAACCTCAATCGTGACTGCTATCGGTGCTGAAACTTAGGTAGGCAAAGGGGCCTGAGGGTCTGCTTTTGACCCATCTAGTCTGTGTTAAAAACGATCTACATTAAAAGTGCCACTGTTTTGAAGAGGACACCCTATCCCTATGGCTATACAACTCAAGGTGCCTTCCATCGTTTGTGATGGTTGCGCTGACACGATTACCAAAGCCATCACCGAGCTGGACTCCGGTGCAAAGGTCAAGGTCAATGTTGAGACGAAGGAGGTATCCACCGAAACCAGCGCCTCTGAAAGTGCTGTGCGGGAAGCGATTACTGCAAAAGGTCATACGGTCGAGTAAGATTTCCTATCCTGCTTAACAGTTAATCGCGAGGTGATTCGCCTAGCTAACTCAAACACCCCATCACCCTTGTGACACCAGTCACCAACATTCCTCAGCCAAACTCAGAAACCCCTTAAGCAACTTTCAGTTAGCCGTCAGATAGCGTTCAGGTAGCCCCGGCATTCTTGTAATCAATGAAGCAAGTCAACACACTTCACTGATACACAAGGAGCTTTAAACCATGAAACGCACACTTCTTTCTGCCTTAACTGTTCTCGTTGCTTCCGCTGCCATCGCACCCATCGCCGCCGCCGCTGAGCCCGCTAGCTTCAACATTCAGTCCGCTCGCCTCGAAGAACTGGATAGCCGCACTAAGAATTCTGTCCACAAACTACGTCTTGAGCATCTCAGCAACCAAACCAAGGCTTTCGAAGAGGCTCGTACCAATACAACGGTTGAGAACAAAATCCAGGTTGAATATCTGAATAACCAGACTAAAGCAGTTACAGATATCCAGGAAGCTCGCCTTGAAGCACTAGATGCTCGCACTAAGAACACCGTTCACAAGCTACGTCTTGAGCACCTAAACAACCAAACTAAAGCCATTGAGGACATTCAATCCGCTCGTTTGGAAGCGTTGGATGCTCGTACTAAAGCTGTCGATAACATCCAGGAAGCTCGCCTCGATGCGTTAGACGCTCGCACTAAGTCCATCCGCTAACAGATTGCTGAGCTGTTGCGGTACTCAGGTGAACAAGCTTGGGTGCCCGGTGCAGACTCCGTAATCTGTGAAATGCTTCATTATTTCAGGGCACCCTTTTCTACTGAAACTCTCCAACACACACACTCCAAGCCTCTGCCGATCCGGTGGGGGCTTTTTATGGGGTTTGGGGTTCTTCAAACAAATGAAGGCGGATTTTATACGTCCTTAGTTGGTTGCTGAATTGCCATATATTCAGCAACTGCCTTTATTAGTTTTTCATCAGGATTCTCCTTTTTTTCTGGCTTAGGCTTCAGAACATCCCTAGAGAAAAACACTAGAGTTAAGGTCAGACATATGATTGCAGGCAATAGAGGCATCACTCAATCTCCTTTTAATCAACATACAAACGGTTTGCGCTTCTTTTCTCCTGAACTTCTAACAACTACCTAGTGGGGAAAGTAGTATCCCAAAATAAATGCGAGAAGAGGCAAAAGGGAATCTAAAATTGTTTTTGCGTCTGATTTCAATGCAGCAACAACAGCAACAACAGCGATCAAAGTCAGTAGTGCCTTGGTTAATTGACGTCGAAAAGCTACGGCTCCAGAAAAATCTCTAGGTTCTGGCATAGATTCCGAAATCTCAGGAAGTGCCTCTTGACAACTAGAAAACTCGTACAATTCAACTATTGCTTGTTTAAGTGTTTGAACCTTATCAGACTGGCTAGTAGATGCAGCTCGGCGCTGCTCAAATCTGTTTGGTGAACGCATTATTCCCCCTAAACTTTTCCTCAGTGCTCTGGTCCAGCCCAATAGCCCTCTTAATTCATAAAAATCATGTCGCATGACAAATTCCCCACGTTGTGGGTTTTCAACGAGTGACCTATTCAGACGGATTGGCAACGCCTAGAATCTCTTAAAACAAAAACTCACACACCACACTGATTTTTGCTGCAACCTCGGCTTACATTCCAGGCCTATGAATAACTTGATAAAAGCCCAGAATTTTTAAGTTTTTGAATGCTCATCTGATCAACTTTCTCAAGTAGTACTTGTTCTTGCCCATCAGGTGATCGATAAATAATCGATCCTCCTCTTTCCTCTAGTAAATACTCAATTGATAAGCCTCTACCCAGAAGCATATTCACTATCTGAGCTCGTTTAGCTCCAGAATCTGCAGCTAATATATCGACAGCCTCTGCCGTCTTACTAGGTAGAGTAATTGTCCAGCGAGTTGTATCAGCCATACGCAATACCCATCAACATGCATCAAAACGCATCAATTGATGTCTTTTGATGCATCAATGTTAGCTCTGTTGCCCATAAGAGAGCTATTTTAGCTACAGAGTTAACAGTTATTTATAACTCTCCTCGAAGAAATACGGTTTTCGTTTCATATGCATCCCTCCTGCTTTAGAGAAGATTGAATCCTGGTAAACACCACCACCACTAACGCACCAACCTCACCCGCACTCGCCCCCCACGCTGACCACCGCGTAGCAACACTTGCCCCTCAGGCACCACCACCGACACCGCAAACCGCACAGGCCCAGCCGACACACAACGCACCCGCACCTGGTAACCCACCACGGCTGCCCACTTGGACGCAAACGCTGACGGCAGCTGCGCAAACCAGCACTCGGCCACGTAGCCCGTAAACGAGCGCTCAGACTCGCGCCAGCAGCACTCGACCGCGCCAAACTCAGCCGCTAAACCAGACACAAACTCAAACGGAACAGAACGCATAGACCAAACCAACGCAACGCGCCCTATTCACCCAATGGCAAAGCGTTAGTTATTTGAGATAACGCAGTGTCAAGCGGACTTGGAGCCGGAGTTTAAGCGCCGTTGCGATACTGCAGCTGCTGGGTAACGGAGGCTCCAAGCTTGGCTTGACGCGATGCCTGGACGGGTAAAATTGGGCAGCTATGGTGGTGATAATTCCGTTGGTTGGGATTAGGCCTGCAGGAAGATGCACATGCAACTTTGTAACAAGAGTGCAACCCAATTCAAAGACCCATGCTACAATCACTGCGCCTAGGCGCAGCCGCCCAGCAAAAAGCCCCAGCGACGGCCAGGGCCAAGTTAGTACTATTCCATTAGCACTAGGTTAACAAGGAAGTTGCGAGGCTCCGCTAGAACGGCGTTGAGATCGCAACCCTAACCATCAAGCCCAAGGCAACCACTTCCGAGTCTGCCTAGACTGCTGCCTCACTAAACCAATAATCCGATCATCCACCTCTTCTTGAGTTTCACCGCCAATCGTGCCATGCATACGCTCTAGCTCATTGGCTGATAGCGACTCATTCACCATATAAGCCTCCTGGGCTGGTTGAGGTAATGAGGAGCGATCACGAATCTTACCGCCCGTCTGCTCGTAAAGCTCCCGCACGTTGCAGTCAAACAACTCCTGAGTTTCGGCCTGAATCACCTTTTCATAGCTTTCAGGACCACCGCCATTATCCTTAATCGCTTTGGTAAAGCGTCTAAAGACAATCGCACCGTCAACCCGTTTACGCTGCGGTGACAGCTCCTGGGATTCTCCGAGGAGATCCAGCTGTGATTCCGACGGCTCCAGTGTCTCCTTCTCGTTCTTCCACCAAGGAATAAAACCCATTTGCTTCTTCTCTCTCTTGGGGGCTAAAGTCTTTTGATAATAATTGTTCTAGACCTTTTTTGATAATCTCCATTCCATCTGGATACATCAAAAAAGCATCTAGAATTTCATGCCGATATTCATAGTCCCACCGGTCGGGCGTAAAGTTAAAAGTGTGCAAGATCAGCATGTAGGCATCAAGGCAGTTTTCATAGGCGCTTACGGCCTTAAAGTAGGCCAATGCCTTGACCCATGTTTTCTTGTATCGACGGTCGCCAAAGCGTTTAATTTCAGACACGTAGTTCTCAGGCTGGAGCACTTGCCCCTTCCATTCATTGAGGAACGCCCATGCCTTCCATACTTTGTCCTTCAGCTCTGGCAGTTTCATTGCGACCAATAGTTTGGCATTACCCATAGATTAACGTGCTCCTAGTCGCCTGAATCACTGAATTTAAGACCAGTTGCAGTTTTACCTGCATACTGAATCACTACCCATCGACCATTGGGCAGCTTGTAATAGTCAGAAACACTATCTCGGTAAGCTGGAAAACCAAACCGACCAGAGATAGCCTCATAGCTTTGAGGAAACCGGAGGTACAGCAGCGCTTTGATATCTGCTTCGCTCAGTTCGCCGTCCACACCGTAGGGTTGCATACCAGCGGGCGGTACAGCGGAGGGCTCTATTGCTTCAACGGGTGCGGTCTGGAAAAGTTCTAGGTCTGGGCAGCTAGTAGTTGCGATCGCAATCCACAACATCCCGATTACATTCCGTGTCATTCCTGGCCCCCTTGCATTCGTCGCTGCTTTAGGGAATTCATCGTTTGTAACTCGGCCTGTAGTTCGGCCTGGTAAAGCATCACCGCTCGCTGCTGTCCCCGTGTCACAGCTGCTTTCAAGTCAGCTTCGGATAGGTTGCTTTCAGCGGTATTGGCCTGGTCGATCAGACTTTCTAGACTCTGCAGCTGCTGAGCAACGGCCAGCTCTAGTTCTGTTGTTTGGCTTTGACGTAGGGCTAAGACATTGCCCACTTCCTCGGGCATCAATTCACCTTCAATGACCCCAGCACTGGCCCATTCCTGGGCGTAGTGGGCTTTAGTGTCGATGACCCATTGGTTGCGATCGCACCGTTCCACCGTCACAAACTTACTAAATAGCTCCAGGGCCAGCTGAGTATATTGATTTTTACCCTGCTTCAATAGCGGCTCTGGCACCACTTTTTCAATCCACTCAAACCAACGGTTACGAATCGTTGCTTCGCTAACGTTCAACCGTTCAGCGATTTGTACAGCCGTGTACAAAGTTTGTACATCAGGTTGTCCGGCAATTGTTCGATCAATCGCCGGATCGGTTATATGATCCATGTGTTAATCCTTATCTATCAAGGGTTTACGGTCTGAACGCTTGTTGTTCGCCCAACGTCCGACAAGCGTTCAGAATTTGTACATAGATTGTACGGACAACCTCCAAAATAATCAACAGACAGTCATCAAAAAACTAAAGTCACTTCGATCAATCCTTTTAATTTATAGGAATCTCAGCTAAGACAAAGAATCCTACAAAGGAGCCTACAAAGAATTAAGAGATGCGAAGACAAGATACCGATTTTCCAGTTGCTGAACTCACGGACAGATATCAAGTCGTTAGATCGCAGGTCTACGCTCGCATTAATGCATTGAAAGCTCTTAATCCTGACCTGGCTCCCTTCAAAATTGGCGTCAAAGCCTATGTGAATAAAGCCGTTCTCGGCTGCCTGGATGAAATGCATCGTCTCATTTCGGAAGAAGGCCTAATCACCGAAGAAGCTGCCGCCGATGTCGCCGCCCAAATTCAGACATCAATAACGCCAGACATCCATCAGACAGTGTCTGCCATACAAAAGAATCAATTGTCCGGTGATGAAGCCCCTAACCTCAGAGCCATACGAGAGGCGACCGAAAGCGAACCCTTTGGCCGCTATCAATGGCTGGATACGGTGGCCGAGCGGGGCTGGCTGTTGCCCAGCAGTGAATTAGCAGCGTTGCTGGGGTGTAACTCGGTACCGACCAAAGACTTTGAACGGTTCGGATATCGGTTTACGAAGTCGGGTAAGTCGGGCTCTGAGAATACATGGAAAACCGAAAAAGTTTAGAGTAGCGACTGCCAAGCTAACTCAAGCCTCTTTTGCACTTAAAATTTTTAGCCTTTTCATGTTTTTAGTGCAGTAATGCAGTAATTACTTACTTAAGTGTTTTTGATTACATTCAGACTGAAGTGACTCGCTCAATGTCTACTCAAGCAACGCTTCAATTACAACCCACAGAATCGGCTGACTCAGCCATGCTGAACTAATCTCATCGCCAGGGGTAGGTTCTTCATATTCATCACCCAAAGATTCAAAACCGCCTAGACATATACGCTAGACGGCTAAGGTTTCCCGACCACCTGTAATATACCTCCGATCTGCAGGTTGCAAACTTTAAGTATTTACTGCATTAATGCAGTAAATACTTAATCACTTACTTGAGGAAGTACAGCATCAAGTATTGCTCTTACGATATCTACCTTACGCTTACCACTGGTGGCCGCCGCCATGGTTAGGCGTCTATGTAATGACTCCGGCAGGTCAGCCGTAAATCTAATGTTGCGTTCCGGGGCATCGGTCGGCGCTAAGATATCCGCCAAAATTTCTGCATCGGATTGAGCCTGAGGTTTTGGCTCAGGAGTATCCTTTGCATCAGCTTTAGGCGTTTTAGATTTGTCCTTCTTAGCTGGGGGCTTACTTTGCGCTGCAGCAAACACATCATCCAAGTTCATCGCTCAGTTCCTCCCAGATAGCTTTCCAGTCATTTTGAGCAGGCCCTTTTACGGTATGACCATTACTCGCCGCATGGATGTACGCCTTGTAGCGTCGAACCGGTCGCTGAAATATCGGATACCCATGACGTTCTAATGCCGTTTTGGCCTCAGTCCCATCTTTTTGCGGCGGTGGCGGAACCAACGTAATCAGACATTTATAGTTAGTACCTTCAGGCAGACTCCCCGCCATTTGAATCAGCGCAGAAATTGAGAGCGGATCGGGAGTCGTCGGTAGGATTAACAAGTCCGTACCGTTGGCGATGCTTTCCACTTCATCGGATGATGGACGAGCCGGGGTATCGATAACGGTATGGGTATAGTTGCCTTTCATTAGCCGCTTTGGGGCTTCGGCTTCCAGGCAAACATCAAACGGCAACAGTCCTTTTCTGGCCCATAAGGAAGCTGACTTATTCGGGTCTGAGTCGATCAAAAGTGTGTGGGCTTTCGCTTGTAGCAACGCCGCAAAGTGAATAGCGCTGGTGGTTTTGCCCACACCACCCTTGAACTGGCAGAGGGTGACAATCATTACTTAATGCAGTAAGGCAGTATTGCAGTAATACTATTAGCACGTTGTCGTGAGGAGTCAAGGGGGTGGGCGATACGTTGAGCTGAAGGGTTGAGTCGTAACTGCCAACACTGCCGTCTATTGTGC
This sequence comes from Leptolyngbya sp. Heron Island J, assembly GCF_000482245.1. Lineage (GTDB taxonomy): Bacteria > Cyanobacteriota > Cyanobacteriia > Phormidesmidales > Phormidesmidaceae > Leptothoe. The sequence goes on along the minus strand of NZ_AWNH01000111.1, from coordinate 24,584 downwards.
AGGATACTGACATGGCCAATGAGACGTTGGCTGGCTTTGAGATGGAGCGGATGAAAGGGACTATCGGCGGTGAGTCGCAGGAGGAAGTGAACGATAGAATCGTGGGCTCAGTAAGGCAGACGATTCGGGAAACTCGGCGGAATTGGTTGCCTTGGTGATGACTTGGTTGAGATCGCAAACTTAGCAAATTATGAGTTAAAGCCTCCACTAGAATTTCTAGTGGGGGCTTTAACTCATAATTCAATGAATCGATTACAGATTTCTTACATTGAACAAGCTAAGTAATAGGGCCGCTGGCATCTAGCTCTGCCAACACAAAATACAGCCCCAAGAGAACCTCTATCACTGCAGACATCAACCCTATAGGTGGATAGACAGCGACGCAGAAAGCCCTAACTTTTCTAGACAAGCAAAGTAACCTAAACCAAACGCACTTCATTCTCATGAACTCTCACCCAAAGTTAAAACTAAATACACTTTCAAACATTTTACCTAAAAATATTTAGGGCTAACAATTTAGGTGATTTATTTTAGGTTATTTTATTTAGGCAAAGAATTGTTATAATGGGTAAGCAGAATGCGGGAAGTGCATGGAAACAAAAAACTTTCGTTCCAAAATAGCTACCCTTCGCGATCAGAAAGGGTTAACACAGTTGGAGCTGGCTTTAGCAATAGGCGTAACAGAGACAACTATCGCTAACTGGGAAAAAGGGCGTAGTGGCCTTCCTCTCGTCCTCCAGTTAATCAAACTTTGTAGAATTCTTGATTGCACACTAGAAGATTTGGTTGAAGTGATCAGTCCAGACAACCTCCTAGAAACAACTAATATAGGAGATTTATCACTTGATGAACTGCATCAAATAATTGGCACGCAAGATAGGAAAAAACGAGCCTCTTGAAGCAAGACACGAGATCAAAAAAACCTTGTCTGGTATCTCACTCGGTTGAGCGACATCAATTGATTGAAAAATACCCCCTCAGCAAAGATGCAAGAAGCATACTTTGATTAATCTCACAAAAAATGTTTGAAATACTGATTGATGCCGATATGCTCTTGGATGCCCTGCTGAATAGGGTTTGGGATAAAGATGACCCGCTTGATATTTGGGAAATTCTTAAATTCAGCCAAATTCAGGGCTATCTGACAGATATCGGCTTCAATCGGATTATTGATATTATTAGGAAGCTACAGAATACAAATGCAGCTGAGGTAGCAGCACTTGCAATTCAGTCTCGAGTGATGATCTGTGACACCTCTGGTGAGTGCCTACATGCTGCTCGTCAGATTCAGACTTCTGATTATGAATCAGCTGTTGAGGTGATTTGCTGTATGAAGAATTCTTTGGGCGCTATCATCACTCATCGCCCTCAGGACTTCGACTGCAATGACACTAGTACCTTATCTGTCAAAGAACTCTTAGCTCGACAAAATCTAGAAGAAGTTCTTACAAGTAAAGTGTTTATTTTGTCAGGAAATAATTTTCATATGAGAAAATTAGGGCAGACGTTACAAGATAGATATCTACAAAAGATTGAGGAGCTGAATACAGCTTCTTCATTTTTACCTTTTCAAGGTCTATCTCTTTATGGTGTAGATTTATCCGGTCAGCATCTTGAAGGTATGGACTTCGCATGTGCACGAATGGCCTCTTCAAACTTAGCGAGAGCTTTTCTACACCAAGCGAACTTCTCCAAATCCAATTTATACGAAGCAAACTTAAATCATGCCAATCTCGAAAACGTAGATTTTGAGGGGGCTTGTTTGGTTCATGCCAATCTCTTCTCAGCCAACTTAAAATACAGCCGGGCTGAAAATTCTGATTTTCGATATGCCAATTTGAAACAAGCCAATCTCGATTGTGTAAATTGGGATGGTGCGAAATTAAGGCGGGTTAACATGAGTCAGGCTTCTCTAAAGCATTCTTTTTTCAACGATGCAAACTTTGATCAAAGTATGTTAGACGATGCTTGCCTGGTTGGTGCTACGCTCTTCGGTTCGACTTTCCAGAATGCAAGTCTACGAAATGCCAATCTGCAGTCTGCAAACTTAAAGTATGTTGACTTCCAAGGTGCTGATCTTTCCGGCGCTTGTTTCCGTAATTGTAATCTTGAGGGAACGGATTTTCGTGATGCGAACTTAGATTATGCAGACTTTTCTGAAACAGATTTAACAAGGGCTCGATTCAGCTGCCCTCTTCTTACTATGGTAATTAAAGAAAAAAAGTTAATACCTGAAGCTATCAGTCTGAACTGAGCGGGTCATCGGTAAAAGTATTCTTGAAAGTCTTTCCATTAGGCTATGAACTATCAATCTGTGTGAGCAAGATAGTGTAGCTAGATTTAGTTACGACAATCCTTAACAACATTCACATTTCTTTTGAGAACGGCAAAGATCTTGTCTTTAAGGAGATTGATGACACAACTCATAGTGTCAAACAAAATGGCGGCTTTCATCACGTAGACTTTACTGAAGATGATGGTCACTATCGCATTCACTTCAAAGCTGTTCGTATAACTGAGAAACTATAATCTTGCTCTATGAAAACTAGTTCCTCATGGAAAAGCTCTTAGCTCTGGACAGCTAAAGGCTTTCCCACAACCAGTAGGCACTTCAATAGGAAAACGGCAAAGACTATCCTGGGGGACAAACTACGCAGCTAACTCGCTCAGATCCAAGTCATAATGAATCTCTAAAAAAATTCAATAACGCATTCTCTGCCGCGCGCTGCTCTAGGTTTAGGTAGCACGTCACTGAAGCTAAACTCGCATGGCCCGTAATCTCCATAATCTGCCGCAACGGCACCTCAGCATCATAGAGATGTGTGGCTAACGACCGCCGAAACGTATGCGTGCTCACACCCTGAATTCCCAGACCATCACAGGCTTTTCGCAACGCCTTATCCACTGCCCGAGAACTAATGTGCTGTCGTGGGGGAAGTTCACCCACCAATTCAAAGTGCTGGCCACCGGTTTTATGACGTTGAATGCGATAGCGCTTGACCGTCGCACGGGTCCACTTCGCTGGCGGGAAAAGATAGCCAGTGGTGGGCAGGGGAGCGGTTGAGATCGCATCCTGCAACGGCGGCACAATCACCACTTCCTTGGTCCGCTCCGTCTTACTCTGCCGAATCACGATTTTCCCAGCGCTGATATCTTCAGCCCGCAGCGCACATACTTCGCTAATACGACTCGCGGTGTAGTACGCTAGCTGAGTGATCAACCGATGGGGCTGGTTTAACTCAGCCCAAAGTTGAGCCAACTGATCTCGGCTTAATACTTCCGCCTGCCCCTTTCGGTTAACCTTTGGCATTTTTTGTCTAACTCTGCCTTATAGTTCTTATTCTTGGAGAATACGAACTATAGAATACCCAATTCTCAAGGCATTGCGCTGAAACGTCCAAAAACCGTAGTTTCTTATTGAGAATCACCATAGGTAAGAATCAACTGTCTCATGGGGCTTAGCTCAATGTTCGTAGGCGTTTACACGGTTAACAGCGTTAACGGTTTTTAGCCATAAAAAGAATGCCTATGGCCGATGAGCCATGGGTTAACGCTGTTAACGTTGTTTACACCATGAGCAAGCCCATCGCCGCCGCCCGCATTCCCCATAGTTGGGATGAGCAGATACGTGCGATCTCTCAAGAAACGGGCCGCACTCCCAGCGAAGTAGTTAAGGAAGCGATTGGCTTATATCTAGAGAAAACAGAGCCAAGCAATGTAACATCTATGGCAAAACGACTCACAGCCCTGGAGAAGCAAGTCCGAAAATTGGTTCAGCTAATGTAAGGTGACCCATTCACTTTAATATTAAGAAATTTTGATATGTTCCGGAATGCTAGTGGATGACTTTGTGTCTTATCGGGTTGCAGGTAATGTCTTTAGACAAAGACATGTCCAGTATCTAATGCATCTACATTCCTAACGGTCCTATGATTCAGTGTCCTATTTGCGACCATACACTTAAAGATAATCCAGTATATCTTCAGGCATTAGAAGGTGCCGTGCAGGCTCGGAAGCAGGAAGCCATTGAATACCTTCTAAAAGATGAAGAACTGCTGGCAAGCCTCAGAAAGGCAGTTCAACCTAAATCCAATGGCAATCTTCTGAAGACTATGACAGCTGGCGTCTTAACAGGTGGCTTTGTTATCGCTTCTTGTCTGGTACCTTCAGCTCCTATCGCTGCATCTCTACTAGCAACAGCTGGTGGCATTTCAACTGACATCCTATCCGATGCAATCAAAGAATATTGGGAAACCCTCTGGCAGAAAGACCCTGATAGCCGTTTTGCTATGCATCAGGGTCTTCAGAGTTTCATAGATGCATTGAAGGGTGAAAAAGACAGCCTGTGGAAACAAGTTGAGGCTCTGGAAGAAACGTTAGATGAAACTTCTGAGCTATGGCGAGAAGTTAAGGAACTAGAGTCTCGTAAGCAAGACGTGGTTGAATATATTTTGCGTAACGAGCAATTAAAAGAAGGTTTTAGAGAGGCGACTAACACAACGTCTGACAGCAGTAGTATCAAAACAATGGCTACCGCTATTTTGACAGGTGGCCTTTTTGTCATACCTTTTCTAGTGCCACCAACCTCCATAGCCCTGCCCTTCTTCGCAATGGCTAGTGGCATTTCAGCCGGAATGTTGGCCGATTCAACTAAAGAGGTCCAGGAGACAAGTTGGCCACAAGAATGTTACCAACAAGAAGATATTGCTCAGAGACTTCGAGTAGACATTGAACGTAAGCTGGAGGTATCTGATAACAGCAATAGTGAACTCGATGATATTCTCTGGAATCCAACTTATGGGCTGGAATATGAAAACTCTAAGTTATGGCAACAGGATAGCAACAATAGTGAACTCGATGATATTCTCTGGAATCTTATTTCTAAGCTGGCAGATGGAAACTCTAAGTTATGGCAACAAATCGATTCCTTGAGTCAGAGAATAGATAGCTTGGATGACCAATCGGAACTGAAGGCGCAGGTTCTAGAACTGGAGGAAAGGCTAAAGAACTTACCCAAGAACTACCAATCAAGACCAAATAAGCAGGTTGTAATAGTGGAGGATACAGCCTCCCAATATGGGGGACTTGCTGATAGGGTGAACGACGAGATTGGAACGGATCTAGGATATACCCATACCCCATACCAGCCACCCGTCATAACAACATATACTCAGCAACGCTCAGGATATTAATAGTTAAGGATTGGCTTTTTCTCTAAACTCCCATGGCTTCTCAGCCTTGGGAGTGGACCATAGTCCCACTCCGTTCGATTTAGCTATCTCCTCAGCACGCACCAACACATCTGGCTGTGGGCAGCTGCCCGAATACTTCTCATAGTGGTAGGCGTGGCCGTCTATCACCATTTGAGAGTTCAGGTGAATCTCTGAACCATCTGATTTCATGATGAACAAATCTGCCACCGTGCGCTTATATTGGTCCTTCTCAATCGCAACCACACCGATAGCCCCACCACCCTGAGCAACTAGCGATCGCAAATGGTCCCGTGACTCAATCCCCCCAGCCTGCTTTAGTTCTGGAGCATCAACGCCACACAATCTGATTTTCAGCTCCTGCCCACCACGCTCAACCCGCAGTGTATCGCCATCGTAGATAGAGCCTTCTACTCAAACCCCGATTTAGACGGTTAGTAATACACAAGCTTGTCAGGTTCAGTGGTACTTGGATGTGTTGGATGGTGAAGGGGCAGCAACGATCAAGCTTTGAATGAAAAATAATGATCAAATAATATTCTACAAATAAAAAATAAAGCGACATCAAGCTCTGAAACGCTGAAACGCTTTTTCGACAACAGATAGCATGACTACTTCGGATTTAGAGAGGATGTGATGCGAATCATTCAGAGTAAGATTATCTGGCGTGAAGTTGACACATAGAATTTGTGTATTTAATATATATTTATTGAGGTTTTAATATTCAATTCAAGTCGTATTTGATGTTTATTGAATTGGCCTTGAGTTGATGCATAGATGCTTTCAGATCTATAGGTACTGGCCGAAAATTTTCTAACTCTGTTTTGTGCATGGGTAATAAAAGCATCGTTTCTATCTCAATGTGTTGTCTCTATTTACCAAGAGAGTGTTATGAAAAGCTTAGGATTCCAGAGTTTACTAGAATTGTTTTCTGTGTCCAAGCAGTCGACTGTCAAGGTCAGTAACAGGAGAACCCATCTGACCGTGCAGGAGTTTGAACAAGTTGCTGAAGTGGTAGAGGCTATTAGTCCCCATCAGCGAGGGCGAGTGCGTTACCGCGGTATCTATTGGTATGCAGCATCTCAACAAGGTCTCTGTATCCTTCCCAAGACAAGGGTTTTAGTCTTAGGAAGAGAAGCTAATACCCTGTTGGTGAAGCCGTTGCCTGTGCTCGAAAAAAGTAGTGCTCAAGAAATCACCGGAGGGCAAATAAGGCATTTGCAAACGGTTGGTTGAATAATCTGTGTTGGGCAAAAGGACTCGCCTTGAGAAATGCCTGTGCCTTTTGCTTAAGTTCTAATCAAAAAGGAGAATCTGATGCAATTACATGCTGTTTACTCTCTATGGAGTCTAAAGCCCTGCCTTGAATTTCTTGTTGTGCTTTTTAGGACTTTCCGTAATCCAGCGTCTGGTCACCGTCCGAGTCGGAGCCAGCTAAAAACAGCCATACAAGATTTAATAGACAGATACTTCCATGTCCCCTTGCGTCTGATGGAATTTGGCTTCAATCGTTTGATGCCTGTGCTGCCAAAACACAATGCTAGATTTTGGCAGCTCTACTCGTTGCCAGATAATGAAGCTGAGCAAGAATTAAGCCTAAAATATATATTTTTTTCGTAAGTTCATGAATTGCATATATTCGTAGTTTAGAATTTACCTGTTAGTATGTATTGATATATGGGCTTAATATTTGTGTAAAAAAAACATAAAATTAAGCGTAATTAATGCCATATTCCATGTATACACTTGTAGGAAGCAATAGCGAGGATAATTAAAATGGCTAAGGAGCGCAAGCGTTTGAACTTGGATCTAACCCCCGAAGCATACGATCTGCTGAAGAAATTATCTGAGGAATCAGGCAAAAATATGGCAGATGTTCTAAGGACTGGCTTGGCTTTGTATGGCATCGCCCAAGAGGAAGGGGCAAAGGGGCGTGATTTGGCAGTTATTGATGAGAACGAGAAGGTTGTTAAACAGATCGTAGTGCCTTAGGTCATTGCTCTATGGAAGTCAATGGGTCTGTTTAATAGTTGATCACTCCTGAAGCGTCTGGGAGAAGACCATGGCAATAGGCTTTTTTGATTTTCAGCGTTTGCTTAATAGGCAAGCAAGAGTAACTGATAAGGTTAAGCAAGTGCCTTCTGAAAAGGTCGTCTCAACCACAGATTTTCTAGGGAAGAATGCTGCTGGCGATGGCTCAATGGAGTTGCACTCAGATGAGCGAGACGTCACTTCAACGGATGATGTAATTGCGCCAAATGCGATCACATCACCAGAAGATGAATACTTAAATGCGGAACTAGAGCAGCGTCTTAAATTACGAAAATGGGTTTTATTATCTCTGATTGGCCCAATGGCAGTTATTCCTATCTGGCTGATGGTTCTTTTGTCCGTGCCAGTATTCAATGAAAAGGCTGATGTTTCTGAAAGAATGCAAATAGGCTATTTGGCAGCGGTAGCATCAGATTTCTTTGGTTTATACTACATTGTCACTCGAGATTTATTTCCGAACAGCAAGCGAGAACGAAAAATTAGAGCAAAAGCTAAACCCAAGCGCTAACGACACGTTGGTGGTAAGTGGCTAAGCTTCCCGTTAGCAACAACCGTTAATCCAGTTGTTTCCACATTTGGTAAACAAATCGAATGTGTTTGCCAACTAACAGGATTTGTTCGTGAATATGGTCAAACTCCATGGATAACTCAGAGGGTGTCCATGTTTCTTCCCCCAAGTTGCCTTCGCAGTGCTCAAATAAATCATTTTGATACTCATCAAGGCTATTCTCCATCTGCAGAGTGGAGTGATGCAATTGCTCAAGTAATTGTTCTTTTGTTTGATTCCCAATATTGCTATCGGTAACATCTTCAATCGTAGTGCGCACTAACCGAATTGCGTCTTTGAGTAAATTAACGGTGTCCCTGGCATCCAATAGTCGGAATTTTACGTCTCCTTTGAACCGATCAATAACATGGTGTGGCATGAAATTTTCCTGGTTTTCTTCTTCAGGGCTACTATCAGCAGCATTGGTGACTGAACCTAGAAAAATAGCGCCTTGTTCATGTAGTGTTTCTTTCCATAGCTGATTTAATCCACGATTGCCCCCCAGCTTTGTTTTTTTGACAGCCGTATTGTTGAACTCTGTGCGGGTTAGATCGGCTGTAATGAAATCTGCCTCTAGCAAGTTACTATCAGTAACCTTAACATCGCTGAAATAGGCGCGATTCATATAAGCACCTTCTGCTGAGGTATGAATCCATCGAGAATTGAGTAAGTTTGCTGCACTGAGGTCAGCGCCTTTTAGATTGGCCCGGTTGAGAGTAGCCCCTGCTAGATAAGCCCGAGTGAGGGTAGCATCCTTAAAAGAGGTGTCTTGCAGATTCGCATCACTTAAATTGGCCCTGGGAAGACTTGCATTGTCGAGATTGGCATGGCTTAAATCCGTGAGTATCAGTTTGGCTCCACCAAAATCGGCATGCCGAAAATCGGCATGGCATAGGTCCGCTGCAATCAATACAGCATTTCCAAAATAAGTTTCTTGGCAATTGGTATGGCTCATATCAGCAGCCACTAGATAACATCGACCCAGCGAAGCTTTTTGAAGGTTAGCCCCGGACAGATCAGTGGCCAGCAGACTGGCACTGTCTAGATGTGCTTCTGAGAGATCCGCCCCTCGTAGATTGGCTTGATTTAAAACTGCTCCACTAAGGTCTGCCTTCTTAAGCTCAGCATTATGCAGTTGTACAGCGCTGATTTGAGCGCGTGAAAGTTTAGCGTTTTTCAGGACGGCTTGACTCAAGTTTGCATTACTGAGGTAGGCATTGCGTAAGGAGGCATTGGTTAAGTCAGCACTGTTGAGCTGAGCGTTTTCCATAGAACAGGAGGTTAAGTGAGCATCCCGTAGAATGGCTCCTGTCAGCTGCCCATCTCTAAGATCGCTGCCGCGCAATTCAGCATAGGATAAGTCGGCCCCACTGAGGTCAGCCTGGACCAGGACAGCATTTTTCAACTTGGCATCCTTAAGTTTTGATTGTCGAAGATTCGCTTGCCGTAGATTAGTTTGTTCTAATGTGGCATCACTCAAGTCAGCAGAGGAGAGATTCGTTTGTTCCAGTTGAGCACTGCTGAGATTAGCAAATTTGAGGTCAGCGTCTCTCAGGTCGGCGTGGTTGAGGTTGACCCCAGTTAATTTAGTTCGTTGTAAGTGAGTTCTAATTAATGAGGTTCTCAGTAGGTGAGCCCCTTCTAAGTTGGCCTCTTCCAGATTGGCGTGGTCAAGACGAGCCCCCTCAAGATTGGCACAATATAAGTTTGCGTTTGTGAGATTGGCATAGCTGAGGTCAGTATCTTTAAGATTGGCGTTAGAGAGATCCACACCACTCAAGTTGGCGCGACTAAGATCAAGTTCACGCAAATCACGACCCTGGAAGTCTTGGCCACTGTAGTCGCCTCCAGGGGTCAGGGTTGAATTAGGCATAGGACACCTGACCTATAGAAAAACTTTTGGAGTTTGTCTTAAAGACCTACATAGGATAACTAATTTGTCTATTAAGTGTCTAAAATTAAATAAAAACAGTTATAAACCTATAACTTCGTCTATTGTTTAGACAGAAAAAGAGGTTTTGTCTACTTCTTAGTCAGAATACTGTGGAAAGGTCTCTATTCCGATTTCATCATAGACATTGAAGTTTGTGTTGTGGGAGATTGATACACAGTTTAAAAATGTTTGAGTCTGATTTAGACCTGTTGTTCTATGGCTTTGTTGCACTATGAAATTTTCAACAGAGAATAATGCTGTCAAACAATATGAGCGTGAGCAAAACAATTATTGGGCCCAATTACGCCAAGAATTGCAGCGATATAAGCACGAGTTAGGGGCAACAAATATAGAGCTTGCAGAAGGATTGACGATTAGTCGCCAGCCCTTAGTGTCATTTATGCAGAAGAGTCGGCCAGACTTGCCCATTCAAAGAATGCATTTAATGTGTCTTTGGCATGCACTGACATCGTCAGAAGGTTTACAAAATAAACGTTTATCAGTAAAACATCAGGATGCTCGTAAGATACTACAGAAAGCTGGTCCCGATCGGTTGCTTCAAGTAGCCGGATTTTTGCCTCAGGGTGAGCAGCTCAAGCTATCAGCACATCCAGAACGTTATCAACAAATCCAGCGAATTGCGTCTGGTTTATCGATGATCCCGGTTCAAGATGCCACTGATTTTATTGATTTAATTGATTTTCTAGAAAGAGAATTTATTTCGAGAACCTTTGGTCTTAAGCATTTAGCAGAGATGTCTGCTGAGGAAGAATTATCTGATCAATATTTATCTGAAAAAAATATTGATGATTGGGTCACTCAGTGGATTGAAAACAATATATATATGGAGTTAAACCCTTCAATAGAAAAGCGATTTAGAAGAGCCATATATAAATTGACTAGGCAAGGCAGGCATACGCTTAAAAGTCGAGAAATATTCGAGCTCTATTTATCCATACTGGAAAATGAAAAAATCTATAGAAAGATTGAAAGTGTTTTCAAGATAAGGGTTTCACAATGTCAATTTTCAGATTTGACGTTTTCAATTCTGGAATTAGATGATTCTGGAGATCGAGACTTTAGAGATAAGTTGATGCAGTTATTTCTATATGCAGAATCTAGACTTCGCTTTTCGGGCGATGATTATTTGAAGGAGAGTCATTCAGATGAGCGACAGCGATATCTTAGGGGTGTGGTTGCCGATGTTGTTACAAAAGCATCGGTAACCTGTATTTTTCAAACGTATCGAAACCAACAGAAGCATAGCGAACGAATTTCCTGGAGTTATGCTTCCTCTGCAACCCACTTTGAAAATATGTTTACTGCTATTTATCAAGGCATGGGATGTGAAGGAGAGCTAGAGTTAGTTGACTTTTCAACGATTAGTATAGGACGACGTGTTGACAGTTTAGTGAAAGCTTCTACAACACTCAAGGAACGTGGAGAAGATCGGTTACATCAAGGTATTTGGGTGGATAAAAGCACTGTCGTGGGTGCGGCTCAATCCGTTGTAGTTGCTTTGAAAAGCTGGTTGACTACTAAGTTGCCTAATGTTGAAGTCTATGCTCGATATTATGACGCATGCACTGATATGGCTGAGGCAACAGATTGCCTGCGCCATGGTTGTAAATCTCTAAGTGATTATGTGCTTCAGTCACAGGAGGAGGAAAGGGTGGCTCCTGCTCGGGATTATTTACTTAAAAACGTGGTACGGCCGATTGAGCATTTACGGCAGGAAATTTTGGTTCCGACACCTATTTTGCAATCATGGTATGGCGTCAATTTGGAAAGGAAGTATTGCCTTTCTCAAATTGCCTGTGCTCGGTCTTGTCATGTAGAAGGTGACTTAAAGCAGGCTGCTGAGTTTTTAAAGCAGGCTAAAAAGACATTGCGGTTGCCTGGAGTTGATGAAGATGTGGCTCTTAATTTGCGTCTTTATCAAGAGCAAATGTTGCAGAAATTCTATTCAGGAGATCACACATTTATTGCAGGTAGGCAGTGGAGAGACTCATTTCCAAGTCATCTCAAATGGTTGAGAGATTATATTTTTGGAGCTGATTCTAGTGGTACTCAGCGTCGATACCGTGGCCGATTGGATACGAATGTTTATCTGTGTGCTTCCGAAATTTATGCTCGTGCAGGGCGATTAGAATTTGTATTTTCCACTGAAGCAGAAGAGGTTTACTTGGTTCAGGCCGCTGACAACCTGCTGATAGCGGCCTATTATGCATCCAAAGTAGGGGAGCGTAAGCGTACGGCCCATTGGTTGGCGAATGCTAGCCGGGTGTATTGCCGGTTAGGGGATGGTGGGATGGCTAATAAGTTAATCTGTATGACTGATCAATTGCTTCGTCAGTCAATTGATCAGCGCTATGGCGATCAATATAAGGATGCGATTATGGCAGAGATCCATATTAGTCGTGGAGAGAAAGTATTGCTTATTGACCAGGACCCGCAGGCAGCAATATACCATTTTGGCCGTTCTTTTCAGGGGGCGGCCTATTTAGGGTTTGTACGTCTGCTCGCTGATGGTCTCTACAATATTGCCCGTACGGCTGAAGTTTTGGAACAGCCTGTGAATCTGGGAAGTTGGCTAGGGTGTTACAGTATTTCGCAAAAATGCACTGGTAATCATTTTGTGGCTGAGGCGATTGATGCGATCTCTAGCTTAGATAGCAATATGATGCTGGCGGATGCCGCCCCATTTTTTAAGCAGGCGGCTCAAAAGATTTGGCATAACTGGGCAGTTACATCGTCTGGAAATCTGGATGCAAAACATCCTCTGGAGGATGAGATTAAGAAGGGGAAATATCTAAAACTTGTTAGGTAAAGTTCTTCAATCCAGCTGTCCTCTGGTGTTTGAGCTTTTTTGTATTTGCATGTAGTCTCAGCGGTTTAGCCCTTATATAGCTTTAAGCATTGGATACTGATACTGATCACCTGTGACCGTTCTCAGTAGCTGCATTGCTTTAGCAATATCGTATGGAAAAGGCGGCTTCGTAGGTTGATAATCCCGCTCATGGGGCGGACCATGGCGTAAGACAGAATTTACTACCACACAAGGCTCAGGACTTAAGTTAATAGCACTGTGCGGAATACCAGGTGGAATCTCAAGTGTTGTGGGTGTGTGCTCGCTGAGAGCATGGTATTCGTAACGTTGGTTTTGCAATGTCACTATGACTAGACTGCCTTTGACCACCACCAGCTGATCCGTTTGGAAATGATGGACAAATAGGTCCTCAATCACCCCGGCACCTACCTCTACTACAAGTGTTTGATCGCTCCGTTGCAGTTCGTAAAACTCAGAGCTGCCCGATTTCTCGGAGGACAATGGATGAAGTGTGATCTGACTAGGCTTACTCATAATAATATTCTCCTAATAATGTTGTAGACAGATTTTCTAGTAGTCCATAGGACAGTCAATGATTATCGGAACCTGCTGAGTTAAAGAATCCTTGACTATGGGTAGCAGGTCGTCTGAACTGGTTATGCGATATCCCCGAAAACCCATACTCTTAGCGATCTCGACAAAGTTAGGATAATACCCGCCCTGATTGCAAATCAATGTGACAAATGGGGTTTTGAGCCATTGGGCTGGTTCAAGTGCTGAATAGCTTTTCATAAAGCCATCAGCACCCGTCACAGCAAGTACGTTGTGTTGGGGATTGGTCAATTTTGTGGCAATCGCTCCTGAAATTACCAATCCTGTAGATGCAGACTCGTTGAAGAGAAGACATTTGTTAGGTAACTCACAAGGATAGTCACGGATGATCCACTCGCGATGTGTACCATTATCTGAGAGTAAAATATCTTCTGATTTTAGAGCTGTTCGCAGGACTTTGATTAAGGCCTGAGGTTTGCAAGGAATTTGAATTTCATGGCTTTGCTGGCGAGGAGTTGTCGAGCTGATTGCATATCCCTTGGGGGAAGCTACCTTGTATTTATCCTGCCGATTCGCCCGGTTTAGAAAAGCAGCTAAAGTTTCTGGAAGATTACCCACGAGTTCGAGAGTAGGATGATAGTAGGGAGTAATTTCAGCAGATGATTGACCGATGTGAAGTGTAGGAATATCCCCATCAGGATTCCAGTCTTTAGGAGTACATTCTGTTGGGTGGCACCCTATTGTAATTACGAGGTCAGCCCAATCAAAGCCATAGCGACTATAGTCCTTTGATGAGGCTACGGTCCCTACAGAAAGAGGATGATTCTCAGGGATTATCCCTTTGGCCATCACTGTATTAGCGACTGGAATTTCTAGCTGTGTAGCAAGTTTAATTACTTGACTTCTACCCTCTGATTGAATAGCACCACTACCAACCAAAATTATGGGATGGTCCACTCTACTGATCCATTGTGCTGCTTGGCTCAAGAGTTTAGTATTTGGGTTAACCTTTTTCTCCGTAACAAGTTTGAGAGGCGTCGCTGAAGTTGACCTTATTGCTGTTGTTGTCGGTAAGTTAATATGCACTGCTCCTGGCAGTTTTATATCGGTTCCTATTTCTGCTTGTGCAAACGCTTTATGAACAACCTCTGGTATATCTACAGGATGATCAATTTGATGACTCCATTGAGTTACCGGAGCAATTATGTTGTTCAGATTTAGATTTTCCTGCGTATTGATGGCAAGATAATTACTGATTGATTGCTCCGTAATTAAAATCAGAGGAATATTATTGAGATTAGCCACAGCCACAGCAGGCAAAGAATTGAGTATGCTTTGCATTGATGTCGCAAGACAGACTCCTGCCTGACCAGTAAAGCGGCTGTGAACATGAGCCATGGAAGCAGCTTCTCCACTATGGCGGGTGGGAATAAACTGAATTGACGACTGATGGAGGGCCTGCTCCAGTAAAGACTTACTGTCTCTAAGTTGGCCAAAAACAAAATGAACATTTTTAGCCTCAAGGCATTTCACCAGTAATTCAGCAGCACTCTGTGATTCTTTCTTTTTGGACGTTGGCCACCAAGGCTGATGAGATGACCGTGTAAAAAAATCTGATGGCTTTGTACCTGTAATATTGTTGTGAGCTACCCCGAAATATCGGGTATTGTTGCTGACTAATTTTTTGGTCTGTAGCGCTGAGGCTCGAGTATATTTGGCTTTCTTGTACATAATATCTCCTCCAATCATCTGAATACATTTGGATTTATCCATGACGCAATGCTTTGTCCTAGTCAGATTTTTTGACAGCGATTAGGAATTGATCTCGGTCCATAGCATCTTCAATAGGATGGGTTTCTGATGCCTCGCTGCCTTCTTCTACCCAGTGATGCCAGATTGATTTTGCAAGCTCTTTAAATTTTGGAGAGATTGATTTCCAAGAAGCTTCAGGGGGAATTTGCTTTAAGGACTGAATGATTTTTTCGAGAATAGCCCTCATACCTGGGTCTGGTTGAGTATATTCAAAATTATCTTTGAGAATTTCAAAGACATGGCCAACTTCATCGTCAACAACCTGAGAGGCCCTGTATAAACCATAGAGTGTATCTGCTGTGAGTCGATCCGTAGCGTGAATATTCACAAAGACATCTAATGCGTTCAAAAAAGATAAAATTGCCTTCGTTGGCTCCTGGTTAGCAAGGAATCGTTCCCCCTCTGTCAGGGTTTTAATGGCAGCGATAAAATCTTTAAATCTAGAGTCGTACTCTAGCTCTTCTTGATGGTCTTGATGGACTGAATTTGCAGCAGCTTGGGCAATTGTAGAAAGTCGTTCAGACTTTTCTAGTTCTCCTAACCGACAATAAACGCGGCTAGCGTGGGTTAACCAGTAGGTGGCCCGTCTGACGTAGCCAATCCGCTGTGAGTAGTGGGCAGCCCATAGTAAATTTTCGGCAGCTTGTTGTAAAAACTGAGTGTCTTTTTCTTGGGCCATATAAAGCTCTAAAATGCCGATATTGCCAAAGACTTGGGATGCGCAGGAGAAGGTATCAAAGTTGAGCGCTCCTACCGCTTTAATATACTTGCCTAGTTTTTTCAGGCCGTTTTCGTACTTATATCGAGGACGATATCGCCACAGTTTTCCATTTAGAAACTCTCGATCCCCTGCATAGAAGTTATATAGCATCACACACTCGGATGCCTGTAGGAAGAGGATATGGCGATAAGCCTCTTCTTCTGACTCATAGTCTTTTGAGAGGTTATCGTTTTCGTAAGTGGCGATGAATGACTTGACGTCATCAAGATTGTGGGTTGCTGCGCCGATAGCAGATTTTTTCAGAGCCAAGCGCATGCGCGTTAATTTGGTCTTGAACAGTCTATTTTTTAATGCCTGGTTGCGATCCCTAAAGGAAGGCTGCTGTTGTTCTACGCTTAAACCGTTCTCGATTTCTAAAATCCGAGTTTCTGCAGTCTTGAAAAAGGTTTCTTCGTCAGAATACTCAGAATTTTTAAAGTAATCGCTGACACTTCGAAAAAAGAACTCATGTACATTTTCACGGATGAGATAAAGCTTATTGTCGATGTCCCCTAGTTGCTTACAAGTGGTAAAGTAATGAGAGCGGCTAGCGGCCTGGCTATATAGCCAATCCTTGGTGGCAATCACAGCTGCTGTCAACACCGATATAATGGCATTAGATCCGACCCACCATCCCTGGTAGACGTTGCCAACTGTGCCATCATCATTGCGTTCAGCTAATCCAATGGAGACCCGTGCCAGACTTTTGGCCGTAGGTCCCATTGCATGGATTGAAAATCCTGTCATTTCTAAGGAGTGTCCCAGTCCCAGTTTGATGGCAGATAGCATATTTTCAAGGTGGGTTCCGGTAGAGCTATATCTCCAGACAATTTTTTCTTTCTTTCTATCGTCTAGTTTTTCTTTTTTTCCATCGTCTAAATAGCTGGTGATCTGAGCTCGAACCACTGGTGTAAACAATTCAGCCTGCGATAGTGCATTAGGATCAAAATCTGTGAGATTACACAACAACTGTAGTAATGCGATTTCTGCGTTCTGATAGATTTGGCTAAATTCTTCAAATATATCCTGTACTGAAGCCGGGAGTGGTGCCGATAGAATGCGAAACTGGCAGCTAGTAATGCGCATTCCTTTACTGCCGTAACTATCGATCGATAGGTATTCCAGTATGTTTTGGTAGAGCTCAAACAGTTCAGCCCCAACAAACTGATTTTTCCCAGACCGAGCCAGCCTACGAATTTCGTCCTTATACATGCGGAGCACGTCCTGGTCAGTGACATCTAGTGGATGCCCTTCTAACCAGCCTAGGGCTTCTATCGCGCTGATAGGTTGGGTGTGTAATGTTTTGTCTAACCGCCCTTTGTCTTTAACAAGATCAAAAATAGAATCAATAATTTGAGCTTTACGAAGACCATCTTCAATCCATGAGCTATTGAGTCTTGCTTTAATGCGATCGAGGCTTGTATCAGTTTTCAGTGTGGCTTTTTCCTTCCTTTCTGATTCCTCGTCATTTTCTATAGCTGAGAAGCCAGCAGCTTTTAATAAATGATTAGGTCCTTCTTGCCGTAAAGTCTCCCGCTTCTTTCTTATCTCTGCTGACATCCGTTTATCTTTGAGATTGCCAGGATCGCTCAAACATTCCCACAGGATTATCAGTGCTGTCTGATCAATTGACAATCCCTTTTCAGGAGCAGCCCTAAAGTCATAGAACTTTTGACGACTAATCATTAGACCATCGGCTAATTCTTTGACGGTGACATCATAGGCATCCTGGAGTGTCCCCAGGTATTGATTAAATCCCTTCCAAATCCGAGACTTTTGTTCCCTGTATTTCTCCTCATATATATGGATGGCTTTTGTCGGCTTTGGATTGGCCATGGATGATGTTCCTTGAACTAACTATGAGTGCGAAATCAGATCAACTGGATGACAGTCTTGTGATCTGATTTTTAGTTGTACCTGCTCTGGCAAACACGATTTCTATATATAGATGTCTTATCTGTCAGATTAAATGGCACCCAAAAACATTCACCAATATTTATGTGTCATCACGATATTAGATGGCCAACCTAAAAGTGTCAATAGAGTAAATCAAAAATGTCAAGACAGCTAAAAATTATTATGTCGAGCTGAAACAAATTTTTTCGAATTAAAGTCTTTTTAATTGACACTTTTCCTCTTTTTTTAATAAACAATTAGTTATTGTCCATATATTAGGCATTTAGTAGTTATGTATTATTGTTATTTTTGACAAATGTGTAATTTGTACATTGACACATTATTTTGAATAGCTAAAATCTGTTTATAGATGAATCGACGTTGATGTGTTGATTTGTCTGATTTTAATTTTGGGTGTTACTGAACCGGATTTAAAGGTGTGAGTGAATAAAGACATTTTTATCGAACCTGGAGGCATCGTTATGCTGATTATGTTGATGACACTGGTTAAAGAAGTACTCAGGCGTTTCGTAGAGAGAAATTCTCCCAAGGAGCATGTAACTGTGCAACCCGTGATCAAAGAATATGTATCTGTTCAAAGCTATCTCGCTAAACACGGGATAGGCGCAGATGCGTTCATCGTGTCCGTTGATCATCTTGAGGAGATTTCTAAACGTTATGCATATGTGCAAGCCTACTTAGAGAAGCATGGGGTGGCTGCTAACGCTATTAGTATTTCTAGTGTCGAGTAAGCTGATACCTACTATGTCTTCAGCTTACTCGCAGCGGCATATCGTGCTGATTGCCCACTATAGCCGCACGTTATCTAAAGCTTCAGCACGAACTCTTATTTTTCGTACAGGTTTTCTTCTAGTTGCAGTTAAACTTGTGTGGGTTATGAGTGGTCTGTACAGGAGTAATCATAGACATTCAGGATGTAGACTACCAATCTTAAATAATAGGTACGATCTCAACCCCTTGATAATCCTATCCAAACTTATCCATCATGGCCTGCGCGCGTTTCCGATTGGCCAGCTGCTGCCTATAAGCATTCTTCTCTTCGGCTTTTGCCATCACCTGAGCCATTGCCCCGGGATTAGCCTCTATATACTCAAACATCGACTCAATCAGCACCTCACGGCTAATACCGCTTTCCTTACAATGCTGATGTAGTCGATTGATCAACCCTACCTCCAGACGGAAAGTACTACGCTTCACTTCCAGATCCTTAAGTGATGTCTCAGACTCAATATGTCTAGATATCAATGTGTCTGCACTAGGGTTCGAGGCATCAATATGACCTGGATTCGATATGTCTACACTCACCTCAGGTATTGATCTAACGGAGTCCTCTGATTCTGTATGTCTCTGACTCTGTATGTCTGGACTCTTCTGAACGACCTGATTGTTGCGAGGACTCACCTTGGGACGTTGTCGATTTTTAAGTCTGCTCAAGGCATCACTCATTGCTCAAGGACTCCGTGATTTGTTCAAAAGGGTACTGCAAATCGAGCTGTCCGATGTCAGATAGTAGCTTGCCGGTACGGATAGCGTTTTTGTATTTTTCTGATTCGCGGATGGAAGCAAGTACCGGGACATCGCCTGCGAATTCTTTCATGGCGGCAACGTTTTCGCGGCTTTCTTTGGTTTGGGTATTGCCTACCCAGCGATCTCGAAATGGAACGATACCCAATACCTGACCATTAAATGCTTCGATGTCGGCTTGTTCATCTAGGAAAGCGAGAGTTTCAACTAGGGAGTTAACGCCTTTAACGTTGGCTTCGACAGGAATAAGAACGTGGTTGGATGCACCTGCAGCGGTCAGGCTGATTTGCGATCGCGACGGCTGCACATCGATCAGTGTGTAGTCAAAAATATCGGCCACATCCTTAAGGCAGCGCCGCAGCGCAAAAGCACCAGCTCCGCTACTGCTCAATCGGTCGGATACTTTAAATAGACCTGTATCCGCTGGGACGATAAATAGATTTTCGTATTGAGTTTCGTAGATGCCGTCTTCGATGGTGACCTCACGGGTGAGCACTTCAAACAGGCTGGGGTCATCGGCCTGGACTTCGTGGTTGAGATAAAAGGTCAGATTGGCCTGGGGGTCAGCATCGATAACTAATACTTTTTTGCCTTGCTTGGCTAGCAGTAGCGCAGTGAAAAAAATCGTGGTGGTCTTACCCTGGCCACCGGATAGGGATATCGCAGAGCAGGTTTGCATGGACTCATCTCCAACTCGGTGCCCCCAAGATAAGTGCATGCGTTCTATTTATCAATATGTCAATATGTCTCTAGTTAAATATGTCTTGACATATATATGTCTTTAATTTAAATCACAAAAACCAAAAAAATGGATTGAGCTTATCCTTTAAAAATTATTGCTTTGTAAGAGTTTGGTGTGATATGTCTCGATGTTTATATGTCTGCACTCTGTTGCTGCTGTCATTGGTTAGTATGTCTTTAATTAAATATGTCTAGGTTTTTATATGTCTTTAGTTCGTTGTTTTGAGCAGTCAATATGTCTTGACATATATGTGTCTATTTATTTTTAGTTCTTTTGAAAGTTTTATTCAGTAGTGGATCAAGTCCTCTGATAAGAGCCATTTCCATGTTTTGTAAATAGAGTCTTTGATTACCTTGGCAGCGTAGCCAGGTGAGTTGGATTTCGTTCTCTAGAGGTCGGTCCACAATAAGCTGACTAATACGGTGTCCTGATCCATTCCATCGTTTCCTTAGGTTGATAGACGACCCGCTGTAAAGGATTTCGTCAGCCCTCAGTACAAAGTAAATCGCGGCTACGCTAGGGAGTTCTCGCTTTTGGGTAAATGGTTTAGCCTCTAGCAGCCATGGATTGACAGCGTTTGGATTGGAGAGGATTTGATCAACCGAGAAGCTGGGGTAGCTGGCCATGGCTGCTAATTAACTGTAATTGTTACAGTGATAATAGAGCCTTTGAAGGCTGCCTTTGCCTGAATGTTTCCAGTATTTAGAGCCCACGACCCAATAACGCAGTAAAGGTAGATCAGTCATTGCAGTCGTTACTGATTTTATGAGGGCTCAAGAGTTCTGCCGCGCCTGGTTTGGCGCATCGGCTGAGGACGAAGCTAAGCGAGGATATCGCAGCCAATGTGTGCAGCTGTTGGCCCAGGTGATCGGCCTGGAAGAAAATACCATCGAGCGCTGGGGGCCAGGTGTAGAGTTCTCTGGAATGCCGCCGCAGTATGAAAACACCTTGGGCTACGCCCTCACCATTAAGCGCATGCTCGAAGCCGCTGGCAGTCAGGAGCATATTTTTGAAGCAGTGCTCAGGCAGACCAAGAAAACATAAATTTTTACATGCTGATATTTACTGGATGATTTACAGTAAATATCAAGTCTTTTGATTATAAATGTGTGTCTTCCAACTTATGTGGACTTCTTTAGTAGAAAATCACCACGGATTCCCTGGATCGACTTTGCCGTTGCCCTAACCATCGCGTTTCTGATCGGCTGCTCCAACGGCAGTCAAATCAGTCTGCTTAGTGAGCCTGCCGAAGCGGTCGCTCCCTCGGCGGTGCCGCCAGCAGGTCTAGAACCCTATGGCCTGGATGGTGAACTTAACGAATCCGAAATTAAGGCATTGCTGTATCTGCAATTCCCCCAGAGCTATGAAGCCATTTCCGAGCGGTTTGGTTTTCCAGCCTATCGGGACAGTACCGCCGACTATTACAAGCTGCCCAATAGTCGTTGGGTAGCCATTTATTACAGCGGGTATACCGCCACCGGATATCGATTTAGTGATTCAGGAGATTAGATGTAATCTATGGTTAGAGCGTCCCCGTATGCACGTATGAAACTGCAGGAGCTAAAACGCCGAGTCAAACAGTCATGGAACACTCTCAACACCTGGAAAGGCGGTGTGGTGCTTCAGCCTGAAAACTTTGACAAGGATACAAAGCGTTTTGGCGACCGCCGTTATAAGAAAACCTGGGCCAAGGCCCTCGCCTATTTTGAGGCCGTCAACGCCTACGAAGGGTGCCTTGATGCCTACATGCTAATTTTGCACGATTTCAATTTCACTGCCGATCGCTGGGACTATGAATATCGGCATGAAATTCTCGATGCCTTTTTGATGTATCCCGATGGTTTGGAGATTATCAAACAAGGTCTAGAACAGCTGTTCTCAGAGGACTTTGCCCCTAACGAGAGAGACGAAGCACATGGGTTTTTCCAAATGGTGGAAGAGCGAGAAGGAGAATATCGAGCCATCGGAGTCCCAGATGGATCTACTTGGCGACTCCCAGCTACTGCCACCGCAGCGTGAGCGAGCAACTGGCGCAATTGTTTTTAAGCGCTTCACTCAGTCAATTAAAGATAACGGCGGTGGTCCTCAATGTTACAGAAACGCTGTTGTTGAGGAAACTAAAGAGCTGTTTGATTGCACAGTTAATGAGCTGTACAAGATGACGGGCGGAAAGATTCGTGATCGGTCCACGCTACCCCAGGCTGCGCAGGAAGCTTACATGGTGAATGAGTCGCTGTCGGCGAATGAGCTGGAGCGGCTGCATGGCACTATCGGCGGTGAAACCCAAGAAGAGGTGGACGCGCGGATTCTTGGTGTGGTTAGGGAGCAGTCGAAGCAGACACGGAAGTGGTTGCCTTGGGCAAAATGATTAGGAGTTGCGATCTCAATTTACTAACGAGTAGTCTGCTTAGCTGCATCATTGCTGACGCTGCCCTAGGCTTATGAATATGACTAACTTGGCCCTGGCCGTCGCTGGGGCTTTTTGCTAGGCGGCTGCGCACTCAAGCGCAGTGATTGTAGCATGGGCCTTTGAGTTAGGTTGCACTCTAGTTACAAAGTTGCATGTGCATCTTCCTGCAGGCTTGCTCCAACCCAACAGATTTATCACCACCACAGCCGCTCAAGTTTACCCGTAATATGCAGCGCGTCAAGCCAAGCTTGCAGCCTCCGTTATCCAGCAGCTGCAGCATCGCAATAGTGCTCAAACTCCGGCTACAAGTTCGCTTGACACTACGTGATCTCAAATAACCAACGCCTTGTCATTGGGTGAATAGGGCGCGTTGCGTTGGTTATGTTTATGCGTTCTGTCCCTTTTGAGTTTGTGTCTGGTTTAGCCACTGAGTTTGGCGCGGTCGAGTGCTGCTGGCGCGAGTCTGATCGGTCGTTTACGGGTTATGTGGCCGAGTTTTGGTTTGGCTTCTTGCCCACCTTTTTCGCCCAGCGCTGGGCGGCGGTGGTTGGTTACTCGGTTTTGGTCCGGTCGGTTCCTGCCGGTGGGCCTGGTCGCTTCATGGTGTCGATGCCGGTCACGGTGCCCCAGGGTTCTATCCGGTTGTCCGGTGGTCAGCGGGGTGGGCGTACTCGGGTGGTGGTTCATCCGCCATCTGCTTACTAGCAACGTGGGGCTTCGGCCCCTTTTTTTGTGGTCTGAATAGGTGTTGCTATGTAGTGGTCAGTAGTAGGGCGAACTCCTATGTGGGCAAAGGTTTCAACAAGATCCCTTTCGGCCCTGCGTAAGTCCTAGTCAGTTTAAGAAGTACCTTCCTGGACAAAGCTATCTGCACATGAAGAATAATGGGCTCAGCCAAAACTCGCTTAACCTCTCACGATCCAAAATGCCAATCGCTCCAAGCGCCAGTCAGATGTTGCTGCGAACGTTCATAGGTGTAACTGCACTCGTGAACTTAACGGCCTGCACCTCAGACTTAGATGACCCGTTCGGCATAAAAGCGCGCCGCACTGAAGATCGTCGTGCCGAGTGCCAACAGGTCTACGAGATTACAAGAGCTAGCTATGATCAAGTTATGGCTACTTACGATCAAGAAATCTTTTACACGGATATAAAGCTGACACAAGCCGGTTATCTGAAACACGCTGAAATCGAAGTCGACACAGCGAATTCGTTAGAATCTCTAGAGTTGAGCAACAAAGATCTAAACCTTTTGAAATCATACCTAGCAGCGAGTTTTCGCCACCAAGCGGCAGTCTCCCGTGATCTAGCTCCGTTTGCTGAGGCTGAACGTAACATTACTTCAGCGAATGAGCGTTCCAAAGCCTATCAGGCAGTTATAGCCAGAGAGGACCCCTACGTCGGATTGGAATACGCGATTGAAGTCTATTGTGAAGGGGGTGATATGCCATCCGCACCTTGATAGAGTTCTACAAAGTAGAGTTGTACATACTTCATTGAAAATCGATAGCTGAAACGCAGTTCAGTCAATCATTTCAGCCATATTCTATAAAAAAGCCCCCACCAATCGGTAGAGGCTCTGGAGAGTGTGTACAGGGAGAGTCTGAGTAGAAAAAGGGTGCCCTGAGAATGAAGCATTTCACAGATTAACGGAGTCTGCACCGGGCACCCAAGCTTGGGTACCGCAACAGCTCAGCAATCTGTTAGCGGATGGACTTAGTCCGAGCATCTAGCACATCCAGGCGAGCTTCCTGGATGTTATCGACTGCTTTAGTACGAGCATCCAGGACATCTAAACGAGCGGCTTGGATATCCTCAACGGCTTTGGTTTGGTTGTTGAGATGTTCGATGCGTAGCTTGTGAACATCGTTCTTAGTGCGGGCATCCAGGGCATCTAGACGAGTCTCTTGGATGTTATCAACGGCTTTAGTACGAGCGTCTAGAGCCTCTAAGCGAGCAGATTGAATGTTATCGATAGCCTTAGTGCGGGCATCGAGAGCGTCGAGGCGAGTTGCTTGGATATCTTCGATGGCCTTGGTTTGGTTGTTGAGGTGCTCAAGGCGTAGTTTGTGGACGGAATTCTTAGTGCGTGCGTCGAGTTCTTCGAGGCGAGCGGACTGAATATTGAAGCTAGCGGGCTCGACGGCGGAAGCAACGGGTGCGATCGCAGCGGATGCAACGAGAACAGTTAAGGCGGAAAGCAGTGTGCGTTTCATGGTTAAAGCTCCTTGAGGAATCAGTGATTGACTTCATTGATTACAAGAATGCCGGGGGTAGCTGAGGCTTATCTGACGG
>NZ_AWNH01000110.1 GCF_000482245.1 Leptolyngbya sp. Heron Island J | reverse complement strand
CTAGTGCAGAATCAAGCAGTCTTTTTTACTAAAGAGGGAAGTACCTCACATTCAAAATAGTCACAAACACGTTGCCTAATGTCATCAGCTGTAAGCACCTTGGTGGGTTCAACAATGGCCCGTTTGGCATGTACCCATTTAGGTTCAATTGCATTGAGCCAGGGGCTCTTCACGGGAAGCAAACAGAGAATCAACCGCAATCCCCCCGTCTGTTTGATGAGCTGATTATGGTCTCGAACCCATTGACGCACGGCTTTTGAAACATGCCAGGATGCGTTATCCCAAATTAGGACCAAAACGCGTTTACCTAAGGCATAGAGTGATTGACAGACCCACTCTAAATATTGACAGGTCAGATCGCTAACCGGTCGGGATTGGACAAATCGAATCACCATGATGGCTAAGCAGGGACACCAGAGACCATAACAGGCAATCGCTTTGGGCTCAGAGTCTGTTTTCTCAAAGTGCTTTTGATGCAATTTGAGGGGCTCATCCTCGCTCCAAGCGTGCATATCGGGGTATGTCAATCGGGACCACCACACCTCATCTTGAAACCCAACCACCCAGGTGTCATGTTGAGCCGCCATGAGGATGAGACGGTCCCGTTGCCGCTTTTTTCGGGCATAGTCCGGGTCAGGAGAGGTGATCCATTGTTTAGCTCGTTTCCAACTCACTCCCATCAGTAACAGGGTTTGGCGAATGGTTTCATGACTCACCGGGACCTCTACTAAGGCTTGCTCGTGACATACCTGGGCCAGACTTTTGAGGGTCCATATGGACCGTGCTTGCCCATACTCACGGGGACTGGTGTGAGCAATGGTTTTTAATCGTTCGCGCTTCGTGGCATCGAACAGTAATTCATCGCCGGGTTTGGGACCACTTGGACGAGGCACTAAGCACGCCAACCCTCGTTCCTCAAATTCATGAATCACAAGGCATACATTCTGGCGAGTACCGCCCACAAACTTGGCAATCTCAGGGGGTGTTTGACCCGCTGCACTGGCTAATATGATTTGGCTGCGACG
Source organism: Leptolyngbya sp. Heron Island J (assembly GCF_000482245.1). GTDB lineage: Bacteria > Cyanobacteriota > Cyanobacteriia > Phormidesmidales > Phormidesmidaceae > Leptothoe. The sequence goes on along the minus strand of NZ_AWNH01000110.1, from coordinate 32,663 downwards.
CACGGTAAACCCTTCGGAAGACTGACGACCCGCTTCCAAGGCGGTTTTCTCATCTGGGCTCAGAGGACGAACTTTGAGGGACTTGGGCATTGGATAACCATCAAGACTCGGTGGCTTCAAACCATTATCCAGGTTCTTGGATTATTGGAAAAGAGATGACCTGAGACTGCACTAGCCAGCAATAAGATCTCTCATTATCAGCAGGAAATTTGATATGCCAGGAGATGCATTGGATCATCATAAATCGGCATTGTTTTTTGCTCTAGAAGAACCCACCCAGGCTGATCAAGCACTCTCTGCAGCTTGGGTAAAAAGCTCTGACGGGTAGTCAAAACTAGTACACCGCCAGGCTTGATTTTTGTCTGAAGCGCGTCTAATTCAGCAGGTCCAGCATGGGTTTCTGCAAATACCCCGGTAGCAACAACACCTGTAGCTTTCTTTAAAGTTGCAAACGTTTCATCTCCAATCGAACAGCACAGTAGAGAATGATAGATCTGTTTCTTAGCGGCTTGTGCCAACATTCCAGGTGAAATATCAAGACCAATAAGATTTTCAAATCCCAACGTAGCTAATGCCATACCAACAAACCCTGTACCGACCCCAACATCCAGAACGCTGGCTTGTTTGTTGCTCACATATTTCGCGAGCATTGATGCCGCACTTGATGGAACAGCTTTCCAGACATCAGCGACATCAACCTCATAGGTAGTTGCCCATTGATCATATTTCTCGCGTAAATCATTAGAATCTACGCTTGAACAAATCCACTGCAGCCAATTACTTGAAGGGGATGTAGACATTTTAGATCGACCCTTTTCTATGCAACAGTTGCCACTTTTTTGTTTATGTCGATATCACTTGTCTTATAATTGCTCTGAACTTTAGGACTGTTAGAGATATCTTCACTAGCTTCAGCATAGTAACGGCCAAAACGATTACAGAGAAAATGTTTGAGATCAACTTGCTCTTGTTTTAGAAATCCTGTTTGGCTAATTTTTCCGCTAAGATACATGTCTAAGACCGCACAAAGCGAAGCTGCTGTTGAAATTTGAATAGCGCTCACAGGTTCTCCGTGTAAAGTGAGTGGATATATTTTCCGAGCATCGCTAACTTGTTCTAAACGACCGTCTCGCCAGCCAGTTATAGTACAAAAACTAATAACCACATCTTGTTGAGTTATCGGAATAGCGTGTTCAAAAATTTCCTGTAACAGATCATGTCGTTTGTTTAGACGTAGATCATTGAGTAGAAATTTTATAAGGTCACAGTGCCCTGGATAGCGTATGGTCTTGTAGTTTAGAGTCCGAACCTTTTCTGCAAGAGTTTCGCAAAGGGTGCCTAGACCACCTGAAGTATTAAATGTTTCATAGCTGATCCCGTTTAGCGAGAAATTCTCCAACTCCTCTAAGGGAACTCCCTGTACCCTTTGGCCATTTTGGATAGCATCACATGAATTACAGTACTCGTTAATTAACCCTCTGGTGGACCAGGTAAGGTTATACATTAGCGCGTTAGATGGGTACTGGGGTAATGCACCCACTCTCAACTTCACTTCATCAAGTTGCTCAAAGTAACTACACAGATGATGCGCCAAGATACCTATGAAGCCCGGTGCCAAACCACATTGCGGCGCAAAAAGTAATCCATCGGGAGCTGTTTTAGCAATAGAACGCACGGCATTAGTCGTAGTAATGTCTTCAGTTAAGTCAAAGTAGCTAACTCCAGCTTTAGCAGCTGCTCGCGCAATACCCGAATTCAACCAGTACGGACAGGCGGAAACAACACAGTCTTGTCCCTCTAACCTTTTTACAATTTCAACTTCGTCAGTTACATCGATAACAAAGGTGTTAACAAGATTGGAAATGGATAAGCGGTTTAGAGATTGAGCATCTATGTCACCTAGTTGAACGGTATAGCTATCGCTTTGATGTAGAAGGCTGGCAATTACGGAACCAATTTGGCCAGCACCTAAGATAGTTACATACTTCATAGAAATCTAAAAAGTTTTCACAGTCGCCTAAACAAGAAACTGCCTACAAGAATTAAAGCTGGTTTTTGACAAGAAAAAGTAAGGTGTTGTCATATTTTTAGCCAAATAAGCGTATATACACGACTGCATTGGCAGATTGTTTTAACCAATTCTATGCAGCTCATCTATGAGATTTAAACTCGCAACTCATTGGTTAGTTAGACTTTGAGTATTTTTCCACAGCATTCAAAGCAGCTTGTTACAAAGAGTTGCTTGAGAAAACAGGTACTTAGAACAAAGCTTTTCTTGAGTGTCAGTTGATTATTTTGTTAAAACTGATACTGAATAAAGTAGGCATCAAAAAAGTGAGTTAGGTGATATAAGTATGCTTCTGTTGTCCTATTTTTTAGAGACCTATCTATTTTGGATAGTATCAAAGTCGCTCAGCGCATACTAAAAGACAATTTTTTCTTAGGAAAGCTACATCTGTAAAAAACATATAAATGCTGTTAAATCTTTCAATTAATAAAATATGATTGCTACCGATTAGTATTTTAATAAGTTTCAGTAGCGATTATCGCTCAACTATGACCAAAGACTTTATAAGCTGGCTGCTACTTCTAGGCATTGGTTTTCCACTCCTAGGAGTAGCCCTAAATGAGATTGCAGAGCGTCTGGAGCAACAGCAGCCTGAGTTAGCCTCGGCATTGCGTAAGATTCTTCGCTACGTGCTGCCTCCCCTAGCCTTGTTGCTGGTGATGCGGCAGTTACTTCAAGTTGCCAGCACTGCAGGCCCCAGTCGATTAGTTGAAACAATTACCTGGATCGCGATCATCGTGGCGGGTGTGTTTTTGATTAATGCCACCCTCACAAACCAGAAGCCTGAGAGACAATTCCAGGTCCAGATCCCCAATCTCTTCTTTCAGGCAGCCAGAGCCATTGTTGTACTCGGGATTGGCTATTATCTGATTACGGGTATCTGGGATGTCGATATCAGCAGCTTGACCACTGCAGTCGGTGTGGGCTCATTGGTCTTTGCGCTAGCGCTGCAAAATACCCTGAGTAATTTAGTATCCGGTCTGTTGCTGCTGGTTGCCAAGCCGTTTGAAGTGGGTGACTGGATTAGCTTTGATGGTTCTGGAGCGAGAGTGATCGATCAAAGCTGGTGGTCGGTGACGGTTGATAACGGATTTGCTAAGCGGAGTGTGCCCAACGCGACTTTGTCAGGAGCCAGTATTAGTAATCTTGGCAAGGGTGCCGCCTGGGACTATATTCAGGTAGGTTTGTCCTATGACGATCCGCCTAACCAAGTGTTACTCGCTCTCAGCCAGCTACCAGAGGGCGTTAAAGAAGTCGAGCCAGGTAGCGCTTTTCCAGCGGTGAGTGCCTATGGAGACTGTAGCATTACTTACGATCTTTGGTTTTTGGCAGTTCCAGGATTAGGTGCCTGGGTGGCTAAGGCAACACTTTTGTCCAAGTTTTACTACATGGTGCAGCGGGAGGGATTTACCATTCCCTATCCCATGGTGCAGCAATATCAGTTCCGCGCTGATGATGGTTTTCCTAGCAAGATTCCTCAAGCACCCGTGGATCGTCAGCAGGAAATGTTTGACTATCTGCGATCGCTATCCTACCTATTCAGCATCAGCGATACCCAGCTTGAACAACTGGCTGGCAGCGCACAGTTTCATATTTACGGCACAGGCGATCTCATTACTCAAGAAGGTAAGTCTGATAGTGGGTTATATGCTGTCTACAGTGGTCGGGTAATGGCACAACTTACCGACAGTTCAGGCAATGTACAAACAACAAATCGGTTTGGCATTGGCGATGTATTTGGCGAAATGGCCATCTATCCAGGAGAAGTCAGCCCGATTGCTACCGTTGCCGAAGGAGATGTGGAACTAGTTGTAGTTCCTGCGGAAGATATTGTTGAGCTGATTCGAACCAATTCAAAATTTGCAGCTGAAATTCTTCAATTTATTGAGGAACGTAAGAAATCAATTCAAGTAGCTAAAGTAGCAGTTACGACTGCTCTGTCTAACGGTCATCAAATGCCAGTCTGCTAACGAATTGAGTTCACAAAAAGAGATAGAGCCAGAAATATTCGGACGTCAAAGGGAAGCACAGCGATGTTGAACAGGCTGCGTATTAAATCTAAACTAATGGCTTTGATTGTAGGGGCTAGTCTCGGCTCGCTGCTCATTGGAGGAACTCTGAGCTGGCTACGATTTCGTCAGGCATTCCAACGTCAGGTATTTGACCAGCTTACTAGCGTAAGAGCGTCGAAGGGCACCCAGATTGAATCCTATATCAAAGGCTTCCAAGATTGGCTAGATCTTCTGAGTGAGGACCGTACCGTGATATCGGCTATGGTGGAGTTTAACGGTGCCTATCGTAGCTTACAAAATGAAACGATTTCCAATGAGTGGATAGAGACGATTGAGACTTACTAGGCTAGTAACTTCCTACCCAACTTGGCCGAAAATGTAGAAGGTCCGCAAATTGTTGCTAACTATCGTCCCCTCAGTCAGGCCAGTCAGTATCTGCAATATCACTATCTTGTCAACAGCGTTGATAGTGAGGAAGGTAATACAAGCCCTACAGATGAGAGCATCTATGCTCAGCACCATGCTGCCTATCATCCAACCTTTAAAAAGCTAATTGACCAGTATGGCTACAGTAATTTTTATCTGATCGATTTTAACAGTGGTGAAATTGTCTATTCTGCCTACAAACATCCCGACTTTGCCACCAGCTTAGATCGTGGTCCCTATCGACTCAGTGGCCTAGCTGACATCGTAGCTGCTGTTCGCAACAATCCCGGTCGCGGTTTTGTCCAAATAGTAGATTTCAAACCCTATGTGCCCAATATGGCGGCTCCGATGGCATTTTTGGCTACGCCTATTTTTAACGGGCCACATATTGTTGGGATTTTGGCATTACAGATGCCGCCGGAGCGGCTAAATGCCATTCTGATCGGTAATCAGGAATGGGAAGCTGAAGGGTTGGGAGAGACTGGCCAGGTCTATGTGGTGGGAGAAGATGCGCTGATGCGATCGCAATCTCGGGAGCTGATTGACGATGCTGATGCCTATCGAGAAACGCTGAGAGATATTGGTTTGTCCTCCCAGACGGTCGATCTGGTGTATAACCTCAACACATCAGTTTTGCTGCAGCCTGTAGATACTGAGGCTACCCAAGCCGCTATGGCAGGCGAAACAGATACAAAAATTATCCAGGACTACAAGGGCAAGCCCGTATTGAGCGCCTATGCACCCCTCAGGCTCGAGGGACTGCGCTGGGCTGTTTTAGCGGAAATGGACGAGGCCGAAGCCTTAGAACCAATCACGACAATGCAAATTTATATGGGTACCATGGCGGTTATTATTACCTTGATTGTAGCTTTCTTATCAGGGTTGATAGGCCAGGCATTTGCCCGTCCGGTTCGACGATTAATCAAAGCGAGTGAACAGCTTCAGGAGGGCGAATCAGCGATTGATGTATCGGCAAATGGTACGGATGAATTTGCTCAGCTGGGAAGATTGTTTCAGAAGCTGGCTCAAAGGTTTAGCCATCAAAATCAGCTGCTAGAGAACAAAGAACTGGAAAATGAAACGCTGCTAAAGAACATTTTGCCTGAGCCCGTTGTTACGCGATTTAAGAAAGGAGAAAACCCCATTGCGAATACGGTACAGCAGGCGACTATTTTGACAGCAACCGTGTTAGGGCTGGCTCAGTATTCCTCATCTGAGAAAATCACTACGGCATTCAGTGCCCTAATGAGTGAATTTGACAGAGTATCACAGCAATTTGGGTTGGAACCTCAAAATATGGCGGATGAAACTTATTTAGCTGTGTGTGGGCTATCAGATGTGTACTTCGACCATAAGCAAAGGGGCGTGAACGTTGCTCAGGAAATGCTGAGGATACTACAATCTGTCAATAGTCAATACCAGGTAAATTTGAGCCTAAAGATAGGAGTTCATTCTGGCTCGTTTGTAGCTGGAGTGGTCGGCACTAAGCCCTTTACCTATAAGCTGTGGGGAGATGCTATTAGAGTCGCAATCCAGCTTCCTGAACAGGCAGAGCCCAATCAGATTGTGGTCACTCAGCCAATCTATGAGCGTCTCAAGGACCGTCACAATCTATCGACCCACGGCTCAATCACAGTTGAAGGTATGGAAACACTGGCTACATGGCATTTAGTTGCCGAAGAGGCGCCAGTGGGGGTAACCGTGTGAGCCCGACAAAAGGGTAGGTTGTTAGACATACAGATTTTTGGATGTTGTAAACAGATTATTCAATTATTGGTTGAGCGTTTTTTCTATGGTTTCTCGACTCATATCTCGGGTAAGATTAAGTCGGTTTAAGAAGATAGTTGCGCTGGCAATTTTGTTTTGTTTGGCAGTACTGGCAGCTCTGGGCCTGACTCAATTTTGGCAACGTCCGGTAACAGAAGCACCAGGGTCAGCTGTAGCCGCTGAAACAATTATATCAACGGAGCCAATTCAGCCAATTCCGCTAAGTATAGAGCTGGATCAAGGCAAAGTGCAGCTGGGAGACTTACTATTTCACGATCCTCGATTGTCAGCCGATAATACGGTCTCCTGTGCTACATGCCACGCCCTGGATAAGGGGGGAACCGATCGTAAAGCGCTTTCGATTGGCATGGCGGGCGGTAATACCGGGATTAATTCGCCGACGGTGTTTAATGCTGGATTTATGCACCGATTCAATTGGGATGGCAGTGCTGAGAGTCTGGAAGAACAGGCCAAAGGACCGATTACCTCAGTCGGAGAAATGGGGGGCATGAGCTGGCAGGATGTGGTTCGCAAAGTTGGTGAAGAATCAGAGTATCGCGAAGGATTTGCGGAATCTTATAATGATGGCATCACACCGGAAAATATTCGAGATGCCCTGGCGGTTTTTCAGCGCTCCTTGTATACCCCCAATGCCCCTTTTGACCAATACCTGCGAGGACAAAAGGATGCGATTTCGGATGAGGCAAAGGCCGGATACGATCGCTTCAAGTCCTATGGCTGTGTCAGCTGTCACCAGGGCATGCTGGTAGGGGGCAATATGTTTCAGACCCTGGGGATTTTTGGTGATTATTTTGCAGATCGGGGTACGCCGATTACTGAAAAAGATCTAGGGCGCTACAACGTCACCAACAATGAACTGGACAAACATGTGTTTAAGGTGCCCACACTGCGAAATATTACCCTCACGTCCCCCTATTTCCATGATGGCAATCCTAAAACCTTAGATGAGGCCATTAAACTCATGGGTCAGTATCAATTGGGTGTGAACATTCCCCAGGAGGATGTGGATCTGATTATGCAGTTTTTACAGTCCCTGACGGGCGAAATATAGGAGTAGCGTCGTTTATGTTTGGGTCTCGTTTCTCTAGAAATTCGGGATATAAAATTCGAGGGGCCTGGATTTTAATTGCCACACTTCTCTTTCTCATTTCCGGGACACTCATCTATAAAAGCTTGCCGGTGCCTTTCCAGCAGTATCAGCAATATCGTAATCAGGTTGCCCGCCTTAGTGAGCTAGAGGCTAACTTCTCTCAGGAGGTGCTACGGGCTCGCTATGAGCTATTTGCCTACTACGATCCTATTGTTAATAACCTGGTGGAGCAGGAGGACGTACTAAATTCGCTAACCAACATTCCTAGTTTTGTTAACGTTGGCGATCAGCGAGAAATTCGTAATTTTCTCGAAAGTCGTCAGGCTTCTTTAGAGCAAAAGGAAAATCTGAGTGAGGTATTTAAGGCCCGCAACGCCCTGCTAAAAAACTCTCTCCGCTATCTTCCCTTTTTGAGCGATCAAATTGATACTAAGCTGAGCACGCTTGAGCCGACAGAAACCATCGATTCTGAAAAGTTAGCGGCGCTAAATAACACACTTAATCAGCTGATTCGCAACCTGCTGTTGTTTACCACTACCACCGATGAGGCCTTATCTAATCAGCTGCAAAGTCTATTGAGAAATCTCAATCAGCTGCAGAACACCTTGGAAATTTCAGAGACCGAGCTACCCCTCCAGCTGGTACAGTCCCATTCCAATATTATTTTTAATGCCAAACCCCTCATCGAAGAAGCCACTACGGAATTGTTAAAACCTCTGGATACCTCCACGGCTCCCATTGCAAGTACCTTTGAATCTAGCTATCGTTTAGCCCTGGCCTCCACCCGTGTGATTCGCTTTTTTACCTACGGCTGGTTTCTATTGCTGCTGGTCGGGGGGCTGCTGTGGGTACGGTACCAGAATCGCGAGACCCAGATAACCCTGAGACAAAGCAATAACCAGCTAGAAACCATGGCAACAGCTTTGAGTCATATTCTTAACCCTAAAACCGACGTGGAAACATCAGAAGCCGTATCCAAACTGATGGATTACACAACCCAGGAAAATAGTCTTGGACGTTTAGCTAAGTGCATTTTGCAGTTGAAAACAGAACGTCAAGAGCCAGCCCCCGTCGCTCATCAGGACTAGTTGACCCATGGTTTATTCTGTTTTGTTCAAAATCTTCTGGCCGCGTTTGAGGTTGTTGTTATTTTTGGGCCTGGTCACCAGCTGTGGTCAAGCCGCAGTTTCTCAGTCGGAGGACAGTCCGAACAATCCCTATGCCCAGTTCAGGCAGGCCGTCAATGAGGTAGAACCCCTGATTGATCCAAATTTGGAGAGCTTGACCACCAGCCGTCTTCAGCAGGAGCCTACAGCTAACACCAGCTCGGTGACGCTGCCTAGAGATGCACCCTTAGCAATCCAGAAGGATGTCATTATAGCCAGCGCCCCAACGATGCAGGCGTTTAATGAACAGATGTATCAGCGGCTGATTCAAGCAGGGTACGGTGGTTTGTTAGATATTAATGTGCTGAGGGCAGGGGAGGCGATTCAACAATTTTGTCAGGACCGCAGCGTTAATTTCTTAAGTGTTAACCGGGCCATGTCTGAAGCGGAAATTCAGGCGTGCCAGGCTAAGGGCCGTCAGCCCCTGGGATTGACCATTGGCAAAGATCCACTGCTGCTGGTTGTCAATCGAGACAACGATTTTGTCCGCGGCATTGATCTTGAAAAATTAAAGGCCGTTCTGACCAAGGATAGGTGGTCCGATGTGGACACAAGTTGGCCAAATACAACAATTGAGCGGGGGATGATCGGGCCTAATTCATCGACGATGGCTTTATTGACCCGAACGCTGTTTCCAACCGATGGGGCGGCGTTACTAAAGACGGCAAATACCACCTTTTATGACTACCCAGAGCCGATGATGCAAACTCTGAGTACGGTGCCCAATGGTCTTGCGTCTATCAATCAATCCCTTTATGAGCGCTTTACTGCCACCTTTCGGGTGATTCCCATCAACGGCATTAGCGCCAGTTTAGATACGGTTGAAAGTAATGCTTATCCGCTAGTGCAATCCTTGTTTATCTACGTGGATCAAACACAGCTAGCAGCAGGCACACCCACCAAAGCTGTTGTCAACTTTTACCTGACAGAGATGGCTGAGGTGATGAGCGAGTTAGGGTTTTTCCCCCTAACCCAGGTCCAGCTTGACCAGACCAAACGCCAGTGGCTCGATGCGACAGGTAGTGGCCAGTAAATTTCAGAAATGTAGGAGAGAAGAGAGTATGAAACGTCGTGAGTTTATGAATTTTGTTGGGCTAGGGATGTTGGCGACTTCGCTGCCGGTTGCGATCGCAGCCTGCAATCCAACTGAACCCGCATCCGATACCCCTGCTGTCGGAGACTCAGTACCAGCGTCAGAAGCGCCAGATGGATTTGAGACCGTTGGTACAGTGGCAGATTTAGATACCAAGGGGTTTCTAACCAAAAAAGGCCTGGCTGTGGGTAATGTGATTGTCGTTCGCGATCCAGCCAATACTGACAGTGTGATTGCTCTCAACTCCAAATGCACCCATCAAGGATGTACGGTTGACTGGGAGGCGGATAAATTTTCCTGTGCCTGTCATGGCTCTGAATTTGCTACGGATGGCAGGGTCACCATTGGGCCTGCCGTTAGACCCCTGGAATCTTATGAGACCCTGATTGAGGGAGAGAGTGTCCTGGTTAAGGTGTCCTAGGGATCAGGATTTTATAAGATCCAAAAATGTTGTCTGCAGAGGCGTTCCATGGAACATCTGTACAGCAAAAGATAGGACCTAATTAAATCCTCATTCCCTAGTTCCAGGGATCAAGTCCTGCAAGCTCAAGATTAATAGATTAAGGATCAAAAATTGGGCTAGATAACAATTGACAAAAGGGAAATTTTAATAATTTTTGGCTAAATCTTGGCTAAATGTGACCGATTTCTCTAGATATCGGTCACTTAGGTCAGGAATCAAATCCCACTGTGATAGTATCTAGTGGGAAAAATATTAGTTCAACTCTCACCCGCCTCCGGTGATAGTTAAATTATCTTGGCACTGTCCTGGAGAGCTAGTTACTTTACAGATTCACTGGCTTCCTGATGGACATAGACACGCTTGTACCTAAGGTAGAACGGCTTTTGCAGAGACAGTTGGGGACGCTTGAGCGCCTGGTATTGCAAGAATCCTGGTCTCATCGCAGCTATGCTGAAATCGCCCAAAGTTCTAGCTATGCTACAGAGTATATTAAACAAATTGGCTCAAAGCTTTGGTCAGAACTTTCGGTGGCTCTGGGAGAAAGTGTTAGCAAAAAAAGCCTACGGCTGGTTTTGACCCCTGAGCGTTTGCAGAAATACCAGCCCCAGTCAATCCCTAGACCAGCCGCTGTATCGATTCCAACCGCTGCGCCAGCTGCCCAGACGATGGCTTCTCCGCGCCCGTCCGTCAAACCTCTGACGCCGACAGTTACCGCCGCCAGTCGATTTCCATCGGGTCCCTTACCCCTAGATTCTCCCCTCTATGTAGAGCGTCTACCCCAAGAAGCCAGTGCGTTTAATGAACTGAGCTATCCCGGCTGTCTCTTGAGGATTAAAGCTCCTCGGCGGATGGGGAAAAGCTCATTACTCAATCGTTTACTTGACCACGCCCAGGGTCAGGGCTATCGCACCATTACCCTCAATCTTCAGGAAGTAGACCGAGAAATCTTTGACCATCTTGACCAATTTCTCCGCTGGCTATGTGCGAACGCCAGTCATCAGCTGGGACTGCCGTCAAAGGTGGATGCCCTATGGGATCAAGAAATGGGCAGTAAGGTTAATTGCAAGCTTTATTTTGAGCGCTATGTGCTCAAGGAAATCTCGACTCCATTGGTGCTGGGCATTGATGAACTCAATCGCATCTTTGGCTACTCGAGAATTGTCCAAGACTTTTTGCCGATGCTCAGGGTTTGGCATGAACGGTCTAAGGACAGTGCCATCTGGCAAAAGCTAAGGTTGGTATTGGTTCATGCCACCGACCTTTATGTGCCACTCCATCTCAATCAATCACCATTTAATGTCGGGTTGCCTATTCGGTTACCCCCCTTTACCCTGGAACAGCTCACCCACCTGGCTCAGCGCTATGGTGTGGAGACCTTGCTCCATGGTCGAGCAGGTCAGTCATTCCGGTCGTTTTATTATTTGATTAACGGCCATCCACATCTAGCCGGGTTGGCATTTTACACGCTGCAGCAGGGTCAGATGTCTCTGGAGCAAATCATTGCTACCGCTGCTAGCGCCCAAGGGATCTATCATGACCATCTACAGCGCTGTCTGGCGATGTTAAACAGCGATCCTTCGGTGGCGGCCAGCTACTATCAGGTGATCACCCATGGAGATGGGGTGGTACTGGATGGGATCGCGAGTTACAAACTCGATAGCCTGGGATTAGTCAGTTTTGAGCAAACCCTCGTCAAGCCCAGCTGTGAGCTATATCGTCTTTATTTCAGCCATCAGTTAAAGACGTTTGCTCGGGAAACCATGGTTTGATTCCTGCAGGAGACGTCTTAGCAGGGAAGGCTCAGCAGGTAAGAAAAGTAAGTTATTTTTAATTCATGTTACCTAACCCCTGTATCAACCTGAGACATCGGACAACTATGGAGCGAAGATGAGTATGCAGCAGGTAAGAGTCAAAACGTAACCGTCAAGGAGCCTGCTTTGCTCGGGCTACTTTTGACATTTTTAGGACCTTAAACGCGAGTGCTTGAGAAGATTTTGCAGGTGTTGATCCAAAATATAAATTGATTGCTTGGAAACACAATACGGCAAGATCGTTACATTGAAATCATACTGAGGATCAGCAACGCCAAGATTTTTATAGCCTATGCGATATCGGGTTGGTGGTACGCTGAATGCAACAGATCCCACCTATGTAGAACGACAGACAGATACCAGTCTGCTAGAGGCTCTGACGGCTGGAACATTTTGTTATGTCCTAAACTCTCGGCAGATGGGAAAGTCTTCCCTGATGGTACGGACTAAATATCGTCTACAAAAGGCCGGGCATCGCTGTGCCATGGTAGACCTGACCAGCATCGGTAGCAAACGCATCACTCCTGTTCAATGGTACAAAGGACTGCTGGCTGAACTTTGGCACGATTTACAACTGGCTGATGTTGACCAGTTTCAACAGTGGTGGCAGACCCAGGGAGAGATATCACTACCTCAAAAATTGAGCCGATTTATTGTGGATCGGCTATTAGAACAGTGCCCCAAAGACCATTTCTATATTTTTTTAGACGAAGTGGATAGTGTATTGGGCTTACCGTTTGCGGTGGATGACTTTTTTGCGGTCATTCGCTATTGCTATAACCGGCGGGCGGTGGACCCAAACTATCACCGGATTACCTTTGCCATGTTTGGGGTAGCCAGCCCTGCTGATTTGCTCCAGGATAAGCAAAGAACTCCCTTTAACATTGGTCAAGCGCTGACCTTAGCTGGGTTCTCTTTGACAGAAGCAGAACCGTTAGCCACAGGTCTGCAAACTTCAGGTTTGTCACCGTCGTCCCTGGCCAACATCCTCAAGTGGACAGGTGGGCAACCGTTTTTAACCCAAAAGATTTGTCAGTTATTAACAGAAATGGGTACCCCACCTGTAGACCAGCCTAACTGGGTTGACTGGGTTGTCCAAACCCGGTTGATTGAAAATTGGGAAGCCAATGATGAACCTGAACATTTACGGACAATTCGCGATCGTATTCTCAACCAGCCTGCCCTGACGGGGCGTCTGCTGGGGCTTTATCAACAGATCCTGGCAAACCAGACCGTCGCCTTTGACGGCAGTCGAGAACATACCGAGCTGTTGCTCTCAGGGATAGCCGTCAATCATCATGGCTATCTCCAGGTCAAAAATGCGATATACCGAACAATTTTTAATGAAACCTGGGTAACCCACCAGCTGTCGCTGCTGCGGCCATACTCAGACCCCTTTAGTCACTGGATCGCCACTGGGCAAAAAGATTCCAGCCATTTACTGAGCGGATTTGCCCTCCAGGAAGCCATGGCCTGGGCCGATGAGAAACAGCTTAGCGATCTGGACTATCGGTTTCTGCGCACCAGCCAGCAACAAGAACAACAGCGCATTGAAACCAAGCTAGTAGCAGAACAACAACAGCGAGAACAGGTTCAGTTTGCTCTGACGGCAACCCGTGAAGCCAATCAGGTGCTGGCCGAGGCCAAATTAGCTAGCCGCCAGCAAGTCAAACGTTTACGGCTGCCGCCCTGGTGGATTTTGCTGGTGGGCTGTGGAACGGCCCTAATCGTGTGGTTGCTGTGTCTGACCGGTTGGTTACAGGGCAGTGAATGGTCTCTGTTGGATAGCTTTTTCCAACTTCGCCATAACAACACACGTATGGATTCTCGGATTACCCTGGTCACCATTAACGAAGCCGATCTACAACAGGTAGGGCGCTACCCCATTCCTGATCAGATAATTGCCGATACTTTACAAACTTTAGACGCTCAGGAGCCACGGCAGATTGGACTGGTGTTTTATCGAGACTTACCGGTTGGACCGGGTACAGACCAACTCGCCCAGCTATTTGCGACCATGCCTAACCTGGTGGGTATCGAGAAAGTCATTGGCGATCAGGTAGCCGCTCCCGCCAAATTAGCTAGCCAGGGACAGGTGGGATTTACCGATCAGGTGTTTGATGCCGATGGCAACCTGCGGCGAGCCTTATTATCAGTGCGTACCCCCAATGGCAATCTGCACTATAGTCTGGCCCTAAAAATTACCCTGGCCTATTTGGAAGCCGTTGGCATTCATCCTGATACCTCTCCTCAAACCTCCGATACGATTCGCTTGGGGCAGGCTACACTGCGTCCTTTTCGCAGCAACAATGGCGGCTATGTGCGGGCTGACGATGGCGGCTATCAAATATTAATCAACTATTGGGGCACCCAGCGTAAATTTCAAACCTATTCGCTGCAGCAGGTCTTGACCAACCAGGTGCCCCAGGGCACACTGCGCGATCGCATTGTGCTGATTGGCCCCACGGCTGAAAGCGTGCAAAACTTAGTCGGCACGCCTTACAACACCTCATGGTTTGGGTTACCCCGCGAAGAAATGTCGGGAATCGCCGTCCATGCCAACATTATCAGCCAGCTGCTGGCGGCCGCCCTGGACAAGCGCCCGCTGCTCAATACCTGGTCACCCCCCTACAAAGAACTTTGGGGACTAGCCTGGGCCATAGCAGGTTGCTGGGTCGCCTGGTGGTTTAAGTTCTCCCTGCCTATTCTCATAGTGGGTGCTCTGGGGCTAACAGCCTTGTTTGTTCTCTGTTACGTTAGCTTTCTAGCCGGATGGTGGCTACCGCTGCTGCCTGCCAGTTTATGCTGGAGCCTGGCTATTCTCGTCTTTGTGATGATTACTAACCAGCGACTTAAACAGATTCAACTTCAAAAAACCTTACATCAGCTGATTGCGATTACCCATAAAAATCCCGCTGTTGGACAGATTGCTCTGGAATATCTCCAACAAACTGAGAGTGAAGAAAACCAGACGTTAATTAGCAGTATTTTAGAGAAACGACTGCCCCTGTCCTGAGTCTTACCCAAAACTATGTCTTAGCGGTTGATGCATCAGTCAAGAGCTGATTAGGCCATCTACGCATTAGATACTCCCTGTCGGCTACTGCGGGAGCCTAAACCCGATGTGCGGTCAGGAGAGTTATCATCAGGAGGTTCAAAGACGGATGAAGGCACCACATTTCCGGTTATCAGGGACTTGGTGATAACGTCACGATCAGGATTATTCATCTGATTTTTGGCAAGGTTTACTGTAACAACTGCTACAATTATCCATAAGAATGTTGTGCTGAAGCCGGCCAGCGGGGTGTAGTTAGCAGCATAGTTTATAAATACTGATCGATGCATTATATTGTTGCCCCGTTTGATACTTGTTTACTGAATGTCACCAAAATCCTTCAGGGTGCTAGCGGCTATCCTGAGAACAGTTGCTATGTGGCCCTAAGGCTCGGTTAACGTGTGCTAATGTTTAAGTCCCCGCTAGTTTATTTAGCGTATTTAATGTTCTAAATATCGTCAGCTTGATAGATCTTGAATATGAGAGTACTTTTTGCGCTTTTCCCACGGTGTTAAGGTCAACAGCAGAGTACCCTCAAAATAGTGGGAAAAGTGGGTACGCTACATAACCTCTATGCAACATATCTCACCTTTATTGCCTTTTACATGCTAGATAAGGGACAGGTGTGAAAATAATATATCCTCTGTCAAAAACTAGCTTGACTACTGTCTCCCTTACGTTGGCGAAGCCTGCCCTTTGGGCTTAGGGGGAGTTACAGGGGGTTATCGAGATATAGCGCTATTGGTCAAGATCCCTCCGCCTAAGGCACCCCTCCTTACGAAGGGGAGGACATCCTAGCAACATAATTTCGTATGGGTATTTTATTTGTTTGCTAATCCCTAAGCTTGTTAAATTGAGGTAAGAGAAGTTAGTTGATTATCAGTTTCCTTCTTTTTGACACATTTGTGATTCCCTTTTTCAACTACAATCCATCTGCAGTTATCGGTAATGTCTGTTGTCAGGGATCAGGATTTTATAAGACCCAAAAATGTTGTCTGCAGAGGCGTTCCATGGAACGCCTGTACGGCAAAAGATAGGACCCAATTAAATCCTCATTCCTAAGTAGACGGAGTAAGCATTGTCCAGCGGTCTGCTTATTAGGATGAGATAATACCATTAACAATCATTAGTGTTACCCGGAGATCTTGAACTATGGAACCATTTATTGGGCAGATTATGATGTTTGGAGGCAACTTTGCACCTAGAGGTTGGACCTTTTGTGATGGTCAACTCTTGTCGATCATGCAAAATCAGTCGTTGTACAGCATCATAGGTACCACCTATGGAGGAGATGGTCGCAATACGTTTGGCTTGCCCGATCTTCGGGGACGGATTGCCATCGGTGAGGGGCAGGGGCAAGGTTTATCTACGCGCCATCTTGGAAGCCAAGGTCAGTTTGCAACTGAGAACTGCGCGCGAGGAAATCAAGATCTTGACAGTGGCGTACACTATACGACTATTAACTATATTATCGCGCTTGAGGGCACCTTTCCACCTCGTAGCTAGACTTGTAAGCAATGGGTCTCAAATTCTAATTCATCCTCTAATGGAGATTTCTTCGCCCTGGTTAGAATTTGGCAATCTTGATTGACAATGTCGTTAAAAAGAATGGATACCATGCGGTTTGTTGACTGACTGTCACAGCACCGTTGGTTGGTTGATTGTTACCTGGAGAAATACGGCTATGCAACCCTATATGGGACAGATCATCATGTTTGCGGGAAACTTTGCTCCCACAGGCTGGTTTTTGTGTGATGGTCAACTGTTATCAATTTCTAACTATAGCGCTCTGTATAGTCTATTAGGAACTACCTATGGAGGGGATGGTCGCACCACGTTTGGGCTGCCTGATCTCCGCGGCAGGGCTCCTGTTCATCAAGGCCAGGGTCCTGGCTTGCCTGCTTATACTCTTGGCCAACGGGCTCAGTTTAAGACTTCATATGATCATAAGTATGATCAAGTTCAAAGTGTTGCTAGTGGCATAAACTACACAACAGTTAACTACATTATTGCGTGGGATGGTGTTTATCCATCTAGCAACTAGGGACAATTTATTATTGGGATTTTGTGAGATCGCATCTCCCACAACAACAGAAAAAGTGTGATCGCCAGCTTGCTGACAGCAACGCGCAATTCAGGTATTAAGTATCTCAACATGAATTTACTGAATACCCTTTTATATCTTCAGTCGAGGAGAATGAGAGAGTATCGAAGGGACTAAACCTAAAAGAGATTTTAGGTTTAGTCCTTCTTTTTTATGCATCTTTCTCCTATCGCTTGCCGCTATCTTTATTCGTATAGTCGAGCAAGATATTGGCGCTATTGGTATTACCTTTAATCGCTTATTGATTTATCCTATGGGGCTTTGGGGCTGCTACAGAATTCAATCAATATGTCGGTCTAAAGATGATGAAAGACAATAACCAACCCAACCAATTCAATTAGGAGGCAGTTCTCTGGTTACTCACCGATATTGTGGTGGGCTTCTCTTTGCAATAGATCTCACCTTTATTGCCTTTTGCACGTCAGATCAATTCACTAGTTGGAAGTGAGAGAAGTTAGCTGATTGATAAAGTTCTTCTCTGCAGCACTATTTTTTCTCTCTTGTTGTGTCTATATTAGTTATGTCAACTTAATCATAGTTGTGTAGATGCACTGGTCCTGGCTAGCATACTCAATTGGTTTGTTTAACAAATTGACATAACACACCGCCAGTTGCTCAGTTTGCTCAGTAGAATTAATCGGAAATAGTAGAGCCCTTGATACATGAGGGTTTTAGGGACGGTCAAAAAGGCCGATAAAATGTTTGCCTGATAAGGTTCTGAGTCGGTTTTATACCTTCTTAATTCTGATTAAATCTACTAAATTCAGCGTGTAAAGTAACGTTATTGAGGATAGAAAATGATAGAGATTAGCTGGTCTCAACTTAATGGAAGTACCTCTCTTTCAGATGGAGATAAGATATATGCAAAAGATCCTCAGGAAATTGACGTACCAAGCGAAATCGAGATAGTTCTTTGCCTGGGTCCAGGTATAACCTGGTGGAAAGGGCTTCAATCTTCTGAAATAGTTCTTTGTCAGTGTCAAGATAGTCAAAGATATAATTCGACAAGGATTTCTTACGACACCTTCAAAGAAAGAACATTCACTCTCTGGAAAGCTAAATTTGGTGGCGCGCACACATTGATGTATTACATAGCGAACCAAAATGAACATATGAAGGCTGGCTATTCATACTTGTTTGAATGGGCTCGTGACTAATTTAGTGCAGAGAACACATGTCTTACATTGTTTAGATTTTGGCTTGCTAGGATAGATCTTTAACGTAGTTTAAGGGTGCCCATTGTATAGGTAATGAGCGCCCTTAAACTCGAATTTTAGCTTTTGACCAAACCTCATGAAACTCTTTGAGAGTTCGAATTATAGTTATTGGCGAGACTGACTGATTATATGAGAGTTCTGCTGCCTTTGTTGTCGGCATAGTTAGACTCATAGTTATTGCAATCTAGCAATATTTTAAGTGTTGCATTAACTTGTTGAAAGATTTATCTTTCAACAAGTTAATTGTCTCAATAATGTAATCAAAAGCATCTGAAATTTAGGGAAAGGAATCAGACATGAGTGGAAAAATAGCGACGATCTACGAGACCAGTAAGTCAATCTATGATAACTCCTTCTATGGAGATGGGCTTCATCCTCGCAAAGTTAATTTTGGATCTAACAATATCAATGATCGCCGAATCATAACCATTAAACCAGGGCAAGAATATCAGGAGATACTTGGATTCGGCGGGGCGTTTACAGATGCGGCAATTGAAAACATTTTGAGTATGCCTCTGGATCAGCAGGAAGAAGTTCTTAAAGCATACTACGGGCCTAGTGGAAATAATTACTCTATAGGGCGAATCCCAATCGGAAGTTGCGATTTTTCAAAAGAATATTATTGCTACTGCGATACAGAAGAAGATTTTGAACTCTTAAGTTTTTCCTTAAATAAGACATGGGATCTTGAGAAAAGAATCCCAATCATTAAGCGCGCTAATGCACTTCGAGGGACATCGTTAAGGCTTTTTGCCAGTCCATGGACAGCACCGCCATGGATGAAAACGAACTACTCTTCTCGAAAAGTTGGAGCGGATAAAGGCTGGGTTGGTGGTCAACTCAAATCAGACAAGAATGGCAAGTACAAGCAGGCATGGGCCTTATACTTCTCAAAATACCTGAGTGCTTATTATGACCGGGGAGTTGATATTTGGGCTGTGACTGTTCAGAATGAGCCGAATGGACGGGAATTTAAGTTGCCTACTGGAGATATCGGCATCACTTGGGAGTCAATGGATTTTAGTGCGGAGCAAGAGCGAGATTTTGTTGCAAACTATCTGGGGCCGACACTGAAAAAGGAGCATCCAAACGTCGATATCATTATGCTGGATGGTCAGAAGATTTACACAGGCGGTTCCCCAGATTGGAAGAGTTTGCCAAAAGAGTGGCTTCACAAATTAGAAAATCATGTCACAAACGTATCTGACGTGAATTGGCCGGAGATTATGCTAAACGGGACAGATTCAGCTAAGGACTATGTGCAAGGTATTGGGGTGCATTGGTATGCAGGCCCGTTTTTTGAGCAACTTGAAAAAACACACAGCCAATTTCCAGATAAATTCATCTTGGCAACTGAAGCCTGCACCGGGTATCGTAGACCATTTGAAAAATGCGGTCCTGATTTGAACCAGGGTCGATGGGAGCGTGGCAAAGCTTATGCCTATGATATTTGGGGCGATCTCACAAATTGGGCAGTTGGCTGGACCGATTGGAATATTGTCCTTGACGCAAAGGGCGGTCCAAATCATGCTAACAACTTCTGCGATGCCCCAATTCTCGTCATGCCAAAGTACGATTCCAACCGATATCGTATTATAAAACAACCTATGTACTATGCTATAGGGCATTTCAGTCGATTCATTCCACCCGGTTCGAAGCGAATTGGAATAGGGGACGGATTAGCGATAGAAGTCGTTGCGTTTAAGACTCCACACAATGAAATCGTAGTTGTTGTACTCAATCGCAGCAACTCGCCGTATCAGTATGCTATTAGCGATCCAACTTCAAATTCCGAGCGCGTAAATATCTCCATTCCCAGCAATGCTTTTCAGACTATTGTTTATCCTTTATAGGAGTCTGGTGGATAAGTGAATCGTAAAGCCATTCTATAGCCCAGACACCAATGTCCCTGGTACTAGAGCAGACTAACCACCTAACAAAGAAATCAACGCAGCACTACAGGCAAGTGTGAGGGGGATAAAGGTAACTAAAATGAGAAAGGGGATCGGAAAAATCGATCTGCCATTAATATGAAATTAAGTCTGTAGATCAAAATATTGTGAATCGTATCGGGAAAATGTGATTTGTAGTACCTCTTGTTTAAAGAACTTAGGCTAAGTTCTTACCTTTAACACTAACGTTTCCAAACAGTTGATATAGCAGCTGGTTGAACGATGTAATTCTCTGATGGAGAGTCATCTGCTTATTGACAAATAGGTCCTATGTGCATTAGTTTTTCAGTCTCGCGGCTGCCATGGAAATGGGTCTCTTTATCAAAGGCAATGGAGACTGTCATAGTCGCTCCTAGTTGTTTAGCCAGACGGTTGAACAGGGCCTAGGATGCTTGATTTGAGTTTGGGATAGTGACTTCTAGATAGACAATATCCTGACAGCTGGGACACCGAAGCAGCGTTTGCAACATGTGTGTAGCTAATCCCTGCCCGCGATAGGGTTCGGTAACAATTGTTTGCCAGATAAATAACGTATCTGGCCGTGTGGGAATACGATAGCCGAAGATAAAGGCAACTAACTGATTGGCCTCTTTGGCGCAGATTAAAGTATCAGCAAAGTGGGTGCATTGCAACAGATTGCAATGGAGAGAATTGTTGAAGAGAAATGGTGTGGTAGTTAATAATTCCTGGAAGGCAAATGCGTCTAGGTCCGTGGGTGGACCTAGTTCGAGAGTAGAGGGCAAGAAATGCGATCGCACCATTTTCATACTCCTAATGACGCCTGCCCTGAAGTGCATCAGAGCAGGCAATGCATAATCGTGTATTATGTCAAGTCAAAGTTTTTAGTTTCTGAGGGAGAGGTTTTTATGACTACTCTTTCCATTGGGGCACAATACCCGCTTGCCAGCACTGAGTTGGTAGAGGCTTCAGCTTGTACATGGCATCAAAAAACGTGCTAGCACCGCCACCACCCCACATAGAGGTTAGAGTCTTGATAAATGAGTCAAATCCCTCTACAAGTTCTCCCACCGCTTTACCCTGTTCAAAGGTAGGCGCACCAGCGGCAATGGGATAGGTTTCTGGGAATTCCATTCCTTTATGGGTAATCTGGTTATGAATCCATAAAAATCGACCATAGTGAGCATACTGGTTGAGAATAGCCCGATCATCTTCTTCTGGATCGACAACCTTACTTTTGCCATCTTTATTTTTTTGAATAGGCGTATAGAACCGGTAGGTGTCGTCAACACGAAACTGGCTTTCGTGATAAGGAGGTTCTGTGACAGGTGCCATGTTCAAGCCTTCTCCTTGACTGCAAATCAAGTTCACAGCTTGTTGGGCATCACCAAATGACGCAATTGTCTGATTAATTCTTAAGGCATTTTGTTGAAACTTTGGCGGGATCATAAACTGCGACTGTTGGTTTTCTGTAGACCAACTAAAGACGGGGCCATATTTCTCAACTTCTAGAATGCCTTTTAATAGCGCATCATACATCTGCCCAATGGTAGCGTAGGGATATTGGGGACTGGTGTGGTCTAAGGCGGCGTCAAATTCTGTTGGGGTCTCAATATCTAACATAGTATTGAGAGTGGCCTCATTCAATGGACCCAACGATGCCTTTAGTAGGGCCTCATGGTTTGGCATCTTTGGTCCCATGGTTTCTGGATCGTAGGGAGCTAAATAGGGAACAGGTTCACCATAGGTAGGTTTCTGGAAAATCTCTTTGGCATTAACATCCAAGGCTAAACACAAATTGGCCGCTAGCTGTAGATGTAGCATTTCTTCAATGCAAACGCTCAAGATGATATCGTAAACAGCCTTCGCAAATACTGCTTTTTCCGACTTATCATCCTCCTTAGGCAAGATGATCGAGGTCATCACCGTAAGATAAAACGGCAGTGTATACATCTCAATAAGCACTGCTGTTTTTGCGTGGGACTGCACTAACTCTTTAGTCCATGTAGTACTGGCTGATGTCGGCTTGGCTGCTGACATAGTCATAATTTGTTCTCCTCTCTAGTTGCAATAGCTAAGTCGAATGTGGGGTTTCGGTTCACAAATTGCCCATAAACGACCCATAACCAATCAAGTTTGAATAAACTCAACCGAAGTCATCTTCAAGAGTGTACGTTCTTACATTCAAGTGAGAGAGCGATTGGCTTAACGAGCAAAGCGGCTCGCTGTCAGGCCTTTTAGCAGCTAGTGACAGGTAAAATGACCAAAAAGTAAGTCCTGAAAAAATTAATGATTGCCTTACATTTCTTCCAGCTGTTCCTATGGCTGAAAAGAAAAAACTAAGTCTCACACAGCTTGCGATCGCTATCAGCAATGTCTGGACTGGTGCTCAAATAGTCAACAATCAAATCACAGGCAAGGGTAATTTCATCGAGATTTAGGACTTTACTCAGATCCCAGAGAACCATGGTTTTATCAAACGATGCTGAAATCAGTTGGGTACCATCTGGGCTAAAAGCTACAGACCGAATTTCTCCCTGATGTCCGACTAAGGTAGTAATTTCTGTCAGCTCTGTCCCATCGACTTTCCATAGCTTAATCTGCCAGGCTTTAAGATCACTATTCCATAGGGGAGCCGCCAACATTTCACCATTAGAGCTGAGGGCAATACTATTACCTAAAAACGTGGCTTCTGCCAGGTCAAAGGTGAATTCCTGCACGAGTTCACCACTGGCTTGCCATTGTTGAATGGCGGAATCATCGGCAGTCATAAACATAGTGCCATCTGGCATAAATGCGATCGCACTAATCGTTTTCTCATGGTCAATGCTCTTCAGCTTTTGCCCATCCAGGGTCCAAATACTTAGGGATTCATTAGCACCACTGATCACCAATGTTTTACCATCGGGGTTAAACTGCAGATCAAACACTGAAGATTTACCCGTTTCTATCGTTTGCCGTAGGGTGCCATCACGATGCCAAAGGTTAACAATGCCATCCAAACTACCAGTGGCAATAGTTTCACCATTGGGACTAATCGCCACCGCATAAAGTGCATCCTGATGATTGCCTAAAGTTTGAGGAGGCTTTCCATTCACCGACCATAGCTTAGCCGTGTTGTCATTGCCGCCAGAGACAACATAGGTTTGATCTGGACTAATGGCGATAGAGAAGGCTCCATCACCATGATTGCCCAGGGTTTTCAACAACTTCCCATCACGCTGCCATAGCTGAACTGCACCGTTCTGGCTCGCTGATGCAAATTGTCCTCCTGTAGAGCTAATCTCAATTTGAGAAACAGAACCCTCAGAAGCATAAATTGTTTCCTGCAGGGGATTACGCCGTTGCCATAGACGAATGGTTTGATCCCATCCAGCAGTAGCAATGGTTTGGCCGTCAGGACTAACATCTACTCCCCAAATACTGGCCTCATGCCCCCTTAAGGTTTCAATCAGAACACCCTCTCGGCTCCAAACTTTGGCAGTTCCATCCACGCTGGTGGAAACAAAGAATTCTCCATCTGGGCTAAACGTCATTCCCCAAATGCTGGCCTCATGGGCCGCCAGGGTTTTGATTAAAGTGCCATCAGGCTGCCATAAATGTATGGTTTGATCGTCACCACTGGCAACAATAAGTTCGCCGTCAGGGCTAAAGTAGATGTTAGATAAGGCTCCTTGATGGCCTGTTAACGTAGCCTGTAGGGAGCCATCACGCCGCCAGAGTTTACCCTCTGTACCAGCTGTAGCCACTAATTGTTGATCTGGACTAATGGCAGCCCCTGAAATATCATCTTGAGAAAATGTGCGCAGCAACTCACCGTCCTTGGACCATAGCTTAGCAGTCCCATCTTGACTTGTGCTCACCAGTAATTCACCGGTGGCATCAAATGTGACAAACCAAACGGTTCCCCCATCCCCAGTCAGGGATTTTAGCGTTTCTCCCGTTGGGGACAACAGACTAACAGTGCCATCGCCATCGGCCACTGCAATCATGTCTCCCTTGGGACTGTAGTCTACTGAAAAAGGTTCATCCTCTGATATGTGAACACTGTCCAGCAAACGGCCATCTCGTCCCCAAATGCGTAAATGTTGATCGGTACCTACAGACACCAATGTTTTACCATCGGGACTGAAGGCGACATCATGAACAACATCGGTATGGCCTGTCAGCCGATTTACTTCGAAAACACCATATAAAGACTGCCGCAGGGTGGATTCCACCTGTTGCCCTAACGTTAACAGTGAGGTTTGAGACTTTAAACTTGGAAAGCGCTTAGTTGCACGGACTGCAGCTACCAGGGCATCCAGACGCTGATTTGACACAAATAGGGCATTAGCGGAGGTAATCAGAGTTTGCACAACTTCTGTCTCAGCCTTTTGTTCATTCTGAAACGCACGGCGGGATTGCCAAAAGGCAACAACACTCAGCCCGATTGCCCCAACCATCCCCAGGGAAACAGCTCCCAGCAAATAACGCTGTAGTTTACTGGCGCGCTGTTCCTGCACCAGTCGAGCTTTAACTTCTTTAGCCTGGGCGATTTCAAATTTCTGTTGGGCTTCTTCTCGTTCCAATGTCTCACTGGCTCTTAAGAACTGGTAGTCCGCATCGCCCAGACGTTTGTTTGTTGCCCATTGCTGGGCTTCTACCAGGGACTTGCCACGTAATAAACGGGAGCTATCGGTACCGTCTGAGACCTGCCAGGTATTGAAGAGCTGCGCATAGGGTCGCAGGGTTTGGAGTTGTTGTTGAACCCAAGCCAAGTTAAAAACTGCCTTGTAAATGGGATTTTTGATGCTTAGCTGTCCCCGGTCACGCACCACTAAACCGGCTAACAATAATTCCGTATGTTCTAGAGAGTTATCAGCAGAGACAGGGGATTCTAAGCTTTCAGGCTGGGAGGCCGCTAAGATCTGCTGGTAGATGCTAAGCAAACGACCGGCTAAGTCTTCTTGACGGAGGATGCGATCGCAAATTGTTCGCAAATGCTCTGGTTCATCCTGGGATTCCCAATGGTCAATAATTCGCTCGTGAACAATCTGAGCCACCCAGTCTGGATCAGAGAGAGTGGGCGATGCCGCCGCCGCCGATGGTTCGTGGCTGACTAGCTGGCAAAGCTTCTGAGTCAAAAAGGGTTGTCCTCCAGTCCAATTCAGAATGGCCTCCAGAACTGTGTTTGGGTCTCGACTACCCACTGCCAGGCCATCTGCCAAGTGAATTGCTTCCGCCATGGAAAAGCCATGGAGCGTAACGGCATGGCCAATGTTAAAGGGGGTGCGGGTTTTATCTTGAATCAGATCGGTCGGTGTCGCCACTCCAAATAAGGCAAATGTGATCCGCTGAAAATCAGGATTTAAGGCCCGCTGGTTATAACAATGGCGCACCAGGGCAAAAAAATCATCAACCGCAAAAGGCAGGACCAGCACACTATCAATTTCATCCACCATGATAAATAATCGTTGCTGGGGTAGCTGTTTGAGCAACACATCGCTGAGAAAGCGGCTCAGTCTCTGCACCAGGGGCATATCTCCCTGCTGTTGCCACCAGGTTTGTAAATCCATCATGGAAAACTCAAAGGGCTGGTGGACCTGAAGACCGCTGACCAGTTCGCCTAAGATGCCTTTATACCATTGTTGAGGAGTGATCATCTCGGTTCCCACATTGGTCATGTCCAAGGTGAGACAGTAATAACCATCCTGATGTAGACGCTTTTTAGTTCTTACCAGCAGCGATGATTTCCCCATCTGCCGAGTATTGAACACATAGCAAAATTCTCCTGCCTGCAGTTGCTGATAGAGATCTTCATCGGCCTGGCGTACAACATAGGTAGGATCATAGTTGGTTAGGGTGCCACCTATCTGATAGCGCATCTGATATTGCATGGTTTCTCCCTAACAATGATTAATTACAGATTGTCCGATCATTCTCGGCAATATTTGGGCTAGTACGTAAATAATCAGCAATCAACCCACAGGCAAATATTGTGTCATCGAGCTCCATGATTTTATCTAAGTGCCAGACAATTGTATTTTGATCGTCACCGCCCGAAACTAAAAACATTCCGTCCGGGCTAAAGGAGACTACATGACTAG
The DNA here is from genome assembly GCF_000482245.1 of Leptolyngbya sp. Heron Island J. Lineage (GTDB taxonomy): Bacteria > Cyanobacteriota > Cyanobacteriia > Phormidesmidales > Phormidesmidaceae > Leptothoe. Next base: position 6,371 of record NZ_AWNH01000110.1, on the reverse strand, counting down.
AAGCGGTGTGGCCATAGAGAGTTGTGAGTAGAGTGCCATCGATAGACCAAAGCCTTACAGTTTGGTCCGAACTAGCGGATGCGATCAGCTGACCATCGGGGTGAAAGTCTACGCTATAGACTTCTCCTTCATGGCCAGATAGTGTGTGCAGTAAGCTACCATCCGGTTGCCATAGTTGTACTGTGCCATCCCAATTGGCGGTGGCCAGGGTTTGGCTATTAGGACTGAAAATGGCAATAACGGATGAGGCATCTAGGGCAGAGACTGGAGTATCATCCAGCTGTTTAATGGCGACCTGATTGTTTTGTTGGGCAATGGCAAACTGTTGTCCATCGGGACTTAAATCTAATCCTAAAATGCCCGCACCCTGGTCCACCATTTTTAATGGCTCACCGTCCCGGCTCCAAAAGCTGAGATTGCCTTTAATGCTGCCAGCAACCAGGGTTTGACTATCAGGGGTAAAGTGAAGGCTCAGGATTGTACTGGTGTGACCCTTAAGTGTTTTTTGTAAGGTGCCAGTGGGATAGTTCCAAAGATTAATGGTGCGATCGCTACTGCCAGAGGCCAATTGTTGACCGTCCGGGCTAAAGGCTATAGAAGTGGCACGGTTCGTATGTCCTGTTAACGTTGTCACATGGGTGCCATCCGCACTCCCGGAGGCTAAATAGTCTCCATCCGCACTCCAATCCACACTAAACAGTTCGGCGCTATGACCCTCCCATGTAGTCTGTTGTTGTCCATTCGGATCATAAATGCGAATGTGACTATCTTGCCCCCCAACGGCAATCCGACCATCTGGGCTCATTTTAATTTTGACGTTAGGGGACACATCACTGTCAGTGATGCTCCACATCAACGTGCCATCTCGCTGCCATCGATGAACTTCGTTGGTACCACCGATAGTGACCAGGCTCTCCCCATCTGGACTCCAATCTATGCCCCAAAGACCTGTATTAGATCCGGAAAATCGATTTATTTCCTGAGATGCATAGAGAGAGCGTTTAAGGGTGATATCCACCTGGTTAACTAACGCTGATGGTGGCGTTTCGTTTAATGTGTTTAAACGTTGTTTTGTCTTAACACTGACAACGATAGCATCAAGGGTTTGTTGGGAAGCCAGACTGCTCTGGGCGGCAGACATTAAGGCCTCAACCTCACTGAGGCGGGCCTGATTTTCGTTGTGTAGCGCTCGACGATACTGCCAGAAGGCGGCAACACTTAGTCCGATTGCTCCCACGAGTGCCACAGAAACTGCCCCCAGTAGATAGCGCTGTAGTTTACTGGCCCGCTGTTCTTGCTGCAGTCTAGCCTCAACTTCCTGGGCGCGAGCCAGTTCTAGTTGTTGCTGCGCTTCTTTTCGATCCAATGCCTCACTGGCCCGGAGAAACTGATAGTCGAAATCTCCTAAGCTTTTATCCGTAGCCCATTGTTGAGCATCCTGTAGTGCCTGCCCCCGAAGCAGACGAGAGGAGTCATGCTGCCCAGAATTGCTCCAGGATTGCAATGCCTGAGAGTAAGGACGCAGGTTCGCTAGCTGGGTGCTCACCCAGGCTTGATCAAAAACCGCTTGATAGATGGGATTTCTGATCTGTAAAGTATTTTGTTGCTGAATGACTAGTCCTGACAAGAGCAATTCAGTTTGTTCTAGACTATCGTCGGAGGGCACCAAGTCTCCAGCAAGTAGTTTTTGCTGTAATCCTAGTAGCCGACCGGCTCTGGGTTCATTGCGGAGGATGCGATCGCGAATCGTCCTCAAATGCTCTGGTTCGTCTTGAGATTCCCAGTGATCAATAATCCGACTTTGAACAATCTGGGCTACCCAATCTGCATCAGTCAGAGAAGAAGATGCATCATTTTCGTTCTGATTCACCGTTGTGACCAGCTGACACAGCTTCTGGGTTAGAAATGGCTGTCCTCCAGTCCAATGGAGAATTGCTTGCAAAACTGCTTTAGGTTCCCGTTTACCCACGGCTAAACCATTGGCCAGATGAGCGGCTTCTGCCAGTGAGAACCCATGGAGCGTCACGGCATGACCAATATTAAACGGAGTGCGGGTTTTATCTTGAATCAGATCCGCAGGGGTAGCTACCCCAAACAAGGCAAAGGTGATCCGCTGAAAGGTCGAGTTTAAAGCTCGCTGGTTATAGCAGTAACGGACCAGGGCAAAAAAGTCGTCTACAGCAAAGGGTAACGCCAGCACGCTATCAATTTCGTCCACCATGATAAACAGTCGTTGGTTGGACAACTGTGGGAGCAGTATGTCACCTAAAAACCGACTCAGTTTTTGCACCAGGGGAATATCGCCCTGACCTTGCCACCAGGTGTGTAGATCCGCCATCGAAAACGTAAATGGCTGCTCAGCCTGTAAGCCGCTCACCAATTCCCCTAAAATGCCCTTGTACCACTGCTGTGGGGTAATCATCTCAGTGCCCACATTGGTCATATCCAAAGTGAGACACTGATGACCATCATGGTGCAGGCGCTTTTTTGTCCTCACCAGCAGCGATGATTTTCCCATCTGCCGGGTATTGAAGATATAGCAAAACTCTCCTGCTTGCAGTTGCCGATAGAGGACATCATCAGCTTGGCGCAAAACATAGGTGGGATCGTAATTTGTGAGGGTGCCACCTATCTGATAGCGCATTTGATATTGCATAATCTTCCCCCAACCCTGTGTCTAGGATTTATCTTACTGGACTACTTAATACTTATTGCATCTATTCAGGTGTTTGAAGACAATGGATACCCCTGCAAACCGGTAACCGTCCCAGGAAGATAAAGAAATCTTAGGGAATGCAGGGGTCTAACTTCGCTAAGTTGTGAGTATAGACGAAGAGATTGAAATTTCACGGATAACGGTACCCAAAGCGGGCTGGGAAGCAACGCCTCCGAGTATCCGAGCCTTGGTGCTGGTATTGAGCGAACGCCTGAGGCAACAAGACGAGCTTATCCAACAGCTTGAAGAGCGTCTGAATCAGACTTTAAACAATTCATCGAAACTGCCATCGAGCGAGGGTTTCGGTCAGTCGTCAGTCAAGACAAGAAAAGGCAAAAAACGTCCCAAACGGTCGTCAAAGCCATCACCGCGTCAAGCCCGAACGCTTCAGCCAAGCGAGGTGTGTGACCAAGTTCAGGATGTTTTGCCATCAATATGCGAAGACTGTGGGGCATCACTCAAGGGATATGATAAACACCTCCATCGGCATCAAGAGATAGAATTGCCACCAATAGAGCCGATAGTGATTGAATATCGGCTCCATCAACTCAGCTGTGATGCCTGTGGTCATCTGAGCCAAGCAAGGTTACCGCCTGAGGTATCCCCATCGGGCTATGGAGAACGATTGAGTGCGATAGTCGCCTTGTTGAGTGGCCCGTATCGTCTAGGTGTGTGCGCTAATGGCAGACCTGTTTGAGGTCAGTCTCTCTCGTGGGAGTGTGGGTCGCTTGCGCGATGAGATCAGCGAGGCTCTCAGTGCTCCAGTGGCAGATGCCGCGCCCTATGGTGATTTAACAGTTGATTGCACTATGGATAATCATTTTGACCATAGACCGTACAATGGATACCGACATTCTGGGAGATGATGCTTATGAGACTGTTGTCAAAGGTGCGATCGCAAAGCTGCCGAAACAACAAGCAGCTCTGGTTGTCTACATCCCAACCAATATTAATGCTATTCGTAGTGCTACCCAAGATGGTCATTACTGTAGTGCAGCAAATAGTCCTCTGACGCTTGTGGCCCGTGTCGTAGAAGCTGGCTACGTTGCCGATGCCAGCAACCGTTAGAATTCTCTCCCTTTCTCCCCTGCCTCCTTTCTCCCCTACTCCCCTGTTCCCTCGCTCTCCAAACGCACGTCCTCATACAGCAATTCAATCGGAAACTCAAACCCAACACTCTCTAGCTGGATGACATCTCCAGCCTGGTAGGCAGTATAGAGCCACAATCTTCCTTCTCCTCGACGATAGATTTCAACTTCGATTTGAGTGGAGCTGATCAGGATGTATTCTTCTAAACTAGGTAGGCTTCGATATTCTTTGAACTTGTCGCTGCGATCTAAGGTCTCTGTGCCGGACGACAGGACCTCGATAATAAGTTTTGGGTACCGTAGGGCATCCAGGGCGGTTTTGTCGCGTTCGTCGCAGCTGATAGCCAAGTCTGGATAGCGATAAATTTGTGGGGTGATGTTGACTTTGGCATCGGCCATATTGATACGGCAGCCTTGTTTGCGAATGTGGGGCCGCAGGACTGTGAGCAGGTTAATGGCGATGTCGTTGTGGGGTAAGGAGCCGCCGGTCATGGCGAAGACGCTGCCGTTGACGAATTCGTAGCGTAGTTCCTGGCGGGGTTCCCAATCCAGGTAGGCGGCGACGGTCATTTGTTGGGGCGAGGGAACGGCAATCATGGTGCTAGAGGTAGCAGGCTGGTTATATTATGCCGTGGTTATTACCCTATTCAAACTCAACTATGCCGAACCCAACGACTGGAGCCGTCCTCTAGCAACTGGTCGACCTAATGAGGCGATGGCTATTTTGACCTGTCGAGTACGAGTAGATTAGGCAAACAAAATAAGGGGGCAACAACTGCAGAATATCTCTAGCTGCAGTTGTTAACTCCATTCATTCATTCATTCATTCATTTTTGTTTCCTGCGAAAGAGTCTTTCGACCAGACCTGAAAGTAAACCAGTAGAGGTATTATCCAACAACGATGGCTGTGTCGTAGCCCGTTCTGCCGAAGCCAAGAAACTGGTATCCATGCAGGCCACATTGTATTCCATTCGTCACCTGGTACAACAAAAATGCCTCCATATCTTCTCTTCAAACCCGGTCCTCTACAAAGACATGTCCCGCCGGGTGATCGAATACAAAGACATGTCCCACCGGGTGATCGAAACCTTACAACAATTTAGTCCCGAAGTTGAACAATACTCTATCGACGAAGCCTTTCTCGACCTAGACGGCTTTACCCACCTGGACTTAACCGACTATGGCCACACCATTCGCCGTACCGTCAAGCAGTGGACTAATATTCCTGTATCCGTCGGCATCGCCCCCACTAAAACCCTGGCCAAGATAGCCGCCCATGTAGCAAAGCGATCGCAAACCACCAACGGTGTCCTTAACCTCGAAACCATAGACGACGTAGACGGATTGCTAGCCACTATCGATGTGGGAGAAGTCTGGGGCATTGGCCGTCGCAACAAAGCCAAGCTACTCCAGGCAGGCATTAAAACCGCACTCCAGCTAAAGCAGGCCCGAGATAGCTGGATCAAAAAACGATTTGGCATTTTTGGCCTACGGACAGTGCTAGAACTGCGGGGCACCCCTTGCTTTGCCATGGAACCCGTGGCCCCGCCCAAGAAAATGCGTATTGTGTCGCGGTCCTTTGGTCACCTGGTCACCGAACTTTCTGATTTGAAAGAAGCGATCTCAACCTACACCACCCGCTGCGCCGAAAAACTTCGCCAAGATAATCTGCTAGCCGGTTGTTTTACCGTCATCATGCGCACCAGCTATTACCGGAAAGAGAACCAATATTCAGCCGCGCGGACAGTTCAGCTAGACCCACCCACCAATGACACTGGCCGATTAATTCAGATTGCCATGCAGCTAGCAGAAAGGGCCTATGAACCCGGCTATGAGTATCTCAAAGCAAAAGTGATTGCCACAGAATTGGTGCAGGCTGATGAAGTCCAAGGCAGTCTGCTGGGTGGGCCAGTTCATGATGAAAAACGAGCCCGATTAATGGCAACGCTGGACCAGATTAACAGCAAGCTATCGGCTGATGCCGTGAAGTATGGCGCAATGGGACTGGCACCCACCTGGGGCATGCGGTCAGAGTATTTCTCCCAACGCTACACCACTCATTGGGATGAGCTACCTCTCGTGAACCTTAGGTAATGCTTTCTATTCTCACAAAAAAGCCCCTACCTTGTTGGCAGAGGCTTGGAGTGTGTGTAGGAGAGTCTGATGAGAAAAAAGCCCCTGACACTGCTGCCAGAGGCTGTTCACTGTGCTATGTCAAACGTTGGAATTTGGCTTAGGCGCTGTAGCGAACGCCGCGATAGGTGAGGCTGCGAGCAGCGAGCTGAGCAGGCATGGCTTTGGGGGCTCTCATTTTGAAGGTACGACCCATAAAGGACAGCTCAGTATCGGTTTCCATAGTTTCAATAGTCTGAGCAGAGGGCGTGTAGGATGCACCAAGATGAGTGAGTTTCATAGATAAAGTCCTGATAGGTGTGTGAGTGTGTCGGTGAGCGTTGGAACTCCGAGGGGGTAGAACGTTGTTTTGTCTGTTCTGAGTAGGGAAACAGGGGGCTGCCTATCAATTCCGATGGACGTTTTGTGATCGTTGTTACAGGTGGATGTGCGAT
>NZ_AWNH01000109.1 GCF_000482245.1 Leptolyngbya sp. Heron Island J | reverse complement strand
GTGAAGCTCAAACCCACGTTGGGTTCAAAACCCAACGCTAATTGAGGGCTGTCCACTCAAGGGACAAGATTGGCTGAGCAGCTCCAAATATAGAGCTTTTAGGGCTTCTTTAACCGCTTGAGCGGTTTTGAGCCAGTTAGCCTTGCGACTTTGAGTCCAAGGTGGGTTAATGCTTCCTTGCCAGGTGCAAGATCTCAGATAATGTAATGCCATGTGTATTCATCAAGGATTGTAGCTAAATGTTTAGCACCTGGCCTGCCCCGTAGTAAGGTCATTGAGGGTAACGGAAAAGGAGACCAGCTAGTGCAATTGAGCAGATTTAGCCCCTAATTAATGGGTATTAATTAGCAAACAAGAGAGCAACGAGATGACACGTTTAACTTCGAAGCAGTGCTTATCGTATCCATATAGTTCTCTTTTATTGAGTTTACTAGGACTCGCTTTGATTACCCCTAGTATCGCCAAAGCTCAATCCGTAACCCCAGCCCAAGATGGCACCGGCACCATTGTCAACCACCATGGACAGCGGATTGATATTGAAGCAGGCAGCCCATCTGCCAACGGAGAAAACCTATTCCATAGCTTTCACACATTTACACCTGGCAGTGGAGAAATCGTCAATTTCTTAGCAGAGCCCACCATTCAAAGCATTTTTGCACGGGTTGTTGGCGGCAACCCAGCCATCATTGATGGCCTGCTACAAATCTCCAACAGCCAGGCCAGTCTGTTTCTAATGAACCCAGCAGGAGTGATTTTTGGCCCCAATGCCACCTTAAATCTACCCGCAGGTTTAACGGTGACCACAGCTGACAGGATTGGCTTTGACGAGCAGTGGTTTAATGCCGTTGGCAGCAATGAATATACCGCCCTGGTTGGTCGTCCCCATGCATTTGCCTTTACCCAACCCCAGCCCGGTGCTGTACTCAACCAGGGCCGGTTAAGCCTGGGACCTGCCCAAACACTGACGTTGCTGGGGGGCACAGTAATCAATACTGGCGAACTATCAGCTCCGGGAGGGCAGATCACGATCGCAACCGTTACTGGCGAGCAAATGGTCCAAATTCACCAGGACGGGCTGCTGCTCAATCTAGAAATCGCTGGGCCGCTAGACGACGGGACCGAACTACCCAGCATTACGCCGCTATCGTTGCCAGAGCTATTGACCTATGGTGACTTTAATAATGCTAACCAACTGGTAGCCAACGAAGATGGCACCGTTAGTCTTTGGGGCTCTAACATCGCAATTCCTACCGCACCAGGCACCGCGATCGCAGCTGGCACCCTCACCGTTGCCAACACCACCCCAGCAGGCACAGGTGGCACCATGGCGATCTTGGGTGAGCAAGTGGGACTGCTCAATGCTGAGCTGGATGCCTCTGGAACCAATGGTGGCGGTGCTATCTTTATCGGCGGCGATTATCAAGGGCAGGGCACCATGCCGCAGGCAACCCATACGTTTGTGGGTGAAGATGTTGCGATCGCAGCCAATGCCAATACCGACGGCAGTGGTGGCCAAGTCATTGTGTGGGCCGATCACACCACCGAATTTTGGGGTCAGGTATCTGCTACGGGGGGGCTCAACACCGGCAACGGCGGCTTTGTGGAAATCTCAGGTAAAGAAAATCTCATTTTTCGAGGTGATGTTGACGTTACCGCCTCAGCCCCCAACGGCATCCTGGGCACCCTGCTGTTAGACCCAGACGATATTCGCATTGTTAACGGCACGGGCGGCCTTAATGATAATGAACTAGCAGACAATCAAATTTTGTTTGGCGATGGCACCGGCACCTTTACCCTTTCTGAAAACGCCCTGGAGAGTTTAATGGGCAATGCCAATATAGAACTCCAAGCCAACAACAATATTATTTTAGAAAACCTGGCAGATAACCAACTGACACTAGCCCCCGGCACTGGCTCCATCACCTGGACCGCAGATGCAGACGGGAACGGCATCGGGGATATCACCATGGCTGATACCAACGATACGATTTCAGCCGCCGGTCGTGATGTTAAATTCTTGGGAGAAAACCTACAGCTAGGCACTATCACCACCACCGCAGAAACCAGCGGTAGTCTCACCCTCCAAGCCAACCGCAGCATTAATGCCGGCAATTTAATCACCCAGTCTGACCAAGGCACCGGCGGCAATGTCACCGTGACAGCTGGAGACAACCTAACTATCGGCAACATTCTCACCGCTGGTCCCACTAAAAGTGGCAACGTCAACATTACCAATACTAATACCAATATCTCCACCAATATAGGCAACATTCTTACCGAAGCTAACAATGGAGTCAGCGGTACGGTGACTCTCTCAGGAGCTGGAGGCGAACTTGGGAATGTCACTGGCACTCTTGTCACCGATGATAGTTTTGTTGACAACTCTAACGACTTTGATGACGACCTTGACAGAATCGATGAAGATGTTGAGGATGACTTAGAAACAGTCGATGAAGATGTTGACGGATTCGCAGATGAGTTCGATGAAACCGATGATAGCCTGATCAGCTTTGAAGATGAGTTCGACGACGATGGTGAATTTGAGACTGACTTCGAAGATAATGGCGAATTGGAAGATGGCGAATTTGAGAATGGCAATGAGTTCGACGATGAATTTGAGGAGGATGACGAGTTCGACGATGAATTTGAGGAGGATGACGAGTTAGATGAGCTACCCAACCAGGTAGTGAGAACATCGTTACGTGATAACAATGCCAATAGAGCGTTGACAGCATTTGAAGCACAGCGGGCTCAGGAATTCTCCAATTATTTTGGGCGAGATTTAAATGCAACAGAATTGAGCCCATCACAGCTCCAGCAGCTACTCACCCAGGTCCAAACCCAGACCGATAATCGCTCTGTGATTGTCTATGTTAAGGCACCTAAGTCACCGTCAATTGGGGCTGCAACCAGCGCCTCATCACTGGAACTATTAATTTTTACAGCGTCCGCAGAGCCGGTAAGTTTAACCATCCCTAATGTTAGTCGAGACGAGCTTTTCCAAACCATTGGCCAATTTCGTAGCACTCTTATTACCTCAGTGCGCCGGGGGTCAAAAAGCTATCTCAAACCTGCGCAACAACTTTATCAATGGCTGATTAAACCCATTGAAGATGAGCTAGGAAAAAACGCAATAGATACTATTCTATTCTCGATGGACTCAGGCTTACGGAGCCTACCCATTGCCGCACTGCACGATGGTCAACAGTTTTTGGTTGAAAAATATAGTGTAGGGATGATGCCATCCCTGGGGCTGGTAAATACCCAGTATCAACCTCTAGACGGAAGTCAAGTACTCGCCATGGGAGCCAGCGACTTTAGTGTGTTGCAACCCCTACCGGCAGTTCCCATTGAGATAGATGTTATCAACCAGCTCTGGTCAGGACAGAGATTTTTGAATGAAACCTTTACCCGTCAGAATCTTGTCCAGCAGCAACAGCAAACACCGTTCCAAATTATTCACCTGGCCACCCATGCTGAGTTTAAGCCGGGGGCAGTGGATAATTCTTATATCCAGCTTTGGAATGAGCAGCTAAATTTAGATGACATTCATACCCTGGGCTGGGATCGGCCCGTCGTTGATCTGCTGGTGCTCTCTGCTTGTCGTACCGCCGTGGGGAATCCGGACGCGGAGTTGGGCTTTGCTGGGCTGGCGGTGGCATCTGGGGTTAAGTCTGCCATGGCCAGTCTCTGGACAGTGGATGATGTGGGGACGTTGGCGCTGATGAGTGAGTTTTATCATCAGCTTAGGGATACTCCCATCAAATCGGGGGCCTTACGGGCGGCTCAGCTAGCATTGCTCAATAGTGAAACCCGTATTGAATCAGGTCAACTGCAAAGTGGAGCCACTCGCCAGGCGATCGCACTACCTCCAGAAATAGCCATTGCTGGGGATGTGGATTTCTCCCATCCCTATTACTGGTCTGGGTTTACCATGATTGGCAGCCCCTGGTAGCAGGCGACTGGAGCCTTGGGGAACATAAACATAGGAACTATAGACCAACATAGGAACGATGAAAACTACACAGCCTTACAATGACAGTTGCTGATTGAGGCTGACTATGAGCTGGACACCCCCAAAATTTTTGAGCCGTAATCTTGCCCTGGGTCTGGCCTGTACCCTGGGCCTCACGTTACTAGAGCCGATGTTGATGCCCGCTCAGGCCCAGATTTGTTTTTTCTGGCAGGCCTGTGCCCGACGCCGGGGGCAAGCATCCAACACTCGCACTGGGGGGAAACGGACAGGGGTGATCCGGGGTGGAAACAATTCGGCTGTGCCCTATGTGATTACGCCACGGCATACCTGGCTGGGTCAGCCGCCAGACCGGGTGCGCTGGCATGGTGTAGCGGGTGTCAATCGCTACAGAGTACGGCTGTGGCACTGGGCCTATGGTCGGACTGCGCCTAGTACTGTGCTGTGGGAAACCAGGGTTGAGAACATAAACGAAGTTGCGGTGCCTGAGGTGCCGCTCCAGCTGGGGGGATACTATTCCTTTGAGGTGATTACCGAGGACGGAGTGTCGTCAAATCTGGATGAAGGGGCCTACTATGGTGGGTTTCAGCTGTTGGCATCCGAGGATTATGAGCTGTTGCGATCGCACCTAACCCAAGTCAACGCCGATAATGCCAGCGCTACACCAGAAGCCGCGGCCCTGGCAGCAGCTGGCGTGTACTTTCTAGATGAGCTTTACGCAGATGCGCTGCAGATATTAACCCCGCTGGCCTCAGACCCCAATGCCTCAGACTTAGTCCACACTGCCCTGGGAGATACTTACCTCGAAACAGGATTAAACCAGCTGGCCCTGGCAGCCTATGAACAAGCCCTGAGCATTGCCGTGGCCAATGATGAGACCCTGAGCGCAGCCACCATTCAGGTTAAACTCGCCGATATTTACGTCATTTTAGAAAATTTTGACCAGGCACGACAGTTGTTACTGAATGCCCGGCAGATTTATCTGCAACTCGACAACCCGTTAGAAGTGGCATTATTAGATCGTCGGCTCAATGCTTTATCTCTTCTTTAGAGTTTGACGGTTAGTGACAGAATTTGACTGTCACTACCGCGTCCAGTCTCGCGTTCCACCCAATGTGTCCTGAGCTCAACCGAGCACCTTTATACAATAATTACAAGCTTTTTACTATATGTAGACACCATATTAGGGTGATCCAGGATATCTTTTTTAGAGGGGTCTGTAGGTTCGTACTCCGAATCGCATCAATGGGGTGTACTCAATAATTTCAGAACCATATTTAATGGCTGGCAGCACATTAAACGTTATCGTTTGCATACGCGGTTATCACACTTTTAAGTAGGTGTTGCAAAAGTGTTCTTTGTTACTCTGAAGTGATTAAAAGGTACTTAAAAATCACATTCAAGTCCTGATCTTCTATTGAGAACACTGAGTCATACCCGAATTTTTGCCGGTTTAGTGATACGGCAGCAGCATTATCTTTGAAACTGTTTTAGTAAAGTTTTTGCCAAGCCAGAATAACACTTTTAACCTATAGCACTGAGTCAGCTAGTCGGAGATTTAAAAATAATGGGAATTAACAATTCTGATAATAATGGCGCTTCTTTAGCATCCCTAGCAAGAGACTCTATATTTAACTACAGTGAAGCACTAGAAAAGTCGCTTTTATTTTACGAAGCTCAGCGAGCTGGAGAATTACCAGACGATAATCGAGTTGCATGGCGCAGTGATGCGGTCACCAATGATGGCTCAGATGTGGGCGTTGATCTCTCAGGTGGCTATTTTGACGCCGGAGACCACGTCAAATTTGTGTTTCCCATGGCCAGCAGCCTCACCATGCTGAGTTGGGGTGTCCTGGAATACCGAGAGGCTTATGAACAAAGTAATCAACTCGATGAAGCCCTAGAAACTATTAAGTGGGGCACTGATTTTTTGCTCAATGCCCATGAAACTAGTAACGGGGTTACCCAAGCATTGTGGGGACAGGTGGGCGATATTGTCGAAGACCACAGTCAATGGGTTCCTCCCGAAGAAGTTGACAACGTTACCGAGCGGCCATCCTTCAAAATTGATAGCCAGCATCCCGGCTCTGATTTGGCAGCGGAAGTAGCCGCTGCCATGGCATCCGCGTCCATGATCTTTCGCCCTACAGATTCAGACTACGCTAACAAACTGCTTGATAATGCGGTTCAGCTCTACAAGTTTGCCGACGATGCCGATCATAATGCCGCCAATGGGAAACAACGAGGCAAATACTCAGATTCACTTTGGAATCCCAACAATGTTGAGTTTCGCAATCCTGATGGAGCTTATGTCTCCTATAGCTATGAAGACGAACTGGCCTGGAGTGCAGCCTGGCTACATAAGTCTCTAGCTGATGCGGGGGATGCCGATACGGCCTATCTCAATCAGGCCAAAAACTACTATGGTGGGCTCTGGCTAGACGGCACCCAATCTTGGGATAGTAAAGACCATGGCACCGCTGTTTTGTTAGCCCAGCTAACCGGAGATAGTCAGTACACCACTGATGTGGAAACCTGGTTGGATTATTGGTTGCCCGGTGGTGGGATTAGCTATACTCCCGGCGGGCTTGCCTGGCCACAAGAGCTTGGCGGCTGGGGCTCCCTACGCTACACCGCCAATACGGCCTTCCTGGCAGGTCTCTACAGCGACACTGTCAATGCGGGCGATGGCGGCTATGGTGCTTTTGCCGAACAACAAATCAACTATATTCTGGGGGATAATCCTCTCAACTTTAGCTATATGATTGGCTTTGGTGACTCCTATGCACTGCAGCCACATCACCGGGGAGCCCATGGCATTAGCGGGTGGCAGGCCTACAGCGATACGTCTCAACCTAACACTAATATTATCCAGGGTGCTTTAGTGGGGGGACCAACCCGCAATGACGATTTTGCCTATGAGGATCTGCGTACTAATTTCCAGGGCAATGAAGTAGCACTGGACTATAATGCTGGCCTGACTGGAGCCTTAGCCCGACTGCAGGGTATCTATAAACAGCCTCCTGTTACCGACAATGGCTCCTCGGCAACAGGATACGTCAAAGAGGGTACTCTGGCTGGCAAGGTATGGAATAACGGCACGGCCTATGCTGGTAATCTGCTCAGCAATACCGACGGCACAGCAAACCCAGACGATATTCTCATCGCTACCGAGGGTGCAGACAACGTTTGGGGGGGTACCGAAGGCTCAGATACAATTTATACTGCGGCTGGTAATGACCGTGTTGGTATCAATACAGCGGCAGGAGGAGCCGTAGTTGACACTGGGGACGGTAATGATTTTGTCTACAGTACGGCTGGCTTGAGTGGAACAGGAGAGATTAACTCAATTGACCTGGGTACAGGTCAGGATAACGCCTGGATAGTCAATGGCAACAATCGAATTGTTTCTAGCGCTGGTAATAACACCATTGGTTTAGGTACAGGTGGTGACACTGTTATTTTGGGCAATGGCAACAATGTTGTTTATATGGCCAACGGGGTTGGTGCAGCGGATGGGGCTAAAGATATTACCACTGGCTCAGGTAATGACTGGGTGCAGGCTGGCTCCGGCAATGATCGGATTGATCTCGGCACCAATGCTGGGGGAGCCACAGATTATGATGTTGCCTTTGGGGAAGCAGGCGACGATATGTTTGTGGTCCACACAGGGAATGGTTGGTTATCGGTTGGCGATTTTGCCCAAGGCAGCGACTATTTTGAGCTACAGGCAGGAATGAACTTTGAAGATCTCAGTCAAGTCAACAGTTCGGGTAGTACCTGGGTTTGGGCCGACGATGATATTTTGCTGGAGCTGACTGGGTTTACGGGCACACTGACAGCCGCTGATTTTAATGGTCCCACTTAGCGATCGCAGAAGGACTTTGAATCTGGCTCCCTCTCCCTCTGGGAGAGGGCTGGGGTGAGGGCTATTCGAACATCAGCTGGCAGAGTTAGCCTGCCCAGTCCCATAGGGCATCAAGCCACCTCACCGGGAACCTTATAAAGCACCCATTTAGATGTTTTTTCCTGAAAATGGCAGGTACGATTGATATGATCTACCAATTTTGGATGATTCACCCAAAAGTCTTTTCTACGCTCATCAACAATACCTAGCCAGTCTGCCCCTTGAAGCCGCAGACGCTCAAACATTAAGATCGACTTATTATCATCTTCAGATAACTGATTCCAGGCACGCCCTTTAGTTTCAACAGCCCGTGAGAACGCCCAGCCTCGACGCTGACTATAGTAGAGTGCAATCGGATCATCGATAGTATTCGCCAAAGTCACAATCATCTCATGAGGTTGTGTAATTTGCCTGAGCTCCAAACCCATTTCATAACTTTCTTGGGCATAGGCTTGATAAAGCCAACCAGTCGCCTTATGGCCATTAAATCCAATAAAAAATAGAAAAAACAACATCAACACTACCGAAAGGGCAGATTGTTTTTTTGACGTGATAAATGATATTAGTTGGACAATAGCATGGCCAGATAAGGCGGCAGCAGCTGGGTTGAGGATAGCAAGCGTCCAGGGATAATAGACAAGCTCTTTCGCACAAAATATATAAAAAACGCCCAATGCTAATAGCCAAACATGAAATAACCACGGTAGAGGTGTGACATATTTGCATCGAGTTTTTTTCTCACCTTTTTGGTTCACCCCTGGTAAGCATAGACCCACTAGAACTAACAACAAAATAGGTGTTGTCCACAGCCACCCATTCAATATCTGCCAAAGCTCGGCCAAAAAATAACTTTGGTCTAACCATGTCCCTATCCCATCTTCCCAAACCGAACTCTCTACACCCAATAATGGCTGTTCTGTATGGGTAGGATTTAGCCGATAGGCCCAAAGTAAGTTAAAGATCGCCGCTTCAAGCACAAAAAAACCAAACGTCCCTAAAGCCGTAATACTATAACGGTCGCGGCCAGAAGACTGCCGTACATAACTACCAATGGCGTAGACCATCGGTAACACAATTACCAGCCCGATGTATTTTGAGGCCACCCCCCATGCACCTGTAACGCCAGCAAGTACCAGGTAAAGCTCACGTCCCGTCCGCAAATAGACCAACAACATCCAAAAGCTAGTAGTCACCAAGGCCACCATAGCCGGATCACTTAAGAACGACCGATCAACAAAAATACTACCCGGCATAATTGCCAGCACAGCAGCGCTGACCAAAGCTGTTTTGGTATCTCTAATATGGGTAACCAACTTATAAAAAGCAAAAATCCCCCATAAACCAAATAACACCACAACAGCACGCCCTACCCACTCATGCTCCCCTAGCAAAAAGTAAAGCGTACCGGCAATATAGCTAACCGTCGGAAATTCCCGAGCCTGATAGTTAGGATCATCTCCGCCCCAACTTACCTGTGGATGTAAAAAATTCCAATCAACCCGAAAGAAATTATCAGCAATCATAGCTGTATTCGCCTGGGGCCAGCTAAATGCATCAATAAAGGGTTGATTGATATTGTTAAACCGTAAAACCGCTGCAGCGGCCAAAATAAGAATTAATATATAGTTCGAAAGATTTTTGATTTTCATAAGACGTCCCCTTATGGTCAACCGTGTCTGGGCAGGTAACTAACAGCATCTCTAACCACCCCTAAACACTCAGTAGCTCCCATTTTTGAAATGACTTGGCAGCAGACCTTTCAACCTTAGAGGCTCGAATCACAATTGGATAAACCTGCCAGTGAAAATCATAGGCATAGGCCCAATCCTTCTCATAGATCCCAACATCAACAAAGTAGTGGCCTGTTTCCAGACTAGGGCACTCAATTTCCAGGGCAATGCGTCCCTGCCCCTGAATTGTTGGTAAGGCCACATCTGCTGTATTGGTATTGGTCTGATAACAGTTAATCCCTTTGGCGTCACTAATGTTGATGCCAAATATAGGAGATTCCACAGGAGTATGCGCTACATAGTCAATCAGGAGCCTCATTGACGTGCCTCCATACACTTCGGCAACATCCCCTTGATTGGGAGCTTGAATCTGTAGACCCATCACCTCCGCTTCCAGGGAGCCAAATCGATTTTTGTTGACTTTGAGTTCAAACCCTGAAGCTGTTTTGACCGCAGGATGGCTGGTGGGTGTACGTTTACGAGTTTCTAGCTGCATAGCATCCACATATTGTTGAATCACAACTTCAGGATCACCATAGGCAGCCACATATCCTCGACTCAGCCACAGCGCTTTATCACACAAAGATTTAATTTGATCTGGGCTATGGGAAACCAGGACAATGGCACACCCCTGTGTCTTCAGCTCATGAATGCGCTTGAGACATTTGGTTTGAAACGCCAAGTCACCAACAGAGAGAAATTCATCCACCAGCATTACCTGAGGATCGGTATGCACAGCTACAGAAAATGCTAAACGCATCATCATGCCCGTGCTATAGGTTCTCAGAGGCAGATCAATAAAATTCTCAAGCTCGGAAAAAGTAATGATTTCGGATAAACGCTGGTTGACTTCACGTCGGGTCAACCCAGCCGAAATAGCGGTTACATAAATATTTTCTCTACCGGTTAAGTCTGAATGGAAACCAGCCGCTAAATCTAACAACGCGCCAATACGGCCAGCTATCATCACTTGCCCTTCATCGGGCTGAATCACTCCACCCAGCAGCTGCAGCAGTGTAGATTTACCAGCTCCATTTTTACCAATAATTCCCAGCATCTCACCGGGGGCAATTTCAAGGGTGACATCTCTGATCGCCCAAAACTTCTTAACGGGCTGCATCAATTTGAACCCAGATAAGACCGCCTCCATAATGGTCGCAGGCCGGTGACCATCGTAATAATTAAATCGTTTACCCAGGTTTTCAGCAATAACTGTCCCGTTCATCTACAGCTCCTCAACAAAACGACCGCTCTGATTTAGAAACAGCTTGTGACCCAGAGGTAACAAGATTAAGGAGCCAAATCCTATCCACAGCAGAGGCATCAGAGCCGGAAAAGCACCATCAATTAAAAGAGAACGATACGCTGTTACCAGATGAACCATGGGATTTAATCCATACAGGTATTGCAGCTCAGAGGGAACATTACCAACGTCGTAAAAAATTGGTGTCAGATAAAAGAACATTTGCAGCAATACGCCTAGGGTATGCTGAGTATCTCTAAAGGTGACATTTACAGCTGCTAGAAAATAAGCAAAGCTAAGCGTGAGCAGAAATTGCAACAGTTGCAAGGCTGGCAACAAAAAAATTACCGAGCTGAGCTGTATCCCATCAATCATCAAGAATACGATCAGAATTGGTAAAGCCAGGACAAAATGGACCAATCCTGTCATCACAATCACCACCGGCAGAATGGGTTTGGGAAAGCCCGGTTGACGAATCAAAGCTCGATTTGAAATGATCACCCCGGCTGATTGAAAGAGTGAGGTCTGGAACCATGTCCAAACCAATAAACCTGTAAAAACATAGGATGAATAATTAGGAACATCCAAAACCAAAACAACCTGAAATACAAAAACAAATACCGCTAGATTTAGTAATGGGGCAATTAGAGTCCACCCCACTCCAAAAATAGAGCGTTTATAAAGCAGTTTCATATCCCGTGCAACCAGCTCACGGGTAAGGTCATACTGATATATAAATTTTCTCTGCAGGGGTTGGCTTACAGAGGTCTGAGGCAAAAACATAGCTGGCTCACTCTTGATTAAGACTGGTCACTAAGGCTTTCTGAGACACCAAGTCACTTAAAGGTTTTTCAGCAGTGAGATGATCTAGCTCTCCTGGTTCTCTACTTGTTAGAGATAACGGTTGGGTTGTTCCTATTCTCTTAGTGCGCCAATGGGATAGCACTAATCCCAAGGGTGCCATCAGATTGCCGCGTATTTCCAATAAAATAAACGAAATTGGGTATGTGCTTAGTCCTCTCATGCGGTAGTAGATACGTGATAGATGCGCCAGTGGCAACCCCACAAAAAGTCTAGCCAAGACTCTCAAATCCTTGTCTTTTATCAGAGTGGTTAAATGATAAGCAACATGACCTTTACTGTAGTGAAAGATTTGTCGCTTGAGGGCTTGCATAGTGCGACGATGTCTGTGCCAGACGTAGGCATCTGGAGTGTAGACCAGGGTGTAACCCGCTTTGAGAGATTTATAAAAAACATAGGTGTCTTCACCACAGCCTCCAGCAGGGGTACCAGGCCCTAATGCTTCATACATCAGGCCAATCTTAGGATCGGCAAATATCGATTTTTTAAAGGCAGCATTGGCGGTTGCCCCCAGGTTCCAGGTGGGCACTGTCCGCAATGGATTCTCTTCAAACCAATCTCCACCAACCTCATAGGCAGTGAAGCCTCGCCCTAAACCACCATAGCTTTCAAAAAGATGTTGGGCCTGGGTTTCTAGCTCAACAGGCAAGACATTACCTGTGACTACAGCAACATCAGGGCGAGAAAACGGAGCCACCAGAGTTTCTAGCCAGGTAGGTGGCATGGTGACATCATCATCAGTGGCAATAACGATATCGCCCTTACTAGCAGATATACCGGCATTACGGGCATAGGCAAGACCCTGGCGTATCTGATTGACTAGTTTAACTGTTGGAAATTCCGCCACTACCGGAGGAGTTAACTCTGATTTTGGATTGTTATCAACAACAATGATTTCTATCTCCCGCTTCGACTTTTGGCTCACCAAACTCTCTAAACATTTGCGAAGATCGTCGGGTCGATCATAGGTCGCTAAAACAACAGATACAGACACATCCACGGGCAAGGTCAATTGCTGCGCCTTGCGCCCGTGGCTGGATGTGATTTTTGCTTTCATAGTTGATAGCAAGTTGGTCCACACTTCTTCGGAATTGAATTGATAGACCAGTTCGAGGATCTTAAGTCCGAAGGCAGCTGTTAACACCTCTGTTAATCGACTAACGCTAATCGGTTGATAGCTGTTGGCAATATAGATATTCCCTAGAGACTGACCTTGCCAAGTGGCAAAAATCTGAACGTCACTGTAGGTGACAACATCCGTGAGCGGCTCTAAGGGTTGACTGAGGTCAATATTACGAATAGCAGTCCCTACTTTTCGAGGCTGGTTGTCAGGTGTCGTTGCTCGTTTACGGGAGGCTAAAAATTGTGGTTCAGCCGGAAAGTCTTTAGCAATTTTTTGAGCATTTTTGTGGGCTTGCCAATAACGTCCCAAACTTTGGAAACAGCCGAGAAACTCGGCAATGATTAGATCTTTAGGAAATCGGAATGGATGGAGATAGGAAAACAGCAATCGACGCAGATTCCACCACCATAGCCACCATATACTCAATTTATAAAAGCTTCCTTTTTCATCAGGGTAATAGCTTGAAGCACGGCTAAAATAGGAAAATAAACCAATGCCATTATTAGCAATCTGAGACCTTAATTTAGCGTAGTCACGTCGATGACGATGTCTCACCATGGCATCAGGTTCGTAGACAAGGGTGTGACCTTCTTTCAAGACACGAAAGAACATTTCCAGATCCCCGCCACCATTGGTGACGGTACCCACATCTAAAGCAGGATCAAAATAGCCAATCTCTTCAAACACCGAACGACGATAGGCCATGTTGGCTCCTGTACCAAATTGCCCTGCCCCCAACCACTGATAGGGGAGCCGTTGATTTGTAGGACGATACCACTTGCGCTCAAATCCACGACCAAAGCCGCCATAGGTTTCGAATAGAACCTGGGACTCTGTTTCCAGTTCGTAGGGAACAACCAGTCCGGTCACTGCCATCACATCATCATTGTCGGCAAAGACCCTGGCCAGGGACTTAACCCAGTACTGATCAACAACCACATCATCATCTGTATAGGCAATGATGTCGCCTTTAGCTTCAAAAATTGCTCGATTTCTGGCCCAGTCTAGTCCAGGTCTGGGCTCACAAACATAACGAAACTGTGGAAACTCTTGTTCTAATAGCTGACGAGTGTCGTCATTGGTCGGTGCATTGTCGACGACGAGGACTTCAAAATGGGGATAGTCAACAGCGGCCAATCCTTGTAGACATAACGCTAAGTCTGCAGCCCGATCTCGAGTGCATACGGCTACAGTGACAAACGGATATGCTTGAGCAACAAGGTCTGTCCTATCATCAAATAAATTGTGAAAATTAAAGGTATTTTCTTTATCACCTGCAGCTAAACGGTTACGTAAAAAAGTTTCAATAAAGCCCCAACTATGTTGCTCCATAACCGCATAAGTAATAGCCTCTGCCGCTACAGAGTCGTTGGTAATGGGCAGCTGAATATATCCTAAGATTCTTTCCCTAACGCGTACTAGACCTTTAAAGGCGATATATCCCTCTAGATTTTCAACATTCTGAATGGGCTGGCTCAGATCAATATCAGCAATTTTAATAGGATAGAGCATATCGTAATCGGTCCTGGATAATTAGCTATTTTGAATATCTGTTGGCTATTTGATACTGGCGGGTAACCCTATGGATGCAGAGTTTACGGTCTTTGGTTTGCGACTTCGCTGGGGATAGTGAGACATCAGGGTGTGGAATGTGTTACCGACAAGGAGTTTGAATTGAATGCGAGAGGCTGAGGGTTGAGTGACAGAAGATTGCATCTGTTTGAGCAGCTGATCTGGAGACGTCAACAGAGATCGGATTGTTTTCAATAGATTACTTATACGGTCAGGGCTCAAGGCGATCAGGCTTTTGAGCATTAGCAGATAAAAACCATATCGCCATGGCACTGTGAGCAGATCACGTTTTAGGGCAGTTAAAAGCCATTGCAAAGTATCGTGAGGTCTATTGTTGAGAGAGCTTTGCCTCGCTAAATACATGTAAAAGCTGCTGCTAGATAGTCGATAGAAAAAATTAGGAGCCTCTCCGCCTCTTGAGCGGGCTTTTTCTAACATGTAGCTATGGGATTGAGCCATTTTGAGAGTATTTTTTGAGGACATACTCTCGGGTGTTCTACGATATCCGACAAGGAATTGGGGTGCTACACAAAATTCATACTGCTCAGCAATGCGTAAATATAGATCCCAGTCTTCACAGCCCTGAATTTGTTTTTGATTAAAGCTGCAATCATAATCACCAACAGTATCAAAACACTCACGTCGAATCAGGCTGGCACTGGCATTACCTAAAAAGTTATGGCAGAGGAGCGTCCTGGCAACAGAACCTGTTATTTGAGCAGCTCGAAAATTGCGGAGCAGCTGATCATCGTGATCGATATCTACCGTCCAGGCATAGCAAAGTCCCAAAGAACTATTGCCTTGCTGCAGACAGTCTAACTGTTGGGCAATGTTTTCGGGATACCAAATATCATCAGCATCTAAGGGGGCAATAAAGGTGCCCTGAGCATGGTGTATGCCAGTATTACGTGCGGCGGCCACACCGGCATTCTCCTGCTGTAGTAAGATAATGCGTTCGTCCTGACGAGCCAGGGTTTGGACAATGTCGGCAGTGCGATCGCAAGACCCATCATCCACCACAATAATCTCTAGATGGCCATAGGTCTGATTGAGCACGGAAACCAATGTGCGCTCAATAAATTGTTCCGCGTTATACGCCGGAATCACAACCGAGACCAAAGGATTGTCGTGGCTCATGAGCGTTACCTCCCCACCAAAACCTGGCTTGAAGGGCAGCGCTGTCCGCCAGTCATCTCCGTAGCCACTGGCGGACAGATCACCCCATGACGTTTTTGATGCCACACCCAGGCATGGCTCAAAATTTCTTTAAGGTCAGAAAACTGAGGTCGCCATCCTAACAGGGTCTTAGCTTTTTCATGGCTACCCACCAGAACCGGCGGATCACCGGGGCGACGCTCAGCTTCAATCACATGAATAGGCTTTTCAGTCACCTGCTTGGCAGTCTCAATTACCTGTCTAACCGAAAACCCATTGCCGTTGCCCAGATTAAAGGCTTCGCTTTGGCCACCTTGTAATAAATGTTTTATGCCTAGAATGTGCGCCTGGGCTAAATCCATCACATGAATATAGTCTCGTATACAGGTACCATCAGCGGTTGGATAGTCTGTACCAAAAATAGAAATAGACTCTCGAGAGCCCAGAGCTGTTTGCAGCACTAACGGTATCAAATGAGTCTCAGGGGTATGGTCCTCCCCCAGTTGACCATCGGGGTCAGCACCAGCCGCATTAAAGTATCGAAAACACACAGACTTCAGATCATAGGCATGATCAAAATCTGCCAGAATACGCTCAACCATGAGCTTGCTAGCCCCATAAGGATTAATGGGCTGCTGGGGCAACGTTTCAGTAATCGGCACGGTGCTGGGCACGCCATAGGTGGCACAGGTGGATGAGAAAACCAGGTTCTTTACATCAGCGTCAACCATGGCTTCCAACAGGTTGACGGTGCCTGTCACATTATTGCGATAGTACTTTACTGGATCTTTGATCGATTCACCCACATAGGCATAGGCCGCAAAATGCATCACCGCCGCAATATCGTGGATGGCAAATATACGATCTAATAAGGCGCGATCGCATATATCACCAACAACTAAGTCTGCTTGGAGCACATTTTCAACAACATCGCGATGCCCGTAGACAAGGTTATCTAGAACAAGGACACCATATCCCTGTCGCTGCAATGTCTTCACCACATGAGAGCCAATATAACCTGCACCACCTGTCACTAAAATGGTTGGTTGAGAAACTGCCATAGCAAACCAGTAAGAAGGTTATTAATACGAAGGATAAGACCATCGGCAGAAATGCCAATAGCCTTTGCTAGCTAGACTTGCCACACACAATGTAGGGCAAACAACATTTTCACCCTCTTTGATTCCTAAAGAGTCGATGGCAAATGCCTCTTATCCTCTTTCTCTAAAAGCCCCTATGTCTTAATATGAGCCCCTGCACCTAGGACTAACTACTTAAGCTAATAACTGTTTTCAGGGAAATACGCCCTATCATTCTTAATGCAACTTATCACACGTGTAATTCCTAACTCCTATGAACTCTAAAAGCTTTATGCAAGCTTTTAACTATCGATTCCATAAACAATTTTTCATAGGAATGATGAGTTCATGAAAATTCTTGAAGCAGCTTAGGAGTGATGAGATAAAAATATCTGCAGCTTACAAGAACTTCAGATATTTAAGGCTAGCAAGATAGTTTTAATAAGCCATTTAAATCTTGGAACCTTTAGAGGAGGTATTAAAGATGACATTTAGGCTCCCGCACTTCAATAATTCCCCCGTTACTCCATCACTCATCCACCCCTCTACAGCCTCAGCCAACGATATATGGGATGGTTACAAATCATGGGGAAACAATTTATAGCAATTCTAGTCTTTTTAATACATTATTAAAAGTCATAAAAATACTAATACCTACCAGAGAAAAATTATTGAGGCTAAAAAATATTATTTAAACGGGAGAGCCAGGATTCATACGTAAAAAACAACTTCTTGATACCTGATATCCAGACTCAAAAAATAAATGCTTTATTTTCTATTGTCTTGGGGACTATTGCTCAGTACTAGCTTTGTTACTGGCATAGGTATTCTTACCCTTTTTCCCATAGACAACTTTAGTCGTTCAGGAGATCGTTTTTTTATATCGGCTTGGCTTGGGCTCGTTGTACTTGCCAATATATTTCTTGCGATCGCACTGGTTATCCCCCTATCACCCCTAATTGGGTTGCTAGTATTGGGGCTGATCACCGGCCTAGCCTTAAGGTTATCCCCCGTCAGGACAAACGCAGTCAATATCCTATTACAAGTATCAGATCGATGGCTGTTGATTGGTGCTCTCATCGCCATGGGCACAGCCAGTCTCACCTCAAAACAAGTATCCTGGTTTGATACGGGTCTATACCATTTTGGAGCAATTCGCTGGATCGCCGATTATGGCGCTGTACCCGGTATAGCTTTATTAAATAACGGCTTTGCATTTGTCTCCTCCTGGTTTGCCTTAGCAGCACCGTTTAACCCTGGTTTTCTAGGAGACCGTAGCAGTGCCATCCTCAATGGATATTTGTTCTTTCTAGTTTTATTACAGGGAAGTGTAGCAGCGCACTATATTCTGGCTAAAAGAGCTGTCAAGTCAGATTGGTTTATTGTTATCTACTGTACTCTGACTCTACCTTTGTTTGTTTTCACACCATTCCTATCAGCAATTTTGATTTCTCCCTCCCCCGATTTGCCCGTGATTTTAATTACGGGCATAGTGGCCTGGGCCACTTTCAGTCTCTCGCAACAGCAACAAAACTGCCATACTCAAGCGACAGCCATGCTCCAGACAAAATGCTCAAACTGGTGCTGCACAGATGCCATGATCCCTTTAGTCTTAGGCCTCGGTGCAGTTACCTTTAAGCTCAACGGTCTGCCAATTGTGGCCATAGCTGCCCTATACTACATTGCTCACAACTGGGATAAACCAACCCAACTCGCATTAGGGGCTGGAGTTAGTCTGATATTGTTATCCCCCCTGTTACTGTTTGGGATAGTCACCTCTGGCTGTCCGTTATATCCTTCTTCCTGGATGTGTGCTGCCGCTCCTTGGGCCTTGTCATCACAACAAGCGGCCCATGCCCTGGCACGAATTAACGGTTGGCAGGACTGGTTTGGCTCACCGCCAAGCGATGCCAACGTCTGGCTATGGACCTTGAGTCAATGGCTACAGATCTCTCATCTCAACAAGGTCATGTTGATTTTGGTGATCATTGCCATTCCCAGTACGATCTGGATACTGAAGAAAACAAATATTCGGCAAAACGCCGCCGAACTTTGGATCATTGCCCTCAGCCTTTTAGGTATGGGGTTTATATTTAGTCAGGCCCCACTGATTCGCTTTGGGTTGGGTTATTTTGTGCTGTTGCCAACGTTAATTCTCGCAACTGTTTGCACCCATGGCAATCTGTCAAACAGCCTCGTATGCCAACTAGTAGCACCCATTAACCAACTGCCCAAGGCTTTGATGTTTGGCGCTCTATTTATTATTAGCCTAACAGTCATCAATTTCAGCGGCATCCAATTAAGCCAACAGCTAGTCATGCCACCGCAGCTACCGACGGTTAAGGTGAATCTGATGCAGGTGAACAATATTCAGTATTTTTTGCCAGAAAACTCGAATAAGTGTTGGGGGTCGCCATTGCCCTGTGCGCCTCAACAACTCAATAGTGACGTCTGGCTACGCAATCCTGAAACAGGCCTTAGGGGTGGATTTAGACGCCGATAGATGAACCAACGCTACCGCTAATTTTCTATCCCAAAAGCTGTTCTACCACCCCCATCATTACCAGTCCTGTTGCCATACCCACACCACTATTTAAAGTTTTTAGGTTAAGCCTGGGCAACAACTCATGGCTAACGACAAACAACATAGCTCCCGCCGCTGAGGCCATCGCTATAGGAGCGATCGCAGCACCCAGATCGACTAAAGTCACCCCCAGCCAACCACCCAACGGTTCTAACCAGCCAGATAGTGTCGCCAGAAGTAGGGCAAACCCAGGGCCGTAGCCAAGCTGCCGCAGTGCCAGAGCCACCATCAACCCCTCTGGCAAATTTTGTAATGCCACACCGATAGCGATGCCAGGATCATGGGTGAATTCAGTCCCCAACCCAACCGCCAACCCTTCTGGAAAATGATGGAGGGCAATAGCTAAGACAAAAAGCCATACATGGCCAGACTGTTGATCCAATTCAGGCTCTGGCAACACGCTGGCCAACCCATAAAATAGGGCTGCACCAGCGACAATAGCCATTGCGATCGCACCATCTCCCAACCACCTGTTTACACCAGCCGCCTGGTTCACCAGCCGCCAGGCTGGAAGCAACAACGAAAACGTCGCCGCAGCTAACATTACCCCGCTACCAACACTCAACAACAGAGTTTGCCAGCGTTCACCGAGCCGCGAGGTAAACAGAACCGGCAGCGCCCCCAAGCCGGTGCCAAAACTGGCTAACGCACTCGACGCCACTCCATCGCTCATCACATCGGACGCTACATCAGACCAGGATTGAGACAGCTGTTCCATAACGAACCTCCCGCTTGAATCCCCATACTAACCCAAACTCATTATGAGTACGAGTGAGATGAATCACAGTTAGATGCATGACTAAGGACGGAGGGATGAAGCAGATCGGATGTCTCAAGTAGTCACGATTCAGGGCTCTACAGTGTTCTGAGTCGCCTTTTATTGGCTATACAGGTATTTTTTACAGGAAATATCCGTATTTTTTCAGTAAATACCGATCCTAAAAGAATTGCAAAAGCTCTGTTAAAAGCATGTAAATCCTTGATTTTATCCGTAAAACAACCCACGTATCCCAACGCTATTTTGCTTACCGTAGTAATGTACTGAGTGATATTTGCTACCCATGAATGCAAGTCCAGCCACAGCATACGCGGTCATTCGTCTGCCCAGTCGCGTAGACATGATGATTTCCCCTTTTTTCCGGCAAGATTTAAAGCAGAAAATTCGGCCAGGGGTCACGCTAATTATCGACATGGCAAAAACGAAATTTATTGACCCGGCGACAGCATCCATCTTTTGGGAAGGTATCATTCAGTCTCACCAGACAGGTGCAAAAATTGTCGCTAAAGGCATGAATGCGCAGGTTCAGATGGTACTGGAACGCTCGGGGCTTTTGGAACATTTACGATAGATTCCAAAGCACCTCTCCAGACCATAGCCATGATTGTGGATTGTACTGAGATAAGGCTGCCCGATGGCAGCCTTTTTTGTGCTGTGGGCTTATGTAAGTTTCTTGTGGCCCCGCGATATTATAGTTAGTCGGAAAGAGTTGGTGCTGCGGTTGCAGATTAGGTTTGCTCTAATCTGAGGAAAGTCCGGGCTCCTGAAAGGTCAGGCTTGCTGGGTAACGCCCAGTGCGGGTGACCGTGAGGATAGTGCCACAGAAACATACCGCCGATGGGTCGGGGTAGGCCTTGTGCTTACCCACACCACAGGTAAGGGTGCAAAGGTGCGGTAAGAGCGCACCAGCAGCATCGAGAGGTGCTGGCTCGGTAAACCCCGGCTAGGAGCAAGGTCGCAGGGGCTATGGTTGACCTTTTTCCAGCCCCGCTTTTGGTGTACCGCTAGAGGCAACTGGTAACAGTTGTCCCAGATAGATAACCGCCCGTTGATGGTGACATCATCGAGAACAGAACCCGGCTTACGGCTGACTCTTTCCATTTTTTTAGGGAGCACTGCGTGGTGAGTAGCGAACGGGGTATGGACACTAGGGAACGGGTGATGGAAAGCGATCCCCGACGCAGACAAACACTCGAACAGTTGATCGCAAAGCTAGGCATAGTGGACAGCACATGCGTACGCTGGGACTTGCTGCATCAGGCACTGATAGATATTTCTAGTTCAGCTGATCATAATAATGAGGTCTTAGAGTTTCTAGGGGATGCGGCCTTACGTCTAGCTGCAGCAGAGTTTTTACAAGAAACCTATCCTCAGATGAGCGTTGGAGAAATGGCCGCCGTGCGATCGCAGCTGGTTAGCGACCGAACCCTGGCCACACTGGCCAAAAGCTATAACTTTGGCCGCTATCTACACATATCCTCCAGTGCCGCTGGCGATCGAGCCGGTCACAGTTCGCGCCTGGCCGATGCCTTTGAAGCCGTACTCGGAGCCCTATACAGCAGCACCCATAATCTCAGCTTGATTCGTCCGTGGTTGGATGCCCACTTTGAGCGACTCACTCAAGCGATCAAAAACGATCCAGCCCGCCAAAACTACAAAGCCGCCCTCCAAGAACTAACCCAGGCCCATAGCAAACAATTGCCTGACTATACCGTCAAGGAAATTAGCCAGGGCCACGGCGATCCAGAACGTTTTTATGCTCAGGTGAAGTACCAGGGAAAACTCTGGGGAGAGGGTAAAGGCCCATCGATTAAACAGGCAGAACAACGTGCGGCTCGGCAGGCTTATCAACAATTAGAGCCCCTAATCACCGTGAAACCAGGGGGTGAACCGCGCTGACCAAACCCACACGCTGGGCGGTTAATTTCATTAAAACGGGGTAGGCAGGCATGGCGTCAAAAACAGGCCAAATTCAGCTGGCACTGATAGGTGTGGGGCGTTGGGGCACCCATCTACTACGCAACTTCCTGGCTCATCTCCAAATCCAGGTGCGGGCCGTGGTCGATTCGTCTAGTGAACGGCTGGCAACCATCGCCCAGCAATTTAATCTAGACGATTCGGTAGCATTGTTAACCCACTGGGAAGCTGCTTTAGACATCAAGGGTATTAACGCCGTCGCGATCGCAACGCCCGCCATTACCCACGAGACCATCGTCACGGCGGCTCTCCAACGTCAGCTCCATGTGCTATGTGAAAAACCCCTAACGCTAACGGCAGCCACATCCGCTACGCTCTGCCAGCTGGCCCAACACCAAAATCGACAGCTTTTTATTGACCATACCTATCTCTTTCATCCTGCCGTAGCTGAGGCTAAAAGCAGCCTGGAACGTTTGGGTTCCCCCCGCTATGGCTACGCCGCCCGCACCAATCTGGGACCTGTACGTTATGACGTCGATGCGCTTTGGGATTTGGCCATCCATGATATTGCTATTTTTAACCACTGGCTGGGGGATTTTCCCATCCGTGTCCAGGCCCAGGGACTGACCTGGCTACAGCGCTCGGGCCAAACCGGACCCCTGAATGATGTTGTCTGGTGTCGGCTGCACTACCCCAGCGGTTTTGAAGCCACAGTTCATTTATGCTGGGCCAATCCTCACAAACAGCGACAGCTGACTGTGGTGTGCGATCTCGGCAGCCTTGTCTTTGACGAAATGCGTCCCGAATCTCCCCTCACGCTGCAGCTTGGTCAGCTAGAAACCGATACATTTTCCCCCACCGGGTTAGACACGATATCAGTCGAGGTGCCAGAGCAAGAGCCCCTGGCCACGATGTGTGATCGCTTTGTCCACAGCGTGCTCACCAATCAACCCTCACCACTTTCTTCAGGCATCGTTGGCACGCGCCTGGTCGCTATCTTGGCAGCCCTTACTCAATCCCTAGAGCAAGCAGGTGACTGGGTTTGCCCACAGTACCCGCAAGATTGGGGTTGACCTGCTCGTCAACTTAACCCTCCGCCTGCTGTCCCACCAGGACCTGTGCGGTAGCCCCCGTTGTGTTTTCATCTTGAGGTGCTGCTTCGATCTCTCCCTGATTCGCTAACAGTGGCAAACTCACGGTGACCGCCGTGCCTTGGTTTACACCTTCGCTGTCGAGGCCAATGCTTCCCCCCATCAGCTTCATAAAATTCTTGGAAATCGCCAGCCCCAACCCCGTGCCTTCATAACTGCGCGTGTGAGTGCCATCCACCATAACAAAGGGATGAAATAGCTTCTGTTGATCCTTTGGATCAATGCCAATGCCAGTATCTTGGATGGTTACGCTGACCCGAGGTGCTGGCACCGATTCCGCGTCATCATCGGGAGTATCGACATGATGAACCACGTCGATCTTGGCTGTGATACTGCCGCTGTGGGTAAATTTAATCGCGTTATACACAATATTAAGCAATACCTGCTTCAATTTATCCCCATCCCCCTTGACCCAGATCGGCTCTGACTTAGTGGGGCGATGTAACGTCAATCCTTTTTGCTGAATCTGCAAAGCCTGCATATCCAGCACATCCTGAACAATGGAGCCTAAATCCAAGGTTTCCAGGTCAAGGCTGACAGTGCCTGATTCGATTTTGGCAATATCTAAAATGTCATTAATGATTTTGAGCAAATGAATCGCGGCATTATCAGCCCGTTCCAAAAACTCTAGTTCCTCTTCACGGTCATCACAGCAGCCATCACGGACCAAACGAACACAACCAATGATGGCATTGAGAGGCGTGCGTAGCTCGTGGGACGTATTCGCCAGGAACTCATTTTTGAGCTGGTTAGCCATCTGGGCATTTTCCCAAGCCTGACGTAGCTCTTGGGCTCCCCCTTCCAGACGACGCAGCATCCGCTCTAGGACTTGTCCAAGATAGTCTAGCTCCCAAATACTGCGATTCTTAGGAGCCGCCTTCACCTCAGAGGACAGATCTTGAACCTGCTGAGTGTAATGGATCAAGCGCTCTACAGGCAGTGACAGACTACGAGCCACATAGAGAGCAAGGAGAGCATTAGCCCCTAACAACCCCAACGTCAGCAAGAATAAAATCATGCGAATTTCCCCCAAGGCGTGGAGGGCCTGGTTAATGGGCGTTACTGCCAGCACATTCCAGGTTTGGGTCTGTCCTGTAGAAACGGGCAGCTTGGCACCGCTATAGCCCGCTAACCACTCATCACCGCTTTCTAACAGGCTAAACAAATGTAAGGTATCGGCATTGCCCACCCGAATGCTGCTGATAATGCTGACAAACCGATCGGCCCCATGGAGATCGTCTACCGAAAGCCCCACTAGCTCAGGGTTGGGATGGGTCACCACAATCCCATTAGGGTCAATAATGACGGTTTTACCCACCAGTGAGCGCGGATTTGTATCTTCTAGCTGAGTAAAACCAAGCTGAGCAGACAGGGTATAGCGTAGTTCGCCCTCTGGACTATAGATAGGGGTAGCCACAATCAGATCAAGGAGAGAGGAGTGCATACCCTGCTCATCGTTATTAAACTCTGGTAAAGGCTTTGTCCCTGCCCGATAAGGACTATCCAAATCTACTAAGTAGAAATCAGCTTCCCCTGTCGGTTGTTGCTGCCAGGGAAGCTGTAGCGGCGTTGGCAATAGGGATGTATCACAGGTAGAAGACGCCACCTCACCCGTTTCAGCATCGATCAGCTCCAAACAGCCAACCCGGTGGGAAGCAATATCGGTGTAGCGATTCAGAGCCGCCGCTACAGTCGCAGCATCTCCAGACTTAAGGGACTGGCTATCAGCCAACAACATTAATTCAGACTCGACGGCTCGGACGCTTTCCGTCAATCCAGTGGCCTTGTTGATCGCACTGCTGGTTAAATTTTGTCGGGCGGTTTCTAGCAGACTCGAACGTGCTTTGCGCAAAGTAATCGCCTGACCAATCAGTAATACAGGCGTACTTAGCAATAAGATACGCAGTATTAATAATCGACGAAATGAAAGAGGACGCTTAGCCATAAACCGCTAAATACTTACAAGAATCTAAGAATCGTCGCTGATTTCAATAGGAATCGTAGATAAGACATGGATTCAAAATCGGAGATAACAACGAATCAGAACGCTGACCGCTGAGTCGGCGATAGTTTAACCAAAGCTGCTCGCTACCATGCTAACTTTGTCTATCTCGATGTTATCTCCACTGATAAACCACCCTACGCATTAGATCAGTTTTGACAATGACCGTACCCACGGGCATCGTGTTATTACTGATACCGGTGCTAACACCCACTTAGTTTATCGACTGGTCTTACCTAGCTACCGGCTAGCCATCCAAAAGTTGAAGTAGCACTCACATAGATGAAGCCTTCTCAAAGGTAGCTTAATCGCTTGAAATCGAACATTACCGGGCATCACACATTACTTGTCGCTACGGGCCTAACAGTCGGCCAGTCTGTCACATTCGCTATCTGTCAGCCTCTCACAAATTAGCTCATATCGAGGGTCAGTGTTGCCCAGCCCATGTCTGAAACCATGTCATCACCGGCCCTACAAACCCATTCTAAAACTAGCTGTCGGCCCCATGTCATCATGGTTTTAGCGATGAGTGCCGATGGCAAAATCAGCGATGCCCAGCGCACCGCTGCCAGGTTTCCCTCCACGGTCGATCAGCAGCATCTAGAACAGCAACTTGCGATCGCAGATGCCACTCTATTCGGGGCTAGCACCCTGCGTGCGTATGGGACTACAGCTCTAGTCAAAACCCCGGAGTTGCTAGCACAGCGTCGTCAAAGAGCACAGCCCCCCCAGCCTATTCACATTGTCTGCTCTCGTTCAGGGCAATTGGATGCCAACATCCGTTTTTTTCATCAGCCAGTCTCTCGCTGGTTATTAACAACTGCTGAAGGCGCGGCCAACTGGCCAGCGACAGCTCCATTCGAACGCATCTGGGTCGCACCGACCGCAACCGAGAATCAACAGTTTGATTGGAAACAAATTTTAACCAAGCTGAAAACGCTGGGGATTGATCGTCTGGTGGTCATGGGTGGCGGTCAGCTAGTGGCCAGACTGATGGAGGCTGACCTGATTGATGAACTCTGGCTCACCGTTTGTCCTTTAATCATCGGTGGCAAAAATTCTCCCACCCCCTGTGATGGCGACGGCTTCTCCCTAGACAACGCCCCCAGATTTACGTTGATATCCCAGCAAATCATTGACAATGAGGTGTTCTTAAATTACCGACGACAGCGTTGCAACAGTTTTGAGTCTTGAGTGCGCAATTTTGCATGCAACAGTTGGACCGGTCTGCACTAGACAAAACGGTTGGACCGGTCTGCACCAGACAAACTGAAATACCTCACATTTCAAACCATCAATTTTCAAAACGCCTGTCCCCCATCCACCCTGCCTACTCCCTTTGATCCTGCCTTCCCATTCCCCATCTCCCGCGCTACATTACCGTAGTGGACCAATACGCTATGCCAAGAATGGGGAAAACCACCAATGAGTCACTGGGCGACTACACCCTGCGTTGGGTTAATCGCATGGCAGACCTGCCCGTATCCGACTGGGATAGCATGGCTAAGCCACTGAGAACCCCTTTTCTTGAGTGGTTCTGGCTCAATTCTATGGAAACTTCAGGCAGCACTAAAGCCCAAACCGGCTGGCTACCTAACCACCTGACGGTATGGCATCAGCACAGGTTAGTCGCTGCCGCTCCGCTATATCTCAAGGGTCACAGCCGGGGTGAGTTTGTGTTTGACCATCAGTGGGCTGATTTGGCCGATCAGTTGGGGATTGACTATTATCCCAAGCTGTTAGGCATGTCACCTTTTACCCCAGCCGAGGGCTATCGATTTTTGATCGCGGTCGGGGAAGATGAAACCACCCTGACCAAATTGATGGTGGCGGCTATTGAACAGTTTTGTGTGCAAAATCACATCTCTGGCTGTCATTTTCTCTATGCTGACCCCGCCTGGCGCAGTTCTATGGAGGCTTTGGGTTTTTACAAGTGGCTGCACCATAGCTATATTTGGCAAAATGAAGGCTATCAAACCTTTGATGATTATTTAGCTCGGTTTAATGCTAATCAGCGTCGCAACATTAAACGGGAGCGAAAATCAGTTACTAAGGCCGGGCTGCACTTTGAGGTACATAGCGGTGACGGACTATCAGCGACACTGTGCAATCTGGTGTACGACTTTTACAGCGATACCTGCGATAAGTTTGGCTGGTGGGGCAGCAAATATCTGACACGGAAATTTTTTCAACAGCTGCACCCTGAGTATTGCGATCGCACCGTTGTGTTTGCCGCCTACAGTGACGACAGTAATGACCCCATCGGCATGTCTTTTTGTTTGACCAAAGGTGATTTACTCTATGGCCGCTACTGGGGTGCCTTTGAAGAATACAATCATCTTCACTTCAACGCTTGCTATTACGAACCCATCGACTGGGCGATTGCCAACGGCATTCAGCTATTTGATCCGGGTGCTGGCGGACGCCACAAAAAACGACGCGGTTTCCCGGCTGCTCCCAACTACAGCCTGCATAAGTTCTACCATCCCACCCTGGCCCAGGTGCTCGATAACTATATTGGCCGCATTAACACCGCAGAGCAGCAAGAAATTGACGCCATCAATACCGATCTACCCTTGAAACCACTGGTCGCAGAAGAAACGGGAGCCGGATGAAATCATAGAGGCTGCACGGTAGAATATGGGACTCAGACAAACTGCATCTGTGTCATCCCATTCTGACTTACCGCAACCGCTTCTATCCCATGACTATCAGTCCATCTACGAGTCCATCTGCCGACAGCCTCAAAGCTCTAGACGACAAGCTTTCTAAACGATTTATTGAGCTTGATCCCGACGGCTATTTTTTAATTTACCTGGACCCTGAACAGGGGTTAATCTGCGCCAAGCACTTTACCAATGTCATCAATGATAAGGGTGTCGCCTGCGATCCCGAAACTGGCAAACCACTGTTGGCAAAAAAAAATGCACCTCCCCGGCAAGCAACACGGTTGTATCAGGCACGCACAGCCAAGGAACTCTGCATCCAAATTTTTGAGGATCAAGAAAATCCCTGCCCCATCCGCTATTTAGACCATGCTGCCTATCTTGGTCGAGAATTTGTTCGAGCTGAAATAGCCCTCATCAGTGGTCAACCCTATGTCCAAGACTAGTGGCTTACACTTTTCCACCCACTACTTCTCGGACTCGATAAATAGGCCGTTGTTGCGACTCGTGATAGGTACGCATCATCAGTTCTGCCAGCAGACCCACACTCAGTAGTTGAATGCCTGAAATAAATAACACAATCGCCAGTAGCAACAGAGGGCGGTTGCCAATTTCAGCATTCAAAATAAATTTGATAAACGCCAGATAGATACTCAACCCCAAACCTGCTAACACTGAAATCGCACCAAATGGACCAAATACATGCATCGGTCGAGTCAAAAAAGTCTTCATAAAGTAAATGGTCAGCAGGTCTAGCACGACTCGGAAGGTACGTCCCAACCCATATTTACTTTGACCAAACTGACGCGCATGGTGACGCACTGGCACTTCGCTAATCCGCGCCCCTTCGATATAGGCTAGGGCAGGCAAAAAGCGGTGCAGTTCACCATAGAGATTCATATCTTTCACTACATCCGCACTGTAGGCTTTCAGCGAACAACCATAGTCGTGCAGTCTGACCCCAGTGACTCGGGCAATCAGCCAGTTGGCAATTTTTGAAGGCAGTAATCGGGTAACGGCATTGTCCTGTCTTTCTTTGCGCCAACCACTCACCAGGTCATAGCCTTCGTGTAGCTTGCTGTAGACGGTGGCAATATCTGCTGGTTCGTTTTGCAGATCCCCATCTAAGGTGACAATGACTCGTCCCCTGGCATAGTTAAATCCGGCGGCCATGGCTGGAGTTTGCCCATAGTTTCGTCTTAGCAGGATGACTCTGAGGTCGTGACGCTCCCTGGCCATTTTTTTTAGTAACTTTGCCGACCCGTCAGTTGAGCCATCGTCGACACAAATTAGCTCGTAGGCAACGTCCATTGACTGGGCAACACCAGTAATTTTTTCAACTAGCAGAGGAATACTTTCATACTCATTGTAAATGGGCACAACAACAGATAGATCGCATATGCTACTAATCTGAGTCATGGGTGGAGAGGAAAGCACCATAGTGTCCTTAGTAAACGAGCAGAGTATATGTAATCAAAACATAGCACCCAAAATTATCGTTTTATAGTTTGCGATCGCATCCAACACCCAAAAATCGACGCAAAGTACACTCAATTTTTCCCAATATCCCCGTTGGCTATCGCGATTGGCTAGCTTATCAGTTATGCCCTCAAACAAAGTTGTTGTAACAAAAGACACCAGTCGTAGGTGACGCGGCTACTTCTTTTTTCTAGTCTTTACATAAATAGCCTTATCTTTCCTACGCATCTCAAATAAATCAATAGCTTCAAAAATACTACTCAGTTTGGCATATCCATAATTACGAGATTCAAAAGACGCTTGATTAGCAATATGGGTTCCAATAACAGATAATCTCGACCAGCCGTCCTCATCTTGCGTATTAGCAACAGCTCCCCTTAACAGGTTCATCAGTTTCGTATCTTGTTTAAGCTCCTGGGCTGTTTTTCTCACACTCGCAGATGCTTTAGATGTTTCTGTATCCACCGCTTGATCAATGGTTTCCAGATACAAAAAGATGGAACAAGCAGAAACAAATGGCGACGGCGTTTTTTTCTCACCAAAACCATACACTTTAAGACCACTGGTTAAAATTCTCATGACCAGCGGGGTAAAATCACAGTCACTCGACACTAATGCAAACGCATCTAACTTCTGGGTGTATAACAGGTCCATCGCATCAATGATCAAAGCGGCATCGGTAG
This sequence comes from Leptolyngbya sp. Heron Island J, assembly GCF_000482245.1. Classification (GTDB taxonomy): domain Bacteria; phylum Cyanobacteriota; class Cyanobacteriia; order Phormidesmidales; family Phormidesmidaceae; genus Leptothoe. The sequence goes on along the minus strand of NZ_AWNH01000109.1, from coordinate 28,534 downwards.
CGTTTTTACCCTTTGTATAGTCAAATTGTTGAACAGGTCGAATAGCATAATCGTGTAAACAGTCTTCCCAGCCTTTGAGTTTAGGACTTTTCCAATTACCATAGGCTCTACGAATATTAGCCACACCATACTTAGCGATCTCTGCCAAGATAGCATCAACTTTGGCAACAGGCGCATTGTCTGCGTCAATCAACAACGCAATTTTTGACTCTGCTTGTTTCATATCCGTTTAGCTACATCAACTACTAGCTACGCATATGTGTATACCCATCCACCCAATATCAAGTTCCGGATAATTTGAATTAAACCAGACTTGTAATTAGCTTCATTCCCCTGCAGAGTCCAAATCTGTAACTAAAACACCTGATTCCATTCATAAACTTCGTACTCAGTCCAAATACCATTGACCCAGTACGGATCATTCTCCACTAGCTGCCGAACGGTCGCCTCATCAGCCACTTCATAGGTACCAAAAACTTTACTATTGTCGGTAGTTGGCCCCAAGGACGTCAGCAAACCTTTCTCTTTTTGATCCTGCAAACCAGCTAAATGATCTGCTCGGTAGGGAGTGCGCTTCTCTAACGCATTTTCGCAATAGCTACCCCACATCACAAACTTAGCCATGGATCTTTGCTCCCGTTACCGCTCAAATCATCAACACAATAGCCAGAATACAAGACCATCGCCTCATGTCGTCACTTGATTAGCAGCCAGGGCATCTAAACTTGCCCCTAGCTTATCAGCAACGCCTTCTACCCAGGTTTCATCCTGTTTGGTGTAGCTACGTGGCGCATTAGCTCCCAAGATTAATACCCCCTTATCGCCCATGGGCTGACAAATAATTCCCTGAGTATTCTCAGGTAAATAGTTAAACTCAAGTTTGCCAGGATAAAGCTTTAAACTCACCAGATAGACCGGCTTTTTCTGGGTCAGCACCCGCTTCAAAATGGCCCCAACTTCAACAGCTTTGCTAGGCCCCAAAATACCACGTCGCATCAGCACCTGACCGTCATAGTAAGCCACTAAAGACCGAGTCACCGTATTCGTAAGCAATAGGTGCGACGCCCAAGCCAGCTCAGTGGCCACATCATCAGATAAATCATCAGCCAGCTCAAACCCTTCTTCTCCCTCCAAGATGACAGCCTCTGGAGGCACCGGCTGAATCTGTCGCCAGAGCAAAGTGGTGAGGATCAAAATTGCACTGAGAAATACACCCACAACATCGGCACGTGCTTGGGAGTCAGTCACTACCGGCGTTAGTAATCTATTGAGCAGCAGCAGGATACCGCCTATACTTCCCACGACTAGCGGCAACTGTCGTAGCCACTGGTTTTCGTCCGCCTTAGCCATATCTATATCTCCCTTGCCGTTTAGCTGAGCATTCGACTGCGGCTTTAATGGTAGGCTCCATCGAAACACTCACGCCCAAGCTTATTATCGTCTGTTGTCCGATGAGTGGTGCCCAATAATGATGACTCAAGCGACTAATTCACCAATTAAATCCCCACATTGATCGATTCCTAGTGTATCTTTAGCCAGTAAAACAGCTGACAGTTTCTCGCCGTGAATTGGCTTTTTTCCCTAGCTTTTATATCTGCCCTAATTGGCCCTCGTCCCTGGCAACCCATTGCCAGTGCAAACCTGGCTGATGTTGACATTCGCCCTACGTGGGAATCCCCCTGGTTACAACAGCAGCTAGCCGCAGATCCAGCAGCTGAGACTATTCTCGACAACTATCTAGCAGACTTAAGTAATCTAGGCTTTTCGACTGATCAGCAAAGCGTAGCCGTCGATGCCGGTCGCTATCCGGTTGCCCGCCATCAAGAATCTCGACGCTTACCAGCCGCATCTTTAACTAAAGTAGCGACTACCTTGGCAGCCCTTGAAACTTACAACATTGATCATCAATTTGAAACATTTGTGGGCTGGCAAGGCACTATCACCAACGGTACGCTTCAGGGTGATCTAATCATCAAAGGAGCCTACGATCCTCTATTTATCTGGGAAGAAGGCATCGCCCTGGGTAACACCTTGCAGCAGCTGGGCATCCAACAGGTCACAGGTAACCTGGTTGTGATTGATCGGTTTGTGATGAATTTCAATACAAACCCGTTGGAATCAGGAGAACTGCTTAAACAAGCGATGAATTCAGCCACTTGGGGTTGGGCAGTCGAGCAACAGTACGTGACCTTACCCGCTGGCACCCCCAGACCCACACTGCAAATCCAAGGGTCCGTCAAACTAGCATCGTCTGCAACAGTGCTCAACCAAGCATCAGGTTGGCTAGTACGTCATAAATCGCTACCCCTGGCTTTAATCCTCAAGGCGATGAATATCTACAGCAACAACGTGATGGCTGACATGGTTGCGGATTTATCAGGAGGCCCCGCAAACATAGTCAAAATTGCTGAACAGGTTGGAGTTACCCCTGGTGAGATTAGTTTGGTAAATGGTTCTGGTCTTGGCGAGGATAACCAGCTCTCAGCCCGAGCAGTGATTGTCTTGATGCAAGCCATTCAAACGCGCCTACAGACCAAGAATTTAAATTTTGCGGACTTGTTTCCCGTTGCAGGCACAGACATCGGCACACTGATCGACCGCAACCTGCCGACCAATGCCTCAGTTAAGACCGGCAGCTTGGCTGTTGTCAGTGCCTTAGCAGGTGCCTTGCCCACGGAGGAAAAAGGCACCGTCTGGTTTGCCATTATTAACTATGGCTCCGGGCTAGAAACCCTGCGTGGTCATCAGGACCGTTTACTTGCATCCCTTGAAAACCAATGGGGAAAAGCTAGTCAGGTACCGCAACAGATTAAGGCAACAGTCCAGTTCAACAAAAATCCTTACCGTCTGGGTGATCCTAAACGCAATGAGGTTATTGAAGCTCCGACGGCACAATCTCAGTAACTACATTTCTCCCAGTTACTAACACTGTCTGCTCATCTAAATTACCAACGGCTCGGTCACCGTTGACGGTGGCAGCAGGGTCTTGCTGTCTATAGCTGACATTACCTTGCCCTTCCACATCTTGGGTTTCAATATTCCAAGTTAGCTGATCGGCAATTAATAATGATTGTCTCTCTTGATCAACTGAGCGTACGCTGCCATTTAATACCAGAATCTCCGTGTTCAAATTGAGACGGGCCTGGTTGGCATTAGCGGTTATTTTTCGTCTGGGATACTGTATTTGTACAGGCGTGTCGATGACGACAGTACTGTCTACTGTGTCCCAAACGGCAATGTCACTGTTCGTTTGTAAAGGTATTTCCAACGCATTCAGCTGCACCTGCTGACGTAATGTGGCCCGCTGCTCGATCAAGTCAAACTCGCCTTGCCTGCCGATGAGACGATCAGTAACTGTGGAATCATCTTTGGCCACATATTGCTCTACTTGGAGTGGCATATCTGTCTCTAGCTTTTCCTCATCTAGCAACCAGATCAGCGTTTCTGACTCAAACCCGATCCAGGGTTCTTGCTGAGTGGTCGCCATCACCCCCCTGAGTAGCTCCAAACGTTGGGTTCTGTTAAACAATCGTGCTTCTTGGGCCGCTGCTTTGAGCTGTGGATGATCGCCGCTGATATTATCTCGGACAAGTAATAGGTCTTCCTCTGGAGTCCACTCCAGACTATTGCCCCTTAGGGTAACCTGATTGTCTGGACTGACGGCGACAATATTGCCCTGCAGAAATATTGACTCGCCATTCTCCCGAATTTCACCCTGATCCGCTTTAACCTCATATAGCAATTTCCCATCTTGAAAAAGCTCACCTTCAGGCGATTTAAGACTGGCCAAACGGCGATCTGGACTGTAAGTAGCTTCTTCGGCTTTAACGCGCCAAAGCAAACCACCATTATCATCAGGCTGCTCAAGGGTGACGTCCTTGAGCGTCAGTTCCGGATTGGACTGACCAGCATTTTCTTGGTTCTGGATACTTTCTAAGGTATCCCTTGACGATTGACAGGTACGTACAGCTACAACAATCACAGCAATACCTACCGCAATCATCGTAAACCGATACCACTTATTCATACAGCGTTTTTGATGGCAGTAAATAATCTAGTCGCCCAGATTATCCTAACGGATCTTAAATCTTGCCCACCTTCAGAACGGGAGTTTTTCTGAAGAAGACACTGCAGATGACAGGTTAAAGGAATTGGCTTATCCCGGCTCGCTGGTGGCAGCGGCTTCTTCTTCCACAACGCTCAGACCGGTTAATGGACGATAGGTATAACCATTGCTGTGGCTGCGTGGAGTTTTTTTAATGTCATCTTTGACACAATCTAAATCGATATATCGATCAGATACATTAATCAGGCTGTCACTGGTCATAGAGCGCAGACTAACCACTTCTACCCGAACACCGCGATAGCTGGCAGCATCGACAGCATAGGCCAGATCTCCATCACCGCTTACCAAAATAGCCGTGTCATAACAGCCGACTAGGGCCATCATGTCTACTGCAATCTCAACATCGAGATTGGCTTTTTTAGACCCATCAGGTAACTGCACCAGATCTTTAGCAATCACACGGTAGCCGTTGCGACGCATCCATAGAAGAAAGCCCTGCTGCTTCTCATTGGTGCGGTCAACTCCTGTGTAGAAAAAGGCACGAAATAACCTGGAGCCTGCAGTTAAGCGGCACAGGAGCTTGGTGTAATCAATTTCAATACCGAGCTGGAGAGCCGCATAAAACAAATTTGAGCCATCAATAAAGATGGCTACTCTACCGCGATTTTCTAACACTTGCTCTGGCGTAAATCCAGTGTCATGACTAAGGGTATTGCGATGATTCAACATGATTTATCCTGTCCAATTTATTATGACTGACATCCCTAACACATGGTTAGTATCGACCTTTATGAGCCCCTATTACTCATGGACGTTAGAGGGGCATTTTATCAAGAGCTTACAAATGGGTAATTGCGGTTAAAAATCAACGAAAGAGCAATGTTATCACGCACAAATCTAAAGTATCTTTAATCACTGATTAAACCGCCAATTGAAATGTGCATGTTTTCGAGTTCAGATCGCTTAACTCCATCATACATGAGGCATTTCGAGATGAAAGCAATATCGCTGTAACTTAATTTCTTCTCAAGAAGTAGAAAATAATTATTGATTAGTAATTAGGTAGATGATGACTGAAAACCTGACGTGAAAATAATTGTTTTTGACACCTATCTAAAGCCATCAGCAAATAAGTTTACAAGGATTAAAAATGCGATATAAAAACACATGTCTTGAAATGCTTATCAATGGCACTTATTATCACCAGGTATATTAAATGTCGGTATTGCTGATTTTCGGGGCGAATTAGGCTGAAAAACGAAGGTAAATAGCGACTGCGATCAATGGCTTCCCGCCTAAATCAGCAATGGTTACACCTGCAAAACTGCCAATAGGAAGCGATAAGTGGGGATTTCGAAACTATTTACGGCTGGTGGCGTCGTTATTTGGCCACTGCTAGCTGCGTCAGTATTGGTGGTGACTCTAATTCTGGAACGCAGCTGGTTTTGGTGGCAAATTTATCGGTATCAGGAACGGGTGGTGAATACGTTCCTGGCGGACTATGCTCAGCAGCCTAAGGCAGCGATCCAGGAGCTGAAACAGCAACCGTCTTTACCGATAGTTCGGATTTTTTTGGCGGCGCTGTCCCTAGAACAGGCCACCCCCGATGAGTTTAAATTGGCTTTGGAAAGTGCGGCTCAGGCTGAAATTCCGCTCCTAAAGCGTTTTGGCACTGTGTTTGAAACTGTAGTGGGGGTGGCACCGTTACTGGGGCTACTGGGAACGATTTTAGGGTTAATCCGCGCTCTGTCGTCGCTTCAGATTGGTGATGTTGGTACTGCTCGGGCTTCTGGCGTAACAGCTGGCATCGGTGAAGCACTGGTGTCTACCGCCATTGGCTTGGTGGTAGCGATGGTGACATTGCTGTTTGCCAATGTTTTTCAGGGATTGTATCGACGGCAGCGAGCTGCGATCGCAGATTACGGTGGGCAGATTGAAATTGCCTATCGCCGTTACTATCGCCAATTTATAAATCGCCAGACCCGATAGATCGCCCAGAAATCAACCCTCATTATCCATACCAAACCCATAAATTTGGATGATTTGACTATTTTGCTACTTCAATAATCGGAGCAAACCCAATACTCTAGAAAAAATGAATAATAATTGTTGAAGTATTTCCAGCTCAGGGAGTACTCCAATGAACATGTACACACTTGACCATCCGATTCTTTCAACAAAATTCCATGGGTGATCGTCGTTGGCTTAAAGTCGGAATATATATAGGCACCTTTTGCCTGGCAACAGTAGTCACCATCATCTTAGCCACTACCTATAGAATGCATTTTGGGCCGCCTCGGGTGATCGCCGCCCCTACCCCAGCACAAACCGTAGAGGCAGCCTCCCAAACAGACAGTCCTGCCACACCATCGGTTGAACACGGATTTGTATACACGGCGGATCTCAGCAACCCCTCTTATACTCCATCTGAACGGATTGAATTGGCCGATCCCTCAAACTACGGCGAACGCTACACCGTTGATGCTTATGGTCAGCCACTGAATCAAGACTATCTAGCCGTGCTCCATGAAACCGTATGGAGTGCTAACAGTGCCATCAATACGTTTCAGACCTATCATCCTCGGGATCAAGACCAGGTTAGCTACCACACCATCATTGATCGCGATGGCACAGTCATCTACATTGTGCCTCCCGAAAAACGAGCCTACGGTGCCGGTAATTCCGTCTTCAATGGTCCTAACGGTCCTGAAACGGCCACCACCAATCCTGCATTTGCATCATCCGTCAATAACTTCGCCTATCACATCTCTTTAGTGACACCGTCCGACGGTCAAGACAATGCCTTCAGCCATAGTGGATATACGGATGCTCAATATAAATCCCTAGCCTGGTTAATCGCCCGCACTACGATTCCTGAAGAACGCATCACCACCCATGCCGCTGTTGACCGCTCTGGCTCTCGACAAGATCCGCGCAGCTTTAACTGGGCTCACTTTTTAGAATATTTACATCAGTACCCCAGTCGGGCAGCGTAAGGGGGTGAGTTTGCTACCCTAGCAACAGCCTACCCCCACTGGAACATACGCACTATGACAGACATTACTCTGGTAGAAGAGGCCACTCAAGAGTTCTTAAATTGGGTTTCTGCTTTTACCTATTCAGATGAGGATGTCTTTTACCGGGCTAGGGTGCTGGCAACTCGATTAGGGGCCTACTATCGTCCGGATGGTTTAACTGAAATTGCTTTTTGGGTACCCGATGTCGGCCACAGTGGTGGACGCTATCGAGAATGGACAGACACATCACATCACTACCAAATTAAAAATTCTAGAAACATTTATTTAGAGGTGTTAACGCCGCTTGAACGGATTGATTTTCAAGCGCCCCAGCAGGTGATTTCGTTTCGTCGCGATCGCATCCCCTTAAAAAGACAGCAGGACTATTTCTGCGGTGTATTCTCGGGAATGCGCCCCGGTACTCGAGAACAGGCTGGTTGCTTTTATCAGCTACGATATGTCGATGCTCAGAACCAACTGCAGACGATTGGGGATGTCATGGCCTGTTCCTTACCCTATGGCGTGTTTGCCCCTGCTGAGCTGTATGACATTGATCACCTTCAGAAACATCGTCCCGACCTGGCTTACTTTGGTCAATCTAAACAAGCAAATACCATCAAGGTTTTGCCCCCTCGCAATATCCTCCAGCTCCATGTGAGCACAGCGTCTAAGAGCGGTTCACTGGCAGGGTTGACTCACCTTTACCAGAGCATTGCCCACAAGTTAAACACTCAGACTCCCCTCACCCCAGCAGAAGAAAATTACATCGGGTATGACGCAGTACAGTTGCTCCCGATTGAACCCATTGTGGAATATCAGGTCGAAGGTAAAACCAGACCAGGCTTTTGGGATGAAGATGGGAACTCTCTCTCAGCACACCTAAAGATTACGCTCAATAAGCCCGACACCCGTAACTGGGGCTACGATATTGTGTTGGCCGCTTCTTCAGCAATAAATCCTGCTTTATTGGAGAGTCTGCGACCGGATGAACTCGTGGATTTTATTGCCACACTGCACCTGTTTCCGACCGGCCCCATTCAAGTGATCTATGACCTGGTCTATGGCCATACTGATAACCAGGCTAAAGCTTTGCTAAATCGGCATTTCTTTAGTGGTTCGAATATGTATGGTCAGGATGTGAATCACCAAAATCCTATTGTTCGAGCACTCTTACTGGAAATGCAGCGGCGCAAGATCAATACCGGAGCCGACGGCATTCGAGTCGATGGTGCTCAAGACTTTAAATTTCTGAATCCCCAGTCGGGGCAGATTGATTATGATGACGACTATCTTCGAGAAATGAGCCGTGTTCCTCAGGAGATTGGAGGTAACCAGCGTCAGCTATTCGCTATTTTTGAAGATGGTCGACCCTGGCCTCAGGAGGGTTGGGAAGAAAGTTCTACCTATTTGGATGTCATCCAACAACAACCTGATGTCTACCAATGGGGGCCATTGATTTTTGCCCACAATACTCCGGCCCTGAATCACTTTTGGGACAAAAAGTGGCGGCGGGTTTGTGAGGTGATGTCCCAAGGCAGCCACTGGATCACTGGCTGTGGCAACCATGACACCCTGCGACGAGGGACTCAAGTTGATCCCCAAGCAAACATTAACTGGAACCTTGGAAAAACGATGCCTGAGGTAATTAGACAGGCCTATGACAACCCCGCTGTCACCCTCTTATTCTATGGATTTAGTCCAGGCTTACCGATGGATTTTCTTAACGCCACCATGCGAACCCCCTGGTGTTTCTTTCGCAATACTGACGATATCTACGGATTGAAGGTAGTGGCGGAAGAGGCAAGATTTCTAGACTGGCAAATTGAACCCGAGATTTATGCTGATGTGACGGCCTTTGTTCGTCTCAAGCAGTTGGGCATTACCACCTTTGACAATCTGCGTGTGTTTATGGCCTGGCTTGCAGAAACCGTCACAGACTTAGGAGACGGCTATGATCTCGATGTCCTGGCGCAACTCTGTAAAGAATTTCTAGCGACAAAGGTCGATTCTCCAGCTCAGATCACACCCCAGACACTGCGCACCTTTGCCAAAGCCTATATGGAGGACTGTCACGACCTCTGTCGAGTTGATCGCTACATCGCCAACCTTGACCCTCAACAAACGCGGTTTAATCTTGCCCTACGGCTATACCGACAGGCTCACCCTTGGCTAAATAACAACTTGAACTCAGAGGACCGCTTTGAGCGGATCAGCGATGATGAGAAGACTATTTTCTATGGCATGAGAAGTGAACCCGCAGAGACTGAAGATAAGACCCCTAAACGATTGGTGTTGGTCACCCATATGGGGGGAGCCGCTACCAACGTTACGCTAGCAGATTGGTTGCCGTTAGATGATATCTCTCAGTGGCGCATCGCCCTGGCTAGCCCTGGCTTAGCAGTAGAAAATTTAGGTAGTTTTAAACTGAAAGACAGTCAAGGCTTGTTACTGGAATCTATGTAACGAGATATCTCTCAGTGGCATATGATGACTGTGTAACCTTACAAATGCACCCCTACCTTTTTTAACCACAGGTCTAAATTGAGATCGTAATATCCTTCTTGCCCAACCGGATATTCCCCCTGCTCAATGACGCCAATAATCTTAGGTAAGGCGTCGATATAGTCTTTACCCCTAGCAACAGGATGTAAGGTCCAAGCGTCAGGATTCGCCAGAGTAGCTCGCCAACAATCAGTGCGCTCTAATTCTCGGGATATCATCACTTCCCATGAGTCCAGCTTACCTCGACCAGCCCAATAGTTTAACCAGGTTAGCAAGCGAGGGGGTAACTGTTTTAGCCACTCATTTTTGTAGTCCATCCACAGGACAGGAATCGGTAGAAAGGCATCAAAGCTTTGCTTTTTAATCAAATAGGCGCGACTGCCAAAGAACTTAAAGCGATAAAATCCATCATCCTGTTCATAGGTCACCCGCTGATTTAACGTGCCGTCAGCCCGTGGCGGCCCAGATAAAGGACGCACAAATAGCACCTCAGGACGCTTGTCCATCAGCTCCATGCCTTCAGTAATCCAGCTATGGCCAGCTTTTTGATATTGCAGCATATCGCTATCAAAGTGCACCACATAGTCTCCAACCGTTTCTTCAAGGGAAAAGATAGTCCCTAAAATGGGGTAGCCCTTCCAGTTATGGGTGGGCTTGGGCACAGAACCAAAGTGCTTTTTGTACATCCGCTGCCGATAGGTATCGTCATAATTCATGTCCACCAGACGATCCACCACCCCCATTGACTGCAGTTGAGCGCAGTTTTCCCGCAGCTGCTCCAGGGTGCCAATCCCCGGTCGTCCGACCTTATCGCCTGTAAGCGGTGCCGTATCCAGAAATAGCACCTTCTCCACAAAGGGATAATAGCTCGTGCGCACCAAATGAGGAATCGTCTCCATCATGAAGGGAATATCGGTGCGGGCCACCATGATGGACAGTGAACAGCTGGGAGAATTCATAGGCCGTAGGATGGGCACAGCCCATCAAAAATGGTTTAGGAAAAAACGGAAAACAATCAGCAACAATAGGAAAAACCTCGTAGGAGCAGTTATAAAACTGCCCTGGCATTATGATCTCTTTATTCGCCGGCTCAACCGACTAATAGCCCGTTTAAGTCCACGGAACGGTTGCCGCTTTAATTGAGATGCGGGTTTACCTGCCAGCGGACGGGCATCTGGATCATCCAGATAGCGATAATATTCCCATAGCTCTCGGTACGGTCCTCCAGGTCCCATATGGGTTCCCGCCCAGTGCAGGTAGCGCAGTCGAGTCTCGCCATCATAGAGAGCATGCTCACGAACAACAAAGTGTTTCATCCCACCCCAACTACCCGGTTCATGGGAATTGACTTGAGTAATATTTAGCCGTTTATCAATGCTATTGAGCACCAGGTAGTTCATAATGGGCTGATCAGTTGTCCCCCCCGAAAAATCGAAGTAGTCACGATTTTGGGCACACTCTTCTAATCGCTGATACATCTGGTCTAAGGTGATGCTATCTTTTTTAGCCCCCCAGAGACCGCTATTAAAAACAGAATTGACGATATCTTTGGGAAAAATGCCGCGTTCAACCACACTGGGTGAGAACACATCCCTCAGCTTACGTCCCTTAAAATGATAGTCACAACAAATAAAATCGGCCTGATCTAGATAAGCCAGGGTGTTAGAGACAGGTTCAAAAAAGAGAATATCTGTATCGATGTAGAGAAATTCATCAAGCGGCCCAAACCAGGAGGCGAGCTTACGCATTTTATTGGGCAGTGCTAAAAAATCGCGAGGAAAAATTTCGCTAATTTTTTGGGTAAAGGTCTCTAAAAACTCCAGGTCTGGAAATAGCTGTACCTGATATAGTGAATGTAGTTTTTGGAACAGCGACTGGTAGTTATCATTAAATGGAATCATAAACACCGGTATGTCCGGATCGTGATGGCGCAGGCTGGCGAGAAGTGCGATCGCATTATCCCCCACCTTCTCATTCGCAACAATATAAACACCTCGGGTTGGTTGGCTAGTCATAACAGCACCTCCCTTAAGTCAGTCCGATTTTTTTCATCAGCCGCTGCTGCAGCGACGGGGGCTGATTGTAATACTTGGGTTTGCCCTGAAAATCTGGCATCGGTTCATGCAAATAGCGATAGTGTAAAAAGGTTTGACGATAGGGAAAATCCAGATTCTCACCACTGCAGACACGGCGAAATATCTTAGACGACAGCCCAATAAAATGCAGATAGCTCAGCAATTTACCATTGTCATAAACCAGACCTTCTTTTTCCTCAAAGTGTTTTGAGGACACTGCGTTCCCCGTAGCTTTGCCCTCAGAACGCCATTCCAGGGCAACGTTGTGAACGCTATGATTATTGACTTGCACCATATAGTTGAGTAACGACTGATTGGGAGCCCCCATGTAAAGCACCTCGGCATTCCCCTGGGCTAAAGTCTCTACCACATGGTCAAGCTCTGCTTTAGAAAACAGTCCCCGTTTCGAAGCATAACAGCCAGAACAAAAGATATCGCGCTTTAATCGTTCCTCTGAAAATACAGCCGTCAATTTGTTGGAGTTAACATTAAAAATGTGGCTCAGGTCTTTAAACTGAAAATCATAGACCACTACATCCGCTTGACTCAGACGTTCAAACATAAAATCCAGGGGCTGCATCACCAAAGTGTCAGCATCCAGGTAAATAAACTCTTCAAAAGGAGCCGCTGGATCAAACGAGACATAGCGATGGTTTTCACCCACACGATAAAATTGGGTTTTCACCCCTGATTCTTTCCATTTTTGTATGGCCGTTGGGTGAGTTTGCCACACACGCAGTGAAAAATCTTCCCAAAATTGAAAAAGGTTTGGATCGTTTAATAGCGAGACATTTTCTCGTTTGGCAACTTCAGCCGCAACTTTCTCAATCTGATTGTTGTAAGCAATCACACAGACTGGAATATGGCCTGAATTTTGTTCGATGCTGTTAAGTAGAGCGACCAGCTGGTCGTACACTACATCATTTGCCAAGGTATAGATGCCACGTGCCATAGGAGCTGAATAGGGATTAAATCTAAAAGTTACGTTAGAACCACTGAGACAGATAGCCTACAGGCCCAGGTAAGCCAAACCATGTTTGTTTGAACAACAATATTAGGACGTGGACGCTACCGGGCTCGATGCTTCTGTTTGGGATGATTTGTTGACCGGTGTACCAATTGATTCAAGGTTTTCAACAACGCTGAGCAGATCGATGGCAATGCTCTGGGCGTAGGACATTAGCTCTGTTTGCTCATAGGGATCATCCACTTCATCCTGGATTAAAGCCAATAAACCAATCATAGAATTAAGCTGCGATCGCAACTCATAGGACGACTTGCCAATCGCCTTACGATAGACCGGTAAAATATTGGACACCAGACCGCTGCCATTACTATTGTCGCGCAAACTCTTAGTGAGCTGCATCGCATGGAGTTTGGCATAGGCTCCTCGTTTTTCCAGCAGCTCGGTATGGGTGCCCACCTCCACCACCTTCCCGCGCTCCAAAACAGCAATTTGATCGGCCTCATGCACCGTAGATAGACGATGAGCAATCACCAGGGTAGTTCGGTTACGACTCAGATCATCAATGGCATTTTGCACCAAACGCTCCGATACCGTATCCAAAGCACTCGTCGCTTCATCCAAAATCAATATATCTGGGTCTTGCAGTAATGCCCGTGCGATCGCTAACCGTTGCCGCTGTCCTCCCGATAGCAACACCCCCCGATCACCAATCATCGTGTCAAAGCCCTGGGGCAGATTTTCAATAAATTCATAGGCATTCGCCTGCTTAGCCGCCTCCATCAGCTCAGCTTCAGTGGCATCTGGGCGACCATACAGCAAGTTATCTCGCACGGATGCATTAAATAAAAATGTCTCCTGGCTGACAATCCCTAAATTGGTCCGATAGCTATGCAAATCAATCTGCTTTAGATCCACACCGTCCAATTCAATCGTGCCGCCAGTTGGATCATAAAATCGAGGCAGCAAATCGGCGATGGTGGATTTACCAGCGCCTGAAGAGCCGACCAGAGCCAGGGTCTGCCCCTTAGGCAAGAACAAATCAATCCCCTGCAATACCTCTTGATCGTGGCCTGGGTAGCTAAATCGAATCTGATTAAAATGAATCCCTTTCTTTAGGGGACGATACGGTTGAGCCCCCCGAGGCATAAACGGCTTATCCTCTCGCCGCAGTAGCTGCGTAATCACATCCACACTAGCAGACGTATTGGCCAGCGTACTGCGCTGACTATTTAACTGACCAATGTACGGCAGTGTTCTAAATAAGATAACCAGGTATGTGAGCAATGAAGACGAAAACAGCTCCAACTGATTACTAAATGCCAAGCGACCCAGCACAGCAATCAACATCAGCGCCAGAATATTAATAATTTCATTAAAAGGAGCAATACCGGCAAAAATCAGCTGGGAATTAAACTCAGCACTTTCTCGCTCAACAATGATTTCATCCAGGTACTGATATTCCCGCTCCTCATTGGCAGTCGCCTTGACCAGGCGAATACCCGACAACACTTCAAAGATACGAGAGGAATAAGCCTTAGAGATTTTAGAAAGCTCTTTACCAAGCACCTTAGAGCGTTTGACCACAAATTGGTTTAGCAGAGTCACTGAGCCCAGGGTCACCGTAGAAATCAGGGTTAGCTGCCAAGAAGTGAGGATCAGTAAAATCAGGAAAACCCCAATAGTAATGAGCACCACTACAATGCGAACTAAATTCCTAATCGCGATAGTGGTTCGGTTAACCTCAACGTTTAGCTGATTGATCAAATCACCAATCTTAGTTCGGGCAAAATAGCCCAAATCAACATCTAAAAGCAGCCTTAGTCCCTCTCGTCGTAAGGACATTGCTAACTTGCGGTTCAAAGTACCAGCCGTTAGGGCACTGGCATAGGCTGATAGGCTTTTCAGCACAATCACTGCCACTACAGAAGCCGCCATCGCCGGCAAGCGGGCATTCTCTGGCAAACCATCGAATACGCTAATAAATTGCTGCAAAATTGGCGGAAGAGAGTCTGCATACTCCGCCGATTGCCCCAATAGCTCCAGCAGAATCGGCAAAATCAATAAGGTACTTACACCGTTAAATAACGCCCCTGAGAAGCCCAGTAATATCGTAAAAAACAATAGAACCGGATATCTTAGAACCGACTGAAACAGTAAACGGGTGGAAGACATGAATAAGTAGGCAGAAGACGCTTAATAGATACAACTTTGAATAATTAATGTATGGATATTGTTCAAACTAGGAATTAACGATCGCTTTCCATACGTCTGTAATTTTGCTTATAGCCTAACTGATTCCGAGGCGGTCGCTTTAGACATTGTTGGATCAATGGGCCTAGGGTCTCCGCCATAGCATCAACGCTATAACACTTAACACAGCGATCGCGAGCCAGCCGCCCTCGACTCGCCGCCTGCTCTGGATTATTCAAAATGGTTTGCAGCATCTCAGCTAGTTGTTCGGGGGCGTGGGGGGGCACTAAATAACCAGCATCACCCAGAATCTTAGGGATATCCCCCACTGTGGTAGATAGGATAGGTTTAGCCATGGCCATACCGTCGGTTAGCTTGATAGGAAACTGGGCCTTAGCGGTGGGAGTATCTCGCTGGGGTACCACGACTACATGGGCTGCCGCTACCACTCCAGCCATCTGATCTAGAGGAAATCGCGGCAGTTTGATCAACCACTGAGGCCAGCGAGCCATCAGCTCGTCTTCATAGCCATCAGGCTTACGACCGCCTACAATCACCAATCGTAAATCAGGCTGATTGAGCTTATCTAAAGCTACAAGCACATCCTCTAACCCCTTATGGGGTCGGGCCGTTCCCGGAAACATTAAGACACGATAATCAGACAGCCCATAGGTATGTCGACTGGCCTCTGGGTCAAAGCGAGCCGGGTCAAAAATATCGGTATCTTTACTATTAGGTAAATAATGCCCGCCAAACTTCTGTTGTAGAAAGTGGTTATTCACCGTCACCACATCAGCTTGAGATACCCAGCGCTCAACCTGGGAAATGTAAAACGGATGTTCTAAATCCCGCAAAGCACCGTTTGATTTCAGCACATCTCGGGCCAGCTGCTTTATGGTTGGGCGATAGGCATAGCGATCGCCACCAAACCAGCTCAGCTCCCAGTCATCAATATCGAGCAGCACCGGACGGCGCGTATAAAACTTCTTGAGTAGGCCAATGCCGAGGCTGGTAGGTCGAGGTTTGATCGCATAAATCACATCACCTTGAATTTTATTTAGCAGCGCCGTGGCTGCCCTCAAAAATCCAGGCAAGCGCTGACCGGGAACCGTGGACAGCGTTAATGACTCTGGTGGTGGTGGATAAATAGCATCACCAAACTGACAGCCTACAATTTCTACGGTGTGTCCCAGTCGCTGCAAAATCTGACTGATTAAGTAGACACGGGTCATTCCCCCTCCAGAAACATCTGGAGCAATGACTGACACCTTGATCTTTGAAGCATTAGGTAAATTCACCGAACTAATTTGTCTCCCCTTTTTGGTAACAAGACCTATTTATCCAGCACTATTACCCATCAAGATTTCCCACTTGATCCGCATCCTATCTCAGTCCGTGATCCCAAACCGATGGCTAACTTTAATCTTCGTCGAAGATTTACATCTAGAACCTGACACTAAGCGTAGATATATGCTAAGTGCGTACAGTGGCAGCCTCACCAGCCATCAGTGCGTCCACCGGCGGCAGTTCGAGTACCAGGTTGCCTAGATTGCCTTTACGAAAGTCATTGAGCAACTGGTGGGCTGCTCGTTCTAAATCATCATTGTGACGCTGCGCTAAAACCGTCAGATAGGTCTCGCCTGTGTAGGTTTCACCTGTATCGGATGCTAACGGAGTCTGATAGCGAGTTGCGATCGCACTGCCATAGTCCTTAATCTGCTGCTCCAAATCCTTAATCAAATCAATAAATGCCGCTGCCACTCGCTGCGTATCATAGGCAGCACCGCCAATATCATCACAAATTGCCAGCTTCAGAGCCATCTCCTGGTCATTCAGTTTAAGCGGAATAATGCCAGGAGCATCCAATAGCTCAATTTCATTTGAAATACGTACCCATCGCAGCTGCCGCGTTACCCCCGCCCGTCGTTCACTCACGACCACTTTGCGCTTCAGCAAACGGTTGATCAGCGCCGACTTCCCCACATTTGGAAAACCAATCACCACCGCCCTGACCGGACGCGGCTTCATGCCTCGACGTTTACGCCGCTCATTCATCGACTTACCCGCATCCTGAGCTGCCCGCAGCAAGTTTTGCACACCCTTACCCTGCTTAGCATTGGTAAAGTAGACCGTCTGCCCGTGCACCTTAAACCAGGTCTGCCAGACTTGCCGCGCTTCTGAGGAAATCATATCCACCCGGTTCAGCACCAGGACCCGCGACTTATCCCCAATCCATCCATCCATCTCAGGATGATGCGTCGCCAGAGGAATCCGAGCATCCCTAACCTCCAGTACCACATCCACCCGCTTAAGCTGCTCCTTTAAAGAGCGCTCCGCCTTAGCAATGTGACCGGGATACCACTGAATAGACGGCGAAGACATAGCAAGCAAGATTGGAGGTCAGCAATCTATTTTAGCGGTCAGTGGGAAAGCGTTTTGAGTGCTTATCCCATTACGGCACCACCATCACCGGACATGGTGACAAATTAATCACCCGGTTACTTACACTTTCGGACTGTCCTTCCGGAGTTAGCCCTGTACCGCGACAGCCCATCACAATCAGATCCGCCGACATTTCATCAGCTACATCACAGATCACAAACGCCGGATTACCTTGTCGTTCAATAGCCTCCGTATCAATTCCTTGATTGGTAAACACAGCCTTTGCTTTCTCTAAAAGCTGAGCTACTGCTTCAGGGGATGTTTGCTCAGGATGGGGATTATAGCCATTTGGAGTCTCAACCACCGAGAGCAAAATCAAACGACTGTGATGATATTTCACTAACTCCGCAGTCTTAAAAGCTGCCTGCTGAGCTTCTGGACTGGCATCTATCGGAAATAGAACGGTCTTAAACATAACGTGGGAAAACCCTTAGACTTCGATCAAAAATCAGAGCCGCGATAAGCGATAATACCTATTGAGTAAAGAAAATGTATCAACGCTTTACATCTAGGGTAATCAAGCTTGTCCTAGCTTTGAAGTGAGACGTACGTAACGTAACAAAACTGCATTAGGAGGATAGTTCTGTGGCAAAGAAATCCGTAGCTGATTTGTCAGCAGCTGATCTGTCAGGTAAGCGTGTGTTGATGCGGGCAGATTTCAATGTGCCTCTGGATGACCAAGGCAACATTACTGACGACACTCGGATTCGGGCTGCGTTGCCTACCATCCAAGCACTGACCAGTAAGGGCGCTAAGGTAATTCTTTGCAGCCACTTTGGCCGTCCTAAAGGCAAGGTCGTTGACAGCATGCGTCTAACTCCCGTTGCTGTACGCTTGTCTGAGCTACTAGGCCAGGATGTAATTAAGTGCGACGACTGCATTGGTGATGATGTTAAGTCGGCTGTAGACGGCATGTCTGATGGTCAGGTTGCCCTGCTAGAGAATGTCCGTTTCTATGATGGTGAAACCAGCAACGATCCTGAGTTTGCAAAGAACTTAGCTTCCGTAGCTGAGGTATATGTTAACGATGCCTTCGGTACTGCTCACCGTGCCCATGCATCTACGGCAGGTGTAACTGAGTACTTGAGCCCCTCCGTAAGCGGTCTGCTGATCGAGAAGGAGCTGCAGTATCTACAAAGCGCTGTAGACAGTCCCCAGCGTCCCTTCGCAGCCATCGTTGGTGGTTCCAAAGTTTCTTCCAAAATTGGTGTTATCGAAACGCTGCTTGAGAAGGTAGATAAGCTGTTCATCGGCGGCGGCATGATCTTCACCTTTTATAAGGCTCGTGGCCTGAGCGTTGGTAAGTCTCTGGTTGAGGAAGACAAACTCGAACTCGCTAAGGCCCTAGAAGTTAAAGCCAAGGAAAAGGGTGTTGAGCTGTTGCTACCTACTGATGTAGTAGTTGCTGACAACTTTGCCCCCGATGCGAATGCTCAGACCGTTAGCGTAGATGCTATTCCCGATGGCTGGATGGGTCTAGACATTGGCCCTGACTCCATCAAGGTATTCCAAGCAGCACTGGCTGACTGCAAGGGTGTCATCTGGAACGGCCCTATGGGTGTATTTGAATTTGACAAGTTTGCTAAAGGTACTGAAGCTGTAGCTAACACCCTGGCTGAGATTACAGGCACTGGCTGCATGTCCATCATCGGTGGTGGTGACTCTGTTGCCGCTGTTGAAAAAGTGGGCGTTGCTGAAAAGATGAGCCACATTTCTACGGGTGGTGGTGCTAGCCTTGAGCTGCTAGAAGGTAAGACTCTACCTGGTATTGCGGCTCTAGATGACAAGTAGACTATTTAGGGAAAACGGATAGATTTCTTTGCTCACGTTATTCCCTGAATAGGAAATCCTTTAAGTCCCTACCTAGGGTGGGGACTTTTTGCATGCCTTTATTTAGAAGCCACGGATCCACTCGCAGCATTAACTGCCTGACTATAGATCGCATCGCTGTAAACATCCAAGTCGGGCGCTTCGGGAATAGCACCTTGACTCACCATAAATTCAGCCGACTCCTTCAAAATCTTAGCCAATGCTCCTGGCAAATCAGCCGTGCCCAAATACTTAGCACTTGCCTGCTCAGACGCACTTAACCAGATTAATTCATCCATCGCTACCCGGCTTTGTTCTGGGGTTAAACCCATTTCGCTGGATAAAGATGCCGCCGCCGCTTCCGGATTACTGCGATATAGTTCCACAGCGTCATCTAAAGCTGCCACATATTGCACCAGGGCATCAGGGTATTGACTAACAAAATCCTTGTGAACAACCGCTAAATCAGCGGTGATGATTCCTTCCTCTGCTAACTGTTTAGCCGATGTAAGCACAATGCCCCTATTCTCCAAGAGTTTACCCAGAGTAGGGTGCCAAACAAAGCTGCCATCAATTTCATTCTTACTCCAGGCCGATGCAATCGCCTCAGGAGTCATATTAATAATTTCTAACTCATTGGGCTGAATGCCATTGTCTTTGAGTGTAGATAACAGACTAAAGTGAGTGGTGGAGCCAAAGGGAACGGCTATTTTCTTACCTTTGATGTCTTCTAGACGAACAATCCCAGATTCAGTACGGACAGCTAAAGCTTCGTTAGCACCGATAATATCGTGAATAAAATAGACTTGATAGGGTAGTTCTGTAGCAATTCCAGTAGAAACAGGGACAGATCCTACTAAACCCATATCAATGTCTCCAGCGGCCATCGCCTGATTGACATCACCGCCAGAACTATATTTAACCCAATTCACCTTAGTGTCGGGCAAACTCTCTTCAACTAAGCCCTCAGCCTTGGCCAATAACTCAGCATTGGGAATCACTTGATAGCCAATACGAATCTCATCTGGCATTGCACTTGTTGTTGGAGCATTTTCTGCTTTCGGTTTACAAGCGCTGAAGGTCAAGGCCAATCCTAATCCAGCGAGAAGGAGATTGAATTTTCTTCGGTGTAAATTCTTAGAACTAAAGCGTTCAAAAAACATAGGCTTATTCCTCATGGTGGATTCACTGAGATATGAGATTAATCAGACCTCAAAAAAATCATGATGGGTGAAATGCGCCTCTAACGTTCCCTCAAAAAAATTGAATCTAGCGGTCTTCCAACAATTCTTGAAATTTGATCGTGTGGTCTCTCGCTATCATTATGAATCTCCATCATCAGTTGTTGCAGCCACTGCCTAGCCGGGCACTCTAGTTGCTGATATGCATGGGACTTAGTGGGGTGTCTCAGATGAATTCCTCCTAAGAATCAGCAATCTCGGACATATTTGCGACATATTTCTAAACAGGAGTTCACCATGGCCAAAACGGTACTTGTGGTTGATGATATGCAATCTCAGCTTGAGCTGATATCTAACTATTTATCTCGGGCGGGTTACCGTGTGACTACGGCTGAGAGCGGCGCGATCGCACTAGAAAAGATTCAATCAAACAAACCGGATATTATCATCACCGATTTAGTCATGCCAGAAGTAACCGGTTTAGAACTTTGTCGTACGCTCAAGAGAATGCCTGAAACAGCGAATATTCCAGTGATCGCCTGTACAACAAAAGGACGCAAGTTAGATCAAACTTGGGCAAAAAAACAAGGTGTGGCAGCCTATATCGTCAAACCTTGCACCGAAGAACAGCTAGTCGCCGTTGTGCGCTCTGTTGATAGCTAATTATTATATTTTGTCTCATTTCACTTAAATATAGACCAAGGTCATACTTTCAATGGCGTTGTCGTAGCGTCCTTACCTCCCTATGCAAACTGAAACTCCCCTGGAACGGCTTCAGGTTTTACTACCAGATGTTTTTAACCCTAAACCACAAACGGGAGATCTCTATCTACGATTTTATTTATCCTCATCTCTATATGCAGCCATTCCCCTAAATAGAATCGTCGAAACGCTGCGTATTTCTGCAACAAGTATTACTCCCATCCCCAATATGCCAGCCTACATCCTAGGCCTGACAGGCAACCGTAGTAATGTCTTTTGGATCTTAGATTTAGCCCAACGCCTAGCCTTACCCCAAACAGCTAAGCGCCTACGTCATTACAACATTATTGTTGTCGAGCTTCTAGGAATGACCCAGCCAGAGACCAAAAAACTATGGTTAGGATTCACTACTCAACAGATTCAAAACACATTACGCCTACAGCCAGAAGAGTTAAATTTTGAAGTCAGTAACATCATGCCTGAACTGCAGCCCTATCTTCAAGGCTGGTTTCAACACCAGGGAGAGAAAACACTTCTACTCAATATTGATGCCATTGCTCAGGCCGACTATTCAGATAGATAACCTGAGCCTGCTCGGTTCCATGAATTCGGAGATTAGCAGATTAATCTTTGTTGCCCACTCGTTTTTGTATCGATAATTATGATTTCTTCTGAGTCCACGTTGCCTGATCAGTTAGCCCACCCTCAATCATCCACGACAAATGCCAAGACTACCCAAACAGGGAAGGAGCATAAACAAGCCAAATTAAAAAAAGGCTCCACACTAACCAATCGGCTTTTAACCTTCGTCTTGCCAACAACGTTAATTCCCCTAGTGGTGGCTGGGGCCTTGGGTTTTCGTACGGTTAAACAAAAAGCTCAAGCCGAACTCTTACAAACTTTGCGGGTGGAGTCTACATTGGCAGCTGAAGCTGCCACAACCTATATCGAAGATACACTGAAGCTGCCAGAGGTGATTGCGCTCAGTCCTCCCGTATTACAAGCCTTGAAAACTGGGGGCCAAAAAGCGGCGGCTCAAGAATTACATACCAAACCCATCGATCAGGTAGAAAAAGAATTTTCCGCATTTAAGTTACTACAACCAAATGCTACCCTTAACCAGTACCTGAGGGACGTCGTAAAAGCAGAGGGGTTTGGCGAAATCTTTTTCACAGAACGCCACGGGCTCAATATCGCCTACAGTCATCCCACCTCTGATTTTGTACAGCGAGATGAAATTTGGTGGCAACGGGCTGACCAAAAAGGTCAGTATGTCGGTTCACCTGAACTGGATGCCTCCTCAGGTGTACTGGGAATACCATTATCTCAAGCAATTAGGGATCCCAGCACTGGTGACTTTCTTGGTGTAATTAAAGCACTAACGCCCACCAAAGCTCTAAATAAGAAGTTGACTGATATTTTAGCCACTAATCTTCAAGGGGCTCAAACCATTCAACTACTCGATACAGTCACAGGTTTGGTATTCAGTTCCATTAATGTCCAAAATAGTGAAGATAGTACACCAGAAAAGACGGTGGATTTATCACAATCGGTAACCGGTGGTGAGATTATTTTTGGTGTAGCTCAACAGCTAGATCGAGCTCTTAAAAATCCCAGCCAACCTCTAGAAGAAATCACATCGAACCTTAGAGCAGAGGTTGGCTCATCGACCCTGACCGTAGAGCTAGATCGGATTAACGTCGACGCTGGGGAAAATGCTGTCTTGAACGCCTCAGTAGCCCTAAATAATCAACACTACAGTCTAACCACTATTCCTGGAACAGAGTGGGTTGCTGTTGCTGTTGTAGACACAACGGATGTGCAGGCAGCTGGCAATGATCTACTGCGGTTATTTGGTAGTACAACACTTGTTTTAGCGGTGTTAGCCACGGCTGTTCTAATTATTCTGTCACGTCAGTTAGCAATGCCACTGCAGTCTCTGACTAACACAGCAGAAGCAGCAGCAGAAGGTAGACTCGGTGTGCGAGCCCGTCTAGCAGGCACCATCGAAACCCGTACCTTAGGTAATGGATTCAACCAGCTCTTGAGCCAGATCCAAAGCTTGTTAAAACAACAGCAAGACGCGGCGGCTGAACAGGAACGACAGCGTGAGTCATTGGAAAATGAGATCTCTCAGCTGATGGAGGATGTCGGTGATGCAGCTGATGGTGATCTACGGGTACGGGCTCAGCTATCGGAGGGTGACGTTGGTATTGTTGCTGATTTATTTAACTCAATTATTGAAAACCTACGTTTGACAACCCAACAGGTTAAGTCCTCAACTGGTCAAGTTACGAGTGCACTGAGTGGAAATGAGGTCATTATTCGCCAGCTAGCAACCCAGGCTGTAACCGAAGCAGAATCTCTACAAGATGCAATGGAGGCCGTTGAAGACATTTCAGCTTCAATTCAGGAAGTGGCCACCAATGCCGGGGAGGCATCTCAGCTGACACAAGCCACCTATGACACGGCTAAGGTAGGAACAACATCCATGGATCAAACCGTGGACAGTATTTTACAACTCCGCTCTACCGTGGGAGAAACGGCTAAGAAAATCAAGCGGTTAGGAGAGTCTGCCCAAAAGATTTCCCAGACTGTAAGCTTAATTGATGAGATTGCTCTCAAAACTAACCTATTGGCCGTCAATGCTAGCGTTGAAGCTGCCCGGGCTGGGGAAATGGGTGAGGGCTTTACGGCAGTTGCTGAGCAGGTTGGCTCACTCGCAGAACAGTCATCATCAGCCACTAAGGAAATTGCCAAAATTGTTGCTAGTATTCAAACAGAAACTCAAACTCTAGTAGAGTCTATTGAAACGGGAACAGCCCAGGTAGTCGATAGTACCAATCTGGTAGAAGCGACCAAAGAGCGTCTCAGCGAAGTATTGACAAAATCTGAACAAATTAACCAGCTGATGCAGCAGATTTCCGCCTCTACCCAATATCAGACTGAATCATCGGCGGCGGTTACAGAATTGGTTAAAGAAGTTGCGCAGGGCTCTGAGAAACGCTCTCAATCATCTAAACACATGGCTCAGTCTATTCAAGAAACTGTACAGATTGCTCAGTCTCTGCAGGATTCTGTAGAACAGTTCAAACTGGAAGACAAGTCTCAGGCTTAGACAACTTAGTAGCGTTTCTTATAAATTTCTCTCATCACTTTAGCCTTAGCACCCTACCATGGATACAGATCAACAGGTTCGACAAAGGTTCTTAGAGGAATCTGGCGAGTATTTTGAACAAATGGAACAGGTGCTGTTAGGGTTGCCAACAGCGCAGAATCCTGCACAACAGTTAGATATCGCCATGCGGGCAGCTCATTCCCTGAAGGGGGGAGCTGGCATGATGGGCTTTACGCCCATGGCTCAAGTAGCCCACCATCTCGAAGATTCCCTCAAAATCCTAAGAGCTCGTAAACTCGCAATAGATACGGCACTAGAAACATTATTACTACAGGGAGTAGACTGTCTCAAACTGGTGCAACAGCAGCTATCTGCTGGCTTGATTACTGATAAGAATTGGATGGCTGTTCATGTTGAGCCAGTAATCGCCCAATTGCATTTGAAATTGGGCGATCTAAGTGAAGCTGATGAAGACCGCCTACTCTCAGAAGAAGAAGATATTGATATTGCCATCGTTGTTTTTAATGGAGCCTTAGAGGAATCTTTAAATACGTTTGAGACGACATTAGAACTCTATCAAGATGAAACATTACGACAAGCGCTGTGCGATCAAGCCGCTCATCTTAGCGATCTAGGGTTAATGGGAAATATTGAGGCCTTTGTGAGTCTCTGTCAATCAATCCATAGCCAAACTGAAAGCGCTGCTTATGAGCAGCTGCCAGCATTGAGGGATCAGGCGATGGCAGCCTGGCGACGCTCTCAGTCACTGGTACAGCTAGGACGGCTGGATAGGATACCGCTGCAATTCGAGTTTGTGCCAGTCAGTATCACTGCCCCCCTCAACGCAAGTGATCCTGATTTGGAAAGTTTGGCTGACTTAATTAATTTAGAGCATTTACAAACAGCGTTCGATCAGATTGAAAACCCAATTCTAGACAGTGACCTGCCCAATGAGTTGCTAATCATGGAGCAGGTCAGCCCGATAAGCTCTCCTGAGGAACAAGTTGTCGAACCCACCGAGACTATTGCTCCGTCTCCCGAACTATTAGAGTCACAGAGCAGAGTACTACAGCCAATCCATAACCCTCGTCCAAGCAACACATTACGTGTATCGGCCGATGACTTACAACAGATTAATGATCTGTTTGGCACATTAATTTTAGAACGTAATTCAATCAATCTCCGCCAGCAGCAATTAGAGAATTTTGTGGCGTTACTACAGCAACGGATGGATGTATTGGAATCCTTTAATGGCAGGCTACGTCAATGGTATGACCGTGCTTCCATGGAAAATCTCTTGCTGATCGATGGTTTGAAGCCAGGAAGACTAGTTACGGCTAGCACAGTTAGCGCAGAAAACCGATTCAACCGGATCATACAAGAGCAGGGTATCAGTCAGAATCAAAGTTTTGATGCTCTGGAGATGGACCAATATTCTGAACTGCATCTCATGGCCCAGGAACAGATGGAGACAATCGTTAAGCTGCAGGAGGTCACGGCGGATGTTCGTCTGGGTCTTCAAGAAATGGGGCAGTCTACTCAGGCACTGAATGTTACCACACGGCAGCTACGTAAACGGATTACGCGGACCCAGATGCGGCCATTTTCAGACATCGTTGGCCATTTTCCTCGGGTACTGCGCGATCTTGCTGTGCAATATGGAAAAAAAGTTCGGCTCAAACTAGAAGGTGAAACTACATTATTCGAACGGGTAGCCTTAGATTTATTAGCAGATCCGCTAAATCATATTCTGCGCAACGCTTTTGACCACGGCATTGAAACAGAAGCGGAGCGGTTAAAGGTTGGTAAATCACCTGACGGGATGATTACAATTCAGGCTGCTCAGTTGGGGAGTCAAGCACGCATTATTATCCATGATGATGGGCGTGGAATTGATATTGACAAAATTTGCGATCGCATGCACCAACACGGTGTCAGCGCAGACCAAATTGCCCGCATGAGCAAGCAGCAATTATTATATACGATCTTTGACGCAGGCTTTACCACAGCCACCCAGGTGACTGAACTATCAGGACGTGGCGTTGGCATGAATGTAGTGCGCACTAACTTAGACACATTGAGTGGCACGATTCATGTTGATACCCAGCCTGGTGCAGGCACTACCTTTACCATTGATCTTCCCATCAGTCTTTCTGTACTCAGAATCATGCTGTTTGAACACCAGGAGATGATTTTTGCCATTCCTGTAGATGCAGTAGAAGAACTCATAGCACTATCACCCGACATCATTATTGAATCAGAAACTGGTCAACAACTGAGCTGGCAAGGCAAACTAATCCCATTAACATCACTTGAAGCGCATTTAAAAATTAACAGCAATATTGCCTTCACACCACTTGAGGGGTTTCCCATAATTAATCATCCCATGGTTTTAGTGATTAGTGATAATCAAAGATATTACGCAGTTACCATTCAGCGTTTTTGGGGTGAACAAGAAGTAGCCACCCGCCCGGTTATCAGCCCGATTCCACTCCCTCAAGGCTTTGTTGGGACAACTATTTTAGGCGACGGTCGCGTTGTTCCTCTGATTGAGCTCTCCCAATTAATCACCAATAGCCCAGCTAACATGGAGCTATCTACAGACAAAATAGCCATAGCCGCCGCTGAAGAGCTTACTTCACAGCAAACAATTCTAGTTGTTGATGACTCAGTACACTCACGTCGTTTTCTAACAATCACCCTAGAAAAAGCTGGCTATAGCGTAGAGCAAGCCCGCGATGGTCAAGAAGCCATTGATAAATTATTAGGAGGATTACCAGTAAAAGCTGTTCTCTGTGATGTGGAAATGCCCCGCTTAGATGGTTACGACGTATTAGATGAAATCAAACGTCGCCCAGAATATAAAAACTTACCAATCTCAATGCTGACATCCCGTAGCAGCGATAAGCATCGCAAGCTAGCTATGAATCTGGGGGCATCTGCCTACTTTACTAAACCGTATAACGAGCAGGAACTACTACGAACCCTAGCAAACCTAATCGAAGCATAAGTTATCTCAGAAATCCTCCAGGTGTTCTAGATACTCAAAACGCCACTAGGATGAGCATTAAGTGCTGATTCACACAACTTCGGGCTCATGGCCATTTTTGGTGATCGCGCTAGCCTTGCCTGAATTGACGACCATAGCAGTTATTCATTTTTCAAAATAAGCCACTTGGCCAATAAGTCTAGCCTAGCGCGACCAAACATTTGTCGTTTAAGCATTTTCAATCGATTGTTTTGCCCTTCAACCGGTCCATTGCTGACATCCAATGTAATGCCAGCTTTGACGGCATCATAATCTTCCTCTAAGCCCTTAGCAAAGCTCTGAAATGCTTTCACTGTGATATTCTTAGCCTTCTCTAGCCAACCATCTAAGTTTTTTGGGAGCTGCTCTCGAATCAGTTTTATAAACCCCTGAGTGAGATTGCTTGCTTCCGATAGCTCAGACTGTTGAGTGAGACGCTTCAACAGTGTCTTTTGCTTGTCATTTAATGTCTCTGGTCGCTGTAAGACCAACCAAGTGGTCATCATGATCATTGGCTTGTTTGGCCTTGAGAGTCCTGGTTTTGCCCCCTCTTGAAAGATTCCCAATTTTGACTTTGGCTTTCGTGTCAATCGAAATGCGTAACGTGTTGGGGGCTGTCTCCGCCTACCGATGAGCGTCGGCAACATTTTCAAAAATCGTATCTGTTTCGGGGAGTTTCTTCATCGGTTTCACTTTTTGCGTTTTTTTAAGCGATACCCCATCCGATTCAATAGATTACCCATGGTTTGACGTGTCGGTAAATCCGAGTCCTCATAGCCTTTGACCTCTATCAAGGCTTCTCGAACCGCCCGAGCACTCACCTGAAGGTAGCAAAAGGTCGATTGAAATTTAGGATCTGCTTGAGTGTGCTCTTCCACCAAGTCTCGAATATCGGCCTCTAACCTCGGCAGCTTGGCTTCGATAGACTGACGGCCTCTAGCCCGATAGTTATCGATACAGATGGTGCCACTGTGATGTTCATGAAGCCCTACTTGGACACTCTTACGATTCCAGCCGAGGTACGTCTCTGTTTTGCGCGCTGACCCATCAAAGTAGTCGATAGCGACTTTGGCCATAAAGGCGCGTTTGCGAGCACCGGTCAGTTTCTGAGCGGCATCTTGAATCGTTTCTTGGACACGGCTTTCCAGCATCAGCAACCCTCACAACAAGCAGGCACAGGTGTTCACCATACTTATCTTAAAAGGTCGGTACTCTATTTATTTGCGTATCCCTTAGTACTCTGGAAAGTAAATTTATTGCCATATCGTAGATGGGTTCGATAGGCTGAATTAACGTCTCCACCCCCGATCAATTCGCAAATGAACAAACGTCATCTTGAGTTAAGCGCCACTGACCGCAGCGACCTAGAAGCCCTTTTGAGCAAAGGTCAACTGGGGGCACGGCAATTCAAACGAGCGACTGGTCTGCTGGAGTTGG
>NZ_AWNH01000108.1 GCF_000482245.1 Leptolyngbya sp. Heron Island J | reverse complement strand
CGGAATTGGGTCGAATATGGTTTGAAACAAAGCAAGAATGAACTGGGATGGGCAGATTTTCGAGTAACGAACTATGCCCAAATTGAAAAGTGGTGGGAACTGGTTATGAGTGCCTACTTAATGGTAACGCTATACACTCCGCCCCTCCGCCCCGACGGGATCATTCCTCCAGAACAGGCTGATTCAACAGTGTTCTCATCGTTTCTCAAACACCGTTATTGGGAGGATGGAGAGGGTTGGAAGAGTTGGCTGAACAACCTACGCTTAATTCTTCTTCCTTGGGTTAGCTTTAACTTACTCAAGCCTTGGTTAGAGATTTTTTCCATTCCCCAATTAACAGAAGGGTTTGATTGTTTGATTGCATGGATGAACCAGTTTCCAGGGATAGCTGTTCCCATACAAGAGAGTCCTCCTTGAAAATCATCTCGCCAGAGTCATTAAAGAGCGCTAAGGTAAAAGCACTGACCACCCTCCGAAAAGAATTAAAGCAGGAAGCCAAACAGCTTGGCCAGGATAATGCCATTGGTCAGATCGGCGTGCATTCCATCAATTTCACCTCCCTGATGCACAATGCCATCGATCAGGGATTGCTATGCCAGAAAGCGGAAGCCACGGTGCAAACGGCGATCCAGGCCTTACAGAACGGTGAAAAGCCCTTGATTGCGGTGGCCTCTACCATGGATGCCTTTATCGATTGGCATGTGAAGGACAACGGTCTGGAACCCGGTGAAGCCATCGACATTTCCTTTGGTGACGTCCTGGGGCGTTATCTGGAGCGCTCCCGCGATGTTGTACTCAAAGACCATGAAGGCCTCCAGACACGACGACGGTTGACTGATGACGAGTTGGGGGCCGATGGCATTGCCGCCTATGACGCTGCCCGTGAGCTAATCGCAGACACCGATCTCTCCACGGTGCCCCTCAGCTCCATTGATTACATCAAGTGGCGACTGCGACAGGAAGGTCATTCCGTGGATGAAATCACGGGGCGTAAGAACATTATTGACTATGGGGTCGATGCTCAGATGAGCTATGGTCGTCGCTCCAGTCGTGAGACTCGTCCCCAGGGCAAGATTGAGGTGGTGAATCGGTTCAATGGTGGTGAGCTAGATGTAGTGATTCTCAACCGCTCAGGCTCCACTGGCATCAGCCTCCATGCTTCAGAGAAGTTTGCCGATCAGCGTCCTCGTCATATGATCGTGGCCCAAGCCGAGCGAGATATTAACCAGGTGATGCAGATGCTGGGGCGAGCCAATCGGTTTGGTCAGGTGGTTGAGCCCAAATTTACGCTGTTAATGTCTGACCTGCCTGCAGAGAAACGGTTGGGGGCATTGCTGGCAAAGAAAATGGCCTCTCTCAATGCCAATACCACCGCATCCCGTGACTCGGATCTCTCTGTCACCAATGTGGTGGACTTTATGAATATCTACGGTGAAGTGGTGATCACTGAGATTTTGGAAGATGATCCAGAGCTAGAGGCCAGACTGGCCTATCCATCTGATAGCTTGCAGGGCAGTTCTGATATTGAGCTAATCAGTCGAGTGACGGGACGCATTCCCCTATTGCCAATTGAAGAAAAAGAACAACTTTATGGCCTGATCGAGTCTGAAACAACAGACCTGATCGCCCGGAAACAGGCCATGGGTGAGAACGTACTGGCCGCAGAACAACTGGATCTGGATGCTCGCACCATTGCCCGGATGGAAGTGATTCCAGATGAGAGCGGCATCCGCAATGAGTTTGTGGGGCCAGTGTATCTGGAAGTGGTGGATGCCAAGATTCCGGTAAAGCCACTGACCCAGCTGCAGGTGATCAATGCAGTGCGGGATAAGCTGGGGCTGGAGTCAGTCCGCTCAGCTGAGGCCCATGATTTTGACCAGGCTGAAGTGATTGCAGTTTCTGCAGCTCAGCAGAAAACTGCCCAGGTGAAGCAGCAGTTGGCTGACTATCGCCACAGAATGATGGCGAAGAAGAAAACGCCGGAAGCGATCTCAAGATTGACTGAGCGGCTGGATCAACAACTGGCGCATATCACCTCAACGCTGGCTGATTTTCCATCGGGTACCACCGTTCAGGTAATTTCTGAGCAGGGCAATATTGCCTATGGTGTCGTGGCCGATGTCTGGCAAAGGGGGCATCAGGGCAGTCCTACTGCGCCCACCAACTGGCGACTCCAGGTGTTGACCGATAACCATGCTCGCCAGATTACGCTGCCGCTGTCTAAGGTGAATACCCAGAAGGAGAGTGCGGTCAGCATCACACCTCAGGAACAGAACTGGGATGCAGTGGAAATTTATCAGTCGTTTGATCTGAAACAGGCCCAGCAGCGGCGAGAGGCCCAAATTTTCACGGGCAATCTGTTGCGGGCGTTTGAGAAATATCCTAAAGGACAGTTTCTCAACTACACGGACTACCAAGGGCGGATTCGTCAGGGGCTGATGATGCCTGCCGGATTTGATATTGAAGAATCCCTAAGGTCAGAGCCGGTGGCGTTTCGTGAGCCTTACCAGGTGAAGGCATTTCTGACGGAGCTTACCCAGAATAAGGGGGTGGTGAAGTCCCTGGATGAGGTGCTGGTGATTAAAACCCAGGCCGCTGCTCGGCTATCGGGCAGTCAGGCGGATGGGTATGTGGTGCAAACGCCGAAGGCTACCAGCATAGGAGGACGGTATTTTCTGGATCAGGACATTCTGGAAGTAGTGGGGGCTGACTTTTATTCTGTGGCTGACCGGATGGAAGTGGTGGTCTCTGCTGAGCAGATTGAGCCGGTGTTGACGGTACTGATGAAGGAGAAACAAATCACGCTGGCGGCGTTTGATTTTAAGGATCAGGCACGGGAGTATCTGGGGGAAGCACTGCCATCATTGGAATTGCTGGAGTCAGGCGACTATGCGGCACAGGGGGATTATGTGCCCTATGTGCCTGAGCCGACCCAGGTAAACCGCGATCAATTGGAGACTTTGTTGGCAGATGAGAGAACAACACCGCTGAACTCTTCAGGCGTAGAGAATGGTGTCAGTTCATCACAAGTACATGATGTGCCATCAGCTGACGTGCCGATGCCGGAGAGCGTCTCTCTTCCATCAGAGTCTTCTTTAGAGTCTCCTGATGTTGTTTCTCGGATTGCGCTTCCTAAAGAACAAACGGGTGAGGCTGAGAAACAGGTGGCGAAGTTCCTGGAGAATGCGGGACTGGCTGAATCTGTTTTACAGGGGGAAGATTTTCACCTGCGGATTGAGAATGAGCCTTACATTCCTCTGGTGGTGGAGCGGCATGGGGACCAGCTCTATTTGACGCACTACCTGACTCAGAACGGGGATATGTTTATCGATACTGAGATGGTGTTGGGCATTTCTGACCAGGGACTGCTGACACTGCAGGAAACGGCGGTGCAGTCGTTGGGTGGAGAGTATCGGGGGTATGACCGAGGGTTTGCTCAGATGTTTGCCCGGAATATTAATCACCAGGGGTTTGCGGAGACGGCTCAGCAAAGTTTAGCGGCGAATAATGTTGAGGTTCTACAAGAGAAAGCTGAGGCAAAGGAAGCCAGCCTGTTTGATTTGGAGCCTTTTCAGCAGACTTTGCAGTTAGACCAGCATGGAGATGGGGGCGATCCGACCTGGGATGTGCCAGCAACTGAGGCTGCATCAGTGCCAAAACAGGATATGCAGTCTGAACCACAGCAGGCTCAGACGAATGATTCGGCTGCCCATGGTCCTGCGTCAGGGCTTCATGCTACAGGTCCACCTGCTAATGAACTGAATGGACACTCGGCCAGCTCCTTTAATGAGGTCACTGTAGATTTGGATGCGCTGCGGGGATGGTATCGAGCGGCCCGTGATATGGGGAAAGGCTCAGAGCGATTGGAATTTATTAAAAAACTGGGGCAGCTGGCTAAAAGCTATACGGATCAGAAGCTAACGCTCCCTCAGGAAGTTCAACGGGTAATGGCCCAGGATCTGGATCGCTATCAGGTGCAGCAGCAGAGGGGAAAGTATGTTGCTCAGGCTTCTCAATTTATTCTGGCGGCGGTAGGACGCTCCAATGGGCAAGGAACTCAATTTCAAGGAAAAATTTATGACCTGCGGCAAACGTTTGAGAGTTTAATGGTTCGGAAGCTAAAGCCTTATCCACAAACTATTCTGGAAGTTGACCATGACAAGATACAACGCACGATGGTTACTGCTGAGGATTGCCAGCGATTTAAGGCATTTGTGCAGCGATTGGAGCGCGATCGCACTCCAATCTTCCCCATGACAGTCGACATTGAACGATGAGATTCCTTCAACCTCTCTAAAATGCTCTGGTGCAAGGTATTAATTACGCTCACCTGAACTAACAGCTTAACTCAAACAAATTACAACCAATTACATCAAGAGATAGGCATGTTAACGAGAAAAGGTTAACAAGTCTGAATACGTCTGTTAATACTCACAAATTCCTCATTTTTTTTACATAGCTTCTGAATAGAAGCCTTTCGATGCATCTAAGGCATTCAAACTTTAGTTATCAGGAGGGAAAGCATAGCTAAGTAAATTTTGAAGTTTGGTTTAGATTCAGAGCCTGCGAAATTGCATGGTTCGCTTGAGTGTGCCTATCGACTATTTATAGGCAGAAGTTGTTGTGGTTGTCTCAAGGATGAGATTTCTGTTATTCCAATGTAGTGGAATACTTTAAGTGCTTACATTGATGGATAATACCACTACTGTAGGAACAACATTTGTAAAAACTTAGCCTGGATTGTTACTGAAAATCCATCCGAATTTTGATCCCTTCAGGTAGATCAACACCTATGAACTACAAGGACAAAATACTGGTATCTCTCACAGATGATACTTCTCGCCTCCAGCTTTTTAATGACCAGTCATTAGAACAACTGGTTGCCGCTGCATACGAAGTGGACCAGATGAATATTGAAGGTCCCTATCAGCCTATTTTTGAGGAACTCCAGTTTGGTTTCTCGGTGCCCAAGCTAGGCGTTTTAGACGGGATGTGGAGTCCCGTCGGCGGCGGGGAAAAAGTAGAAGCACGATTCCAGGTATCTGGTTTGGGGGATGGTTCGTCAGTATGGGTGGATGCTCTGTGGCGAGGAGCAATTGTAGCGAGGACTGTACCGGCCAATAGCAAAATAACAGCGGTGCAGAACGAATGGACAGAGGTAGAGACTAGCGATGGCAAAGTTCAGCAGGGGGCTGTGCAAGTAACGTTTGCTCCGCCGGATAATAGCGCCCCTTCTCCCAAAAGGTTACCAATTACAGCGGCTCTGCTGATTCGCGATGAGGGTTTTTCGGTGACTGACCTTTTGAGCGAGAGCAAGCATATTCGTGAACAACTGATTTCAGAGGGAATTCAAACAAAGCGAGATCCCGACTTGCCCCGGAGGAAACCTCCTTTGCTAGTGGCATGGATCATTCCTGGCAAGGTCTTTGATGATGCTGATTGGCCAGGAGGTACAGCAGGAATGGATGCAACTGCCTTACGGGATGCACGGCGGGATACAGCTGGTAAATGGTTAGCGCAGGAGGGAATTGGTTTGGTGGTGACCCCTTAGGAATTTAAGAGTGGTTTGAAGGTTACGGAATCGGGATTCTAAAAAACTGAGCAGAAAATTTCAAATTTTGCGAGGACATAGCAATGGTAACGGCAGCTTATCCCTTTATTGAGGTCAAGATTGATACGAAGGGTCTTACACCGACAGCCCAACGTGCACCGGGTGTGATTGCAGTGGTTGGCAAAACAGAGTCAGATGAAGAAATACTTAAGATCGAGAAACCAGAAGGAATCAGTGACCCGGAATTTAAGGCACTCTCAAAAAAACTGCGGGAGCAAATTGCTGAAGCGAATAAGCCTATTCGAGTGGACACACTCGATGATATTAAACAATTCAAGAAACAAGTTGTTACTCTGGCTCAAAAGGGTGACCCCAAAAAATGGGTTGTTGATAAAATAACTTTTGAAGAGACTGACCTGTCTAGATCGCTATCTATAGGATTTTTGCAAGATCCTAAGCCTTCCAAAATCTATGGTGTCAGGGTTGTAAAAGAGAAGGACAAAGCTGGGAAAGACACAACAAATATAGACGACTACACCTCTGCTCTCTCGGCACTTGAATCCGCCGATGATGTCACCTTTGTCTCGCTTGCAAATGAAACTGATGTTGGTAATGCGTCAAGCGCAGCTAGTGAAGGCAAAGATGCTAAGCCAGCAACTAACTTGCATGCTCTCAAAGAGCATGTAGAACTGATGTCGGCACAAGGCCAGAAACGAATTGGTGTGGCGATGGTTGATCCCAAAACGACTAAAACATCCAGCTATGTAGAGGATATTAAAAAGAAGGTGGATTCGCTCAAAAGTAGTTCTAGCCGGATGGTGATGATTGCGGCTCGGGGGGCAACTGGAGATGCGGCAACGGCTGCCATGGCGGCGATAGCAGGGTATAAGCCTCATATTTCCACGGTATTGAAGAAAATCCGAGGCTTCAAAATGCCCTTGGAAAGCCAGTATAGTCCTTCAGAAATTAGGGCTCTTTCAGAGGCCAACATTATTCCCATTATCGACCCAGATTTGATTGTGGGTGAAAGTCTGCATTTTGCGGAAGGGCGATGTTTTACTTCAGATGCTGACTTGTTGTACATCGATATTGTGCGGACGCTAGATGACATTGATTTCAAATTGAAAGCTGGATTGATTGGCTTGGTGGGTGATGCCCGCATTACCAAGATGGGCATGACGCGGCTGAAAACATCCACAGAAAGTATTTTGGGTGTGCTGAAGCGTCAGCAGGTGATTGCCAATTTTGTGGTGGATATTCCGGTGCTGAATATTCTCAATATTCCTGAGAGTGCAAGAAATGCCACTGACAACAGGATGGTAGCTGACGCCCGGGCCAACCGCACGGTGAAGATGTATGTGGATGTGACCTATGGTCCGGCGGTTCATCGATTACTGGTTACATTAGCCCCGAAATTTTAGTTAAGGAGCCAGAACAATGCCTGATTGGAAAACTCGATTAGCGGTTTCCTATAGAGATGAGGATGGCAATGAAGCCGATATTACTCCCATTGATTCCTTTAGTCCGTCATTTTCGTTGAATGCTGAGGTGCTGCATTCGCTGGAGCAAACCCATATTGGGGTGGTGTACACGCCGGATGCTATGTCATTTTCGATGACAGTTAAGGCGATGGGCGATGTGGCGGCCCAACTGACAGCCCTGGCCCTACAGGGCAAGCGATTTGATGTGACGCTTCAGGAAAGTGAGGACGGTTCAGATTGGTCGTTTAAGACCATTGTGATGCAGGAATGCATTATTACCAGTGCCAACCCAACGGAAGCGTCGATTTCGGGCGTGCCGACAGCAACTTTCTCGGGCTTTAGCTTGGCGGCTGCCTCTGAACCGAAGACAGGAGCAAAGGTTGAGATTCCCTAGTTAGGGGCGATCGCGCTCTGAATTTTTAGGGTTTTGTTTTAGGAGTGAGTGATGGCGGAAGACACGTCGAATGGCCAGGCCGCACGGGTAAAACGTACCGGAATTGCCCTGGTGCATGAGGGGGAGTTAGTGCTGCCTGCGGCGGGCAGTGAGGCTCAGGCCGAGCAGGTTATGGAGGATGCACGAGCCGTTATTCATTATCACTTTCCCGTGGAGATTGAGGTGCGAGCTGCACCGGAACCGATTGATCCAGAAGCCATTATCAATGAAACACTGAGGCGATTGAGCAATGCCTGTTCGAGTTGATATCCCTATTCGCATTCACGTTGACCCTGGGGCGCTAACGGAGCGGCGGTCAGATGTGGAAGATGCCCTGACTGCAGCGGTTGGGCGGGCGTTGAAAAATTCTCGGGATGTAGTGTTGGCAGAACGGGGGGGCTATGTGGGGATTAAAGTACATCCACCAGAGGTGGTTTGGGCAGGAAATGGGTTAGGGAAGGTATCAGAGGCGATTCGGGTAGAGATTGAGGAGCGGATTGGTGGATTGTTAGATCAGGCGGTAGTGACTGCTAGAATTTATGAATTTGCCAAGGCCAAGGAATCTGTAGCTCAGGTATTGCCTGGTGAATTTAAAGAACCTTTTGTCCAAGAACGCTTTGATCCAAATTTTGAGGTCTACGAATTACCAGTTTATCGACGTCAAGGTGAAAACAGGTCACTTCCTCTTACTCAAAAGAAGAAAAATACCTCACGCAAGAATATTCTAAAGCCCTCATTAACACCCCAAAAATTAATAGATGTTTTTACAGAAAGATGGCTCCTTGGCATAAGGGTTTTGCGTGTAAGATCTCTTGCGTCATATCTCTTGCAGCTAATAAAATCATCTCTCTCTAACTGTTCTTATGTGCGAACTGTAATCAGTAAATTAGTAGATGACTCTCTACAAGATAACGTTTCATTTTTCTTTGCTAATTATGCAAGTGATAAGACTCTAGAAAAACTTGCCAAGGACGGTGAAGGCAAAAAATTATTAGATACTCTTGAAAAAGCGATAAAACCTTCCATCTTTGGAAATAAAGAGAAAGACCAATTAATGCGGATAAAAGTAATCCGAGAACTAACTAGGTCAAGCTTCAGTTATCCCAAAAAGTTCTTTATCAAAGTCAAAGATCAATCTAGTAGTGGAAACAAGCATCTGATTGTCACTGAGTATCCGAAGTTACTTGGATGGTATCTCATGAAATTAATCAGGGCCAACCTTATAACCTATAAATATATTGCCCTGGAATTTATTAATAAATTAGCAGTTGCAGAACAGAAAAATGAGGTATATCTGGGTCTAATATCAGAAGCAAGTCAAGAAGAACTATTCAAGATGGCTAAAGATCAAGAAGGCCAGGATTTTCTTGCTTGTGGTTATGATGAATTAACTTATGCCGCCAGCCCAGACTCTATGGCACAAGCACAAAGAATCTTAATGGCTCGTGGAAGTACAACATCTTACACACAAGCCCTTGAACAACTTTATGGAAATAAGCGGAAAAGAGCGTGGATTTTCCCATTTAACCTACCTGGACCTACTAAGGGTGGAATATTTCCCACAAAAAGTTCTACTGACATTCAAGTAAAAAGACTTGAAAAAGGAAAGATTTGGGTTAAATATCCGCAAGCACTAAATCCAAAAGGTAGATATGCGGAATATCCGGAATTAATGCTTGCTCCTGATGAAATATTCAGCAATACAGGAACTGTTTTAGATGCCAATGAATGGATCAGGATCAAGCTCTATGATGAAGGTGGAATTATTGTAGAACGTCCAGCATTATCACTTATAGAACTCCACAATTTGCAGGAACAAACCCGATGGGATAAGATTAAGGCTCTGGCTGCTTTCATTGCCCCCATGGTTGCATTTTCAGGTCCTGTAATAGCAGGAGCAACCGCTAGATCAGCGGGGGGAAGTATATCCAAGACTCTTTTGCAAAAAATTTCGACTCGCTTACTTGGAGTAGAGAGGGCAGTAATCGCGGCACGATTTGGCAAAGAGGCATTAGCTTTTTTAGATGCTTTTGCAATCCGTTGTGCAGCGAGTTTATTTACTCTCAGCATGGTGATTAATGATCATAGAGGATGGATCATCAAGAAACTTGGTCCTAAATGGGGGCTTGAGTATATTCAAGGTGTTAATAGATTAGGCTTTTTTGTAGGGACTTATGGTCTTGCCAGACTTTCAGGAGGTGCTCTAAATCGAAGAGGTCTTAATGTTCTTGGAGGCATGTCCGACAGTATAAAAGCATCATGGCAAAGACTTAAAAACAGTCGAAAATTTAAACAGCTAGAAGGTTCTGACCTCAAAAAAGCTCAGGAGGTTACCCAGAGTACTGAAAAATTTCTTAAAGATGCAGATAAACTGAATGTGGAAATCAAGAGGCAACGTGATTTAAGTCGAAACAAGCCTTGGTTAGAAGCACAAACTCTATTTAAAGGCCGTGAAGGTACTAGACAAGCCAGTCCACAACCTCGTCCAGTACCTCAGCAGCAAGAAGCGCCAAGGAAGCTGGTTAAGAGAAAACGTGGAGTTCGCGAAGAATCTTTGCCGACAACACCAGGATTAATTACACAACGTCGACGTCAAGGTTTTAGACAGGCAAGAGCAGTTCCTCATAGTTTATCTCAACTAGTATTGCAAAATGAAAGGCTTGGCCCCAGAGGTATAAGAGTCATTAGACAGCAAACTGTTGCTCCCTCATTAGAGTCTGAATTATTAGCAATTGCTACTCGAGATAGGTGTGCTGCTCGAGACATCCTAAGGGGTATTGGCAGGCATCTTGAAGCATCCAATACGGAAGAAATCAAAGGCATTGTTCACTTCCTTAAAATAGGGGGTAATCCACGAGCTTTGGCAGTAACGTTGGGAAATTCAGTATCGTTCGGCACATCAGATCTATTAGATGCCTTAAGAACATTTAATTATCTAACTAAAGCGGATGCAAAGGGTATTTCTGTTATTCTCAGGTGGTGTGGAACTGGTGCAAAAGCAGCTGATAGAATTATTGGAATTGGCTATAACTATCAGAAAAACGCACGTGCTGTTTATGGTGCACTTAACGAGGTTGCTCCAGTCACCGATCGAGGTCTCAATGAAGTTATTAGAGATTTAGCAATGGTTGGGACACAAAAAGACAAAGGAGCTTTAGGTGTTCTTCTATCTGCGAGAGATTTATTAAGGCAGAATCCTGGTGCACGATTAGAGTTTGAACTTCCAGTTTCTGTAAAAGCCGGCAAGGAATATTTAGGTCGGATATTCGACATAAAGCTTAAATTGCCTAAAAATAAATCTCTAAGTTATCTATCAGTAGAAGTCAAAGAGTTGGAGAAATTATCCTATCTAAATAATGACAGCGTAATGATTGAGTTTATAAAAGATGTTTTATGGCATGTTAAAAATCCACCACCGCCCCCCTTCCACTTTTTTGCTCGTCTACGCTGGCGAGTCAAGCGACCTAAGGAAGGATTAAATTCGGCAGAGTTGGAGGTGAGAAAGCAACAAGCCAAAAGAATATTCCGACGGGCTCTTGATGGTCAATATCTGAAAAGGAATAAAGATCCGCGATATCCAAAGCTTTTGCAGGAGCTTATGAAACATCCTGAATATCAGAGAACTTTAAAGGAGTTCGACATATACTTTGCCAAATTTTTTGATTTCTTTTAGAGATTTGATCACCAAATTTTCAGGTGTTTTTATGGCCATCACCAAAAGTTTTCAAAAGTATCTCGCTGTTCCATCCGCCATTATTTCTGACGGTATAACCACCGTGCCCCTGTGGGCGGTGACCGCCATGACACTCAACGAGAACTATCACCTGCCTGCCATTGGTTCATCTGGGGCAAAAACTGTCGTATCGACCCATGATGATTCCATATCGCTCAGTGGGGTTTTGGTGGGAACCGAGCGTTATGCCTGGAAACTGGCCCTTGAAAATTTGGCCGATGCCAGCAAGCGGGGGAGTGCTCTGGGCACGTTTACCGGCGGCAGAGTCTCTGGATTGATTCTGATTACGTCTATGACTATTCGCACCGACATGCAAGTTCAGAGTCTGTCGTTTAACGTATCGGCCTCAAAACGGGATGTGATCGATGTCTCGATTTCGCTAGATTACATGCCTTTGCCAGGGTCCCTGGGCAAATTGCTAGATACGGCAGCGGTGGGCATAGCGGCCTTAGTCGATTGGGGAGGGAATTAACATGATGCTTCCGATTCCAGTACAGTCTCATCTGGTAACTGAATCTGATCTCACGATTCCAGCTGGTTTCACCAGGGTGACGAATAAGCTTCTGACTGCCCTACCCCACGAAATTAGCCTGACAGCAGATATTTCTCTGGTGCTTGTGATGCCGACGGGGCTGGCTGTCACCTGGCGAGAGATTGATCCCACCACATTGGTTAGCCATAGTGAAGCTGAGTTGCAGCCCTTCAATCCATCCTTACGAAAAATCAACCTTGCTGACGCTAAGTATGTCGGTGAAGTAACTCGTCATCCGTTGCGCTGTCTGGTGCGTCAAGGGGGGACGACTATTGCCTCTGTTCCCCTGGTGGCTGGACTCCATAGAACAATTCCTGATTATGGCAGTCCCTCACAAGGTGCCTTGCTGGAATTGATTATTCTCAGCTGGGATATTCGTGCAGGCAGTCTCCGAGGTCCCGGAGATTTTGGAGCCACGATTTCCTTGGCCTGGCGACTGGTGGGCCAGGGTGCCAACACCTTTTCACCGGCTTCCTTTTTCAGATCTGATGCCTCTGAGCTTACGGAGACATCCTCCCCCAATCTCAATCCTTAAGAATCTTGTTTTTCCCGTTACAGGAGTGTTGTTATGAGTCCTGTTCCCTCTCCAGCCCTTGAAAATGTCATCGTCGGTAATGATGCCGGTTGGATTTTGGCGTTTTATCGTGAAAAAAATCGGGCGATCGAGAAAAAGCCTGTACTGGTGATTAATTCAGCCCAATATCATGCTGAAATCCAGGCCACCCTGCCGGGAGGATTAGAGGGGGGAACCTATTCCTTCGTGGTTGAAGGATTAATCGATGAGCACTATGGCCAACTGACCCCGAAACTCATAGTCAGGCTCTACCTTTATTGGCGAGACACGAATAGAAGCGTTACCGGTTACCTGGCTAACCTGGTAGGCATTACCGGCCTCACCGATAGCTTGAATAAAGATGAACTCAAACAAGCGTTGGTTGCCGAACTGGCTATCGTGAGCGTCTCCCGCAAACTAGGAGCTAAGCGCTACGAAACTACGATTCAGGCTCAAGAACGCATCTTTAAGGCATTGTCAAAACGAGTCATCAAACCCTTAAGCAAGGTCACGCCACTGCAGCTCCTGCAAAAAATCCAGAAGCTGACCGGCACAGAAATTAAGCCCTATGGACTGACTAAAAAGGGCCTGATGCCAGGAACCAAGGACCTGAGCAGTGCCGCAACGGGTCTCGAAAAGGGCAACACTTATGTCAAAGAGATCGCCGACTTAGCGGCAGCCATGGAGGCCGCAACGGGAAAATATGGTCGGGGCATGGTACTTATTCGCAACGGGGTATTGCACTTTGGACCTCGTCCCATTCCGTTAAAGGATAAAACTGCGAAAGCTGCCAATCAGCCTAAACGCCTCACCCTAAGAACGGGGTTAATTGAAGCGAAGGTTGAGGGCCTGACGGATAGTGATCCGTTCTTTGACGACAGCAAGTCTGCCAATCCTTCGACCAAAGCTCAGCAGCGTCAGTTCACGCTCACGCTGAAAGGACGACCCGATCTCAAACCAGGCGATCTGGTACAGTTTGAGCCTCCAAAGGAAGATGTTATCCAAGCCACGGGAAGTTTGTTGGGGTCGTTGGTAGGAGCTTTTGGCGGCAGTGTCGTAACCTCCCTGGGCGATGAACTGAAACATCCTGTGACCCTCTACATCACGTCGGTTAAGCATAGCTTAGGTAAGACAAGCGGTTTTTCGACGGTCGTTTCAGGGGAAGAAATCTTAGATCCCAAACAGCCCTGGGATCCGCGATCGCCCGAAGGCTCACAGCCTGTTGCCATGGACTCAGCAAAACCCACCGCCGATACTGCTGTCCGCGCTGCTCAAGCCGTTAAGCAAATCGCCAATAGCGGTACCGCCTCTAAACGGTTTTCTGAAGTGGGGGAGGTGCGACAGGTAACCACCAAAGGTAAAGGGTCCGAAACAGAATTACCC
Source organism: Leptolyngbya sp. Heron Island J (assembly GCF_000482245.1). Lineage (GTDB taxonomy): Bacteria > Cyanobacteriota > Cyanobacteriia > Phormidesmidales > Phormidesmidaceae > Leptothoe. The sequence continues at coordinate 31,896 of NZ_AWNH01000108.1, read as the reverse complement.
GGGCAGACCCTCACGGTCTGGCGAGGCCTCAAGGCCTCAGATCGTCGTTCTAACCAGGCTAACCGCTTGGCGATCGAGCGAGATGCCCCGCTAGAGTTAGCAGGGGTTGCCTATGCTACGCCCTTTGCTTGGGGGAAATGCGGTTTGGTGTTACCGCGATATCCTGGCACCCGTGTGGCTCTAATTCATCGCAATGGACAGGCCCAAGATCCTTTAGAAGTCGGTGCTTTGTGGGAGATGGGCAAAGGTCCAGATTCACAGCCAGGAGACTGGTGGCTGATTTTACCTGCAGAAGTTCCGTCTGAGGCGAGAGGGGCGATCGATGAAGATGCCAAACCAAAACCCTATGAAGGGAAAGTCACCCAAGACCTAATTGATGCAGAAGGCAATCGCATCATTGAAGTTGGAGAACTGACGATTCGGGTCGGGAAAGACAATCTTCAAAAAGCAGGTGAACGCCCTAAGCGTCCAGAAAAAAATGAAGAGAAAAATAGTGTCACGATTGAGCACACAAAAGAAGGCTCAAAGATTGTCATGAACCCAGATGGCAGCGTGGAAATTACTGCCAAGACTATCAAGCTCAAAAGTAAGAGCAAAAAGAAGGAAGAAGGAATTGAGCTAGATGCTGGCCAAGGCACGATCACCATGATCGCTCACAAGGTAGATGTCCAAGTTTCTGATTCAATGAATGTGCATTAGGAGAAACACTATGGGAGAAGTTTTAACTACCAAAAGTATTATCAAGTGCACTAGCGCACCAACTCCAGGCAAGCCCGCTCCAAGTGAACCAGTACATGGTGGAGAGGTTGTCACAACCAGTACCTCAAAACTGAAGGTCAATGGAGAGCCTGTATTACTGCGCAATGATATTGGTCCCGCTGTAAGTGGCTGCAAAACATCAAGCAGTGCTTCAACAGAACCTTGTACTTCTGCGACAGTGACAGGGGGTGAAGCGACGAAGCTCAAGGTAGGTATTACTGGTGTGATGTTAGCTGATCAATTAACAGGGACCACTGTTGGACCTCCACCAGGTATTTTGACCGCTGAGGCTAATCAAACTAAGCTCACGGCTATTTAGGAGGGTTTTATGATTAATCAAGACTCAGAAAAAATCCTCTTACAACGCCGACTTTTAGGTTGGGGTTTAGCCTGTAAAGAAATTAATCCCAGCCTTGATGTAGGACGAGATTTAAAGCTCGAAACCAGTGCCACAGGGTTAGATTTTGCCCGCGTTACAGGGCTCGATATCCTTAATCAAGATCTGGCCATTGCATTAACTACACTCCTGGGCAGCGACATTTTTAATATTCAGTTTGGCTTTGATGGCCTCAATGCCATTGCTGAAGAAACCAATCCGGTCCTCGTCCGCGAGCGAGTGCGCATCGCCATCATTCAACTTCTGCAAAAAGATCCCCGAGTTCGCCGCATTGTGGATATCAAATTGGACGACGGACAGTTAGTTGCACCAGTCCCAGGCAGCCGTGAGTTAAACGTCCGAGTAGAGTTTGAAACAGTCTCTGGAGAACAAACTGCCATCGATTTAGGGGAGGTGACGCTCAATGTCTGACGGCACTCAAATTAATGTGGCCGATGTGCTGGCCGTTGATGCCGAAGTTACGCGCTCAACGGGGTCAGCCCAATTCGGTATTACCCAGACCGGGTTTACGGCCAAGCCCTTTGCCCGTCTGCTGGCGGAAAAATTAGCCCTAGCCCAATCCTTATTCGGGGATGACCTGGACCTCACCTCTGGTTCTGCAATCCGCAAACTATTGGAAGTTTCAGCGCTAGAAGATGCCCGCACCTGGGCCGCTTTGTCGTCTATGTATGACAACAGCTTCATCGGTACCGCTACCGGCGAAGCCCTAAGCCGTTTAGGAGAAGAATTGGGCATCCCTCGCCCGCATCAACCAGCCCAAGGCACCGTTACACTCACCCTCAATACAGCCAATCTCCCGGCTGATCAAACAACACTTACCGTACTCAGGGGAGCAAGACTCCTGACGGATGGCGAACACCATATTTTCACTACAGAAACGGTAGACCTGTCAGCATCCAGTAGTGAGCGGCAAGTGGCCGTGGAGGCTTTTTATCCTGGTTCTGAACACAATTTGAATCCAGATGTAGAAGGCCAAAAGATTAATCGTTGGCATCCCGATTGGTGGAAGGCTTACTGGCAGTCTCAGGTTATAAAGCAGTTAGAGCCAAAGTCTTTGATTGATATTCAGCACACAGCAGCCTTGACGGGTGGAGATCTTCAGTGGCCAGATACTCGCTATCGAGAGTTGCTTGTGCGGGCACCCCGTTCTCTCTGGACCGCAGATGCCATCGAATTTGCTGTATCCCTGATTCCTGGCGTACGCCAGGTTCAGGTGCGGGATCCATGGGGAGGCTTAGATTTATCGGTTTCTACATTTGGTGAGTTTAATTTTCTGGAACGGGTCTTCACCTCAGAGCGAGATCTCAGCAGCCCTTACTACTTCACCGTCTTGGTTGCGAAAGAATTGTCTGCGATTTGGGAGGGGACCAATGGCCTGAAGCGTGACATTACATCGGCCATTGAAGATTTGCGACCCATCAGCATTTTTCCAAAAATTCAACAAGCCGAAGACGTTAGCGTCGGTCTTACTGCCGAGGTCTGGATCAGCGATTCACAGACGGCTCGAGATCTGAAGGCCAGGTTACTCAGGCGTGTGCAACGGTATGTCGATAGCTTGCAATTTGGTCAACCCGTGCGCTGGTCAGAAGTCATGTGGTCATTAATGAATGAACCGGGCGTAGTGGATGTACAGAACCTCAGACTGCTGCGCTACCCCCCGACGCCAACGGCTTTGGATTTCACTGCTGCAGTGTCCCCTAAACCGGAACCCAAGGGTGACAATATTGTTCTGCGGCCTGACCAGGTACCCGTCTTTGTGGACGATGATTCAGACCTATTTATTCGTACTTAGAGGAGACCAGGGTAGATGTCGGTACTCAAACAAGATCAACTCCTCAAGCGCAGTGATTCTCATTGCCACATGATTAAGCACCTGACCGGCCCTTTTCAAGCCGGAGCGCTGGATGTGGAACTGGAGATTAATTCGACCGGGCAAGTCCCTGTTGAGTTTAAGACTCGTGAGCCCCTGATATTAGCCGCACCGAAATCTCCCTTGGGAACTGAGAGTCTGAGGTTGAAAGCGACGCTCCCTAACAATAAACCGGTTGTCTTAACCTTTGCCCCCTATACCGAGGCGGGCGCTTTTCTACCTCTGTATCGCCCGACAGTAGATACGGCGACTCAGATGGCAGCTAAGTTTACGCTCAAGTTAGAACTAGAGCGAATTGAATCCGATGGTTCCAGCACTTCCCTGGCAGCAAATGACATTGCCGTCCAGATTGAGGTTCACCTGATTGAGGGTATCCTGGGGCGACTTATCTATGTGATGGGGGCTGAAAAACAACGCATTCGTCGCCAGGCTCGAGAACTGACGGCCATGCATGTATTATCCTTGGCGCGAGATAACGCTTTAGACCAAATGGGAGCCGAACTCGGTGTGCTCCGGTTTGCAGAAACCCTGATCTTCCAACCTCCCCCAGAGATTGATCGTCCGGCAATTTTTAACGAGTTCAACTTTGGTGAACGGCATTTTGGCCCTGGCAGCCCTGGCGATATCACAACGGAACTCGACCACCCCGAACCAGACGACGAGTACCGGCAGCGTCTAGGCATTTATCGTCGCTGGATGGTGAGCAATCGGCAGCAGGTCTTAACCCTACTTAATAGCTCTGGTACTGAAGCTAATCCCAACCAGGGATTGATCAGTGCTCTCGGTTTTGATCGACGATTCCAGGTAATCGAAACTGATAAGAAATTTGCCGTGGCGATTCATTTGGTAGCCTCAGGCGACCCGGATGACCGAACTCATTTTCTAAACTACATTCGAGCGACTTACCTCATTTGGCCTGGCGATACTCAGGAGGACCATAATATTCATGACGCCCGGTATTTGCCCACAGACAGCCAAACTCGTATCAATCAACTACGGCAGCGTTTACGTAAGTTCTATACATTTGCGCCAAAGGAAGCAATCGCCCCCGTGCTGGCAACCGTGCTTGATCGGGTCGGTCGCTGCCGCCGTGCCTTAGGCATCAATACTCCATTGGAAGTCCGACGGTCTCAAGATTCACGCCCACAAGCAGATGGAGGCAGCAGTCTATTCGAGTTAGGCCTGGGTGTGGAAATATCGCCGATTTCAGCGGCGGAGCTAACCCAGATGGCGGAGCGCCTTGGTAACTTTAACTTTGAAGACTTCAAAAAGGCGCAAGCGACCCCAGACGAACCCAACCCTCAAGAAACAGCCAGCCTGCTTGAATCGATGACACCTCGTCCAGCATCAGCCGACCCCGATGGCAGGTGGTTTCTAGAAGCTTGCGGCATCAACACTATTCATCCCATTACTCGCAGTGGTATTTATCTGTCTCATCTACTAAACCTAGGAACTGTCATTATTGGCCCTGCCCATGTGGCTCTTGGTAGCGAAGCCAACTTTGAGGTTGCCTACACTACTCCCGATGGCATAGCTCTCGACAAGAGGCGATTTCGTTGGTATGCAATTCCTCTTTGGCCCAAAGATCGCCCACGTGAACGTATCAAAGGCAGGGGGCACCAGGCTACCTTCAAACCTCCAGCCCAAGCAGGATTATCGGCTTTGGTGGCTGTGGTTCAGACTCACGAAGGAGAAACAGACCCCTATACCTTCAAAGTTGAACTGCCCGACGACACTGCCACGCTCAATCTACAGCAGTACGAGTTCCTCATGAACCTGCTTCAACAGGCTCACCCCTTAGGCATCGGCATAGATACTACTTCCATTCGCCAGGATCACGTCATTACCAGTCGCAATGACGCTATTGATTTAACCCCATTTGATGTGTCAGAAACCTATCGACAGTTTCGCCGCCGCCGCTACCGGGGAGAAACAACAGTCAGTCAATCCAAAACTACTTAAACCTTACCAATACCCTGGAGGTCACCATGGCTAACGGCTCTTTCGAATACAAAGAAAAATTCGACGAAATTGACCCTCACTGCAAGTCCAATTTCAAACGTACGCTGAAGCATCAAGACTGGATTGATGGCAAAAGTGTCGTTCAGGCTGAGTCCAATGCATTTGATGAAGGTTTTAATGTTCGGTTCCACGATATTGAAAATGACTTGGAGGCATTAGGATCCGATAATAGTCAGGCATTTGCATGCATTGCTGACATAAGAAAAAAACTGTACGCCATCTTAAACGAAATAAGAGAAGAATTTAATGATCGATCCTTCATTTTTACTTTCTATCCAAAAGCATCAAGGAGAGGTGGAGAAGTCACCATTTATCCAGATAACCCTCGCTTAAATATAGCGATTTTAATGAATGGTAGGTTTCTACCCAAAAAATCCTTGGACAAGGGGAGGAAAATTGTATTTACTGTCCCTGGAGATGCTAAAGGACCTGCTAAAATTCAGCTTCAAATTGAGCCACCAAATGGTCCTTACCTTAATTCTCAAGAAAGATTAATTATCTTAGATTAGTCTTTTTTCAATTGCTCAAGGTACCAAAATCTAATCTCTATTTTTTCAACATGGTATTAAAATTCCATCCGTTTTACCAAAGCAATTACCGTAGATATCTTCATAAGATGATCCTGAAATCTCTAAAGTTTTTAAGATCCGGAGGATCCCATGACTAACAGTTCTTTCCAATACAAAGAAAAATTCGACGAAGTCGCTCCCAATTGCAAATCGAATTTCCAACGAACTCTGCAACATAAAGATTGGGTTGATGGCAAAAGTGTCGTAAAGGCCGAGAAGAGTGCGACTGACGAAGGCTTCAATGCCAGATTCCACAAGATTCAAGCAGATTTCGATGCATTGGGTATGGATTCCAACCAAGCGTTCTTATGCATTGCAGAGATGAGACAAAGCCTTTTCAACCTGCTTGAAGAAATTAGAACTGAGTTCAATTGGATTCGAGGGATTGCTGATTTGGCCGGAAAGCAAGCTGCTCAAGAACTAGGAAATCAGAGAAATCAGCTAGTTAATGATGCTTTTCAAGAACTTGTCAACTCTGGTTATAATCCACCAAGCCAGTCAGCCATAAACGCTTGCATGCGAGATCTTGGTATCTTTTTAGATGCCATCATTGAATCCTGTAATTTGCTAAGCTACGAACCAATAGATTATGTATATAGTCAATCGAGAGAAACCTTTCCGGCATTAGGCATAGAATCAGTTTTACCTCAAACAGCTCTTCAACATATGAAAGACAATCATAACCTCGGCATTGAAACAGCACGAATAGCAAACCACTACTTTGACTATGCCATTCAAAAATTCGACTAGACTAAGTAACGCAGGGTTGAAATCGTTCGTGGGAATCTCTGTTGCTAAAGGAGCCTAAGCTTTCAATCAGATAATTCCCAATTTTAGGCGAGAATCTAAGTGAGCTATGGGTAAACCTATATTTCTTATTGGATTGGGGTTGATTGAATCCCTTGAAGGGAGAAATCAGGAAGATTTCAACTATTTGAGAATCACTAAATCAGGCTAAATTCTATTTCATCATTAATTGAATAAAAACAAAGCTGGGGCTGAATCATAGGAAATCAACTTATTTCACATGCAGAATATATCGACAGGATAGTATCCATGTTTAATTCCAAGCAATGCCTAAGCAGCGATAGTTCACTCAAACATTTCGCGCTAGCCTTAGACTAATTGATGTCTTATCATACCGATGACAGATTCATAGACATCAGAAAAGTGAGACTTTAATCGGTAATTAGTCTTTTTTGCGTACTTTTTGAACTGAAAAGACGCTTTGGTTTTTCCTGTAAATTCTGCAAGTCGCTCGAGGTCAGAAAAATTGACGCTGGTACCAATATCAAACAATGGGCCATATTTTTCATACTCCCCTAAGATTTGTCTGAGGTAGTCCTCCATTTGTTCAAGATTACTGTGTAACGTTGGCAGTATGATAAAGGCGGGAAGGCTTTTAGCTTCTATCTTTAATCCTTCGAGTGCTAGTTGGGCGTTATTGATCTCAATCATCTGTTTTTTGTAAGTCTCCATATGCTTAGGAGATAAAGATTGAGGAGCATTATTATATTTTGTGGTCAGTCCTATAGCCCGAAGCGCACGCCGTGATGCTTTAACATTGCGATAAATCACTCCAAGACGCTTTAGATAGTCTGTGCGTATTTCAGCCCGAATCCTATTCTCATTACGCTTTTGTTCAGTAATGCGCTGCTTTCTATTTCGTTCTATTTCGATCAACTTGAATAGTGCCGTTACTGTACCTCCGACAATAATAATGACTGCAAACTGAAGAAGAGACTTCACGACTTCTACGCGAATCTCCCCATTAATCTTGGAGTCGGTAGTTTTTACCCAAAGTCCAATGACCAAAGCTATAGCAATGCCAAAAAACAAAGTAAGAATGAAAGCTATATATTTGAGCTTTATACGTTTGTCTAACATGAATTACCCCCCATGACCTGATCTACAAAAGTATGATGACCTGCTGCAAGTGATTTCTGGCAAACCTTAAGCACATTTTGTATAGCCAAATTCTGTCGAGTGATTGCGAGAATTTGCATCAAAATCGATCAACGATGTTTAGGAATATTTTCATCCTGCCGATTTCCCACACCCAACAATCTTGAAACTTAAAGAAAATTAGTCAAGTTCCAGAGTTGCTGGTGTTGGATTAATAGGCTGAGTTCGTCCCCAATCAGTTGGCTCAAGTACCAATTGCGCTAAGAGGTCTTCCTCATGACTTCGAATCAGCGCATCTTGGGGATTTTCTCTAGCTCTGGATTTCTGAACTCGTTCAATCAATGCCTCTCGCTCTTCCGAGGCATACAATCTCAACTCCTGCTTCACCCGACTCACCGTTACATAAAAATTCTCTCGCCCCACATACCGATCCAATGCCCCAATTAACCGTTCCGCTGACTTACCTTGGGCTCCGTAGGTGGTAGTGACCAGGGCATGATCCAGATGAGGAAGCTCTAACTGGCCGAGACTGTCTATTTTGTCACTTGGGTAGCGAACCAGAATCTGACCATTGCTAATGTCAGCCACCTGAAATTCCTGACCATTCCGACGTCCAAGCGTGCGATCATTCCTCGTCCATTTCAGACGATCGCCCACCGCTACCTCCATTTCCTCCACCTCATACACCGACTTCTTCCTCACCCGAGCCGGATCAACCACCAAAGCAGCCCCCTCAGAAGCCCGAAGAGTAAGGACATTTTGCTGAGTATCGATCGCCAGCACCTCATACCGCTGCCCCTTCTCAAGCCCCAAACGCTTGTAACTGGCATTAGGAATCAGAACATGCCCAGGCCGAAAATGATGAGCATAGCCACCCTGCACCTCAGTTAAATCCCTCACCTTAAGCCGCTTCACCAGCAAACTTTTACCCAAAGTCCCCTCAGTCTTTAGCCCCTGCCGAATCAACTGAGTAATCGCCAACCGCTCCTTATTCGTGCCAGCCAGCACCAGCGTTTTAGCCCGCTCTTCCGGAGTCAGCGCCAAATAATCACGAGCAATCGCCTGTGCCCGCGCCTCCTCACTCGCCACCTGATAAATAAACGGCTTCAACCGCTCAATCCCTTCTGCAATCCTGCCTGCCGCAATCAGATCCACCCCAGCCTTAATCTGCTGATTCTTCTGCCGCAACGATTGAGTCAGATAGGCCGTAGCAATACCCGCCTGCTGCAAACTCTTAAACGGATTCCCCGCCTCCACCGCCGACAGTTGCTTCGTATCCCCCACCAAAATCACCCTGGCCTGCCGGTCCCTGGCTCGCTCAATCAGCGCCTGGGCATCCTTGGCACTCAGCAGCCCCGCTTCATCCACCACCCAGATTTCATCATTGTCAGGTTCCGACTGCCGTTGCGAATGAATCAACGCTGCCACCGTTTCAGTCTGCTGAATCTGGGCAGACTCCCCCAGCGTCTTAGCCGCTTCCGCACTGGGGGCAAAACCTCGAACCCGATACCCCTGAGACTCAGCAATCCGACGAAATAGATTCAACGCATAGCTTTTCCCCGCTCCAGCCACCCCCTGCCAGGCAATAAACGCATCACGGGTAGTGGCCGCTAACCTGATACCCGCCTGCTGACCAGCGGTCAGTCCCTGGTCTTTCAGAAACTCATCCACCAGCGTTGTCGAAGCAACTGCCCCCACCGTGCCTCGTCCCTCCAGCACCATACGAATCGTATCCAACTCTCGCAGGACGGCAGCTTGAGTCGTGATCCGCTGGTCCGGCGTATGAATCACCTGCGGATCATGCTCAAGCGTCTGCTCCAAATCCTCAAACAACTGCTGGCCCAGATGATTCTCCAGAACAAAGCGTTCCACCTTTTCCCGTTTGAACACCGCATCTCGCTCAGCACAATGATCCAAACCAGCCTGAACAGATTGCTTGGGAAGACTTTGCCAGTTCAATAGCTGAGACTGAGGATGCTGAAGGTTCAACACCTGAGCCTGCTGCTGCCAGTAAGCCTGAAGTTCTGCACGGGGTATCTCCTTGCCTTTAGGCGCACGGGTCATCAGGGTAGCCAACTCTCGTTCCTGGGCGGTGGCCTCTTCCCCAGCCGCTTCCAAAATCTGTTCTCGGCGTTTAGAGAAGGCCTGGAGTTGCTTGGGTGAGTAACCTTTGAGTTCAAACTGACCATGGGCTCTGGGCTCAATAGCGTAGCCCAAACGCTGCACCTCGACCGCCAGCTCATTCTGATAAATCATGCCCAGTAATTTTTGTTGCTTGAACAGCACATCATTATGGAGAGACTGCCAGCGACCATACTCCAACTGAGTGGCATTAATCACCACACAGTGGGTATGCAGCTGAGGGTCTTTCTCACGAGAGGTGTCATGGTGGAACTGAGCAACAATTAGATTGCCGGTGCCGATCGCCTTCCGCCCTGCCGAGGTACGAACACGAGTCTGAGCATAGCGTTCTTCAATAATCGCCAGGGTGCGATTCACCGCAGTGCGATGGGCCTGCTCCAACGCTTCATTACCATCGACCAGGGCCGCCAGACTAATACTCTTGGGAGCACTAAAGGTCAAGTCCAGGCCCGCTCGCCGTGTTTCAGGATTGATTTTGCGGCCAGACAGAGTCTTAGTACGGCTAGGACTGTAACCCTGCAGAAGGTTCTTGAAAGCCTTGCCTTGAATCTGCCCGGACAGCCCCAGCTGGTTGGCTCCCTTCCCAAACCAGTTGGAATGTTGTTGGTTCTCCTGGGGAGAGTAGTAGTTCTCGGCGGTGTAATAGGTTTCACCCTGGTTGGCACTGATAACTGTAAGGCTAAGCATGGACCACCTCCTAACCGCTTACAAAGCCCTGACGCTTACGGATTTCTTGAATCAGAGCTTTGCGATTTTCCAGAATTTGCGGACCTCGGGCATTTGCCTGCTCCAGAGCGATAGTCTCCAACAGAATCTGCAGACCCTGAAACTGCATCTGCAATGTCTCGATGCGGGCCTTCATATCATCCATTTGTTGTTCCAGCTCGCGACGCTGCTGACCATCGCGCATCATCAAGCGAATGATGCTGGCAGCAGGCAGCCCCAGACGACTGGCTTCTTTCTCGATCATGGCTGCCTCTTCGAGGGGCAGCGATACGCTAAATCCTTTACCCATAGGTCTTTGCTCGAATGCTATTAATGAGAGACAATGCACGCCGATGGCTAGAACAATTGCTATATAGGGTTTCCAGAATCCCCTGACCCATGGCTGGGCGTGGTGTGTGGAACCGCGAAGCAACGAAACAGAGTGGAGTGGCGTAGCTCGCCTATTCGATCCACTAATACTGCTTCACCAGGAGAAAGTATCTGGCCCTGGTGTGAGACTATGCCTTCTGTTGTAACTCAGTGAGAATCCTGGGGATATGCCCTATCCAGGGTGTACAACATTGTTATTGAATATCACTGATGTGATTCAAGAAAGAGATTTTGAGTAGGGATTAACGACAGAAGTTGTGATTGAGTCAGTCAAGAGCCGTGGCCCAGTCGTGAACTGGCTATAAATTGCAGGAGTCATTGCCTTGGAAAGTTCAGGAGCCGTTTTTCTAACAGGCTCAAGTCGTCAATAAGTCGTGATTGCCAGAGTTCTCAAGAATAGATATGAGATAACTTTAGTGATTTATTTTGCCAAAGATAACAATCAAGTCGTGAAGATGTCGTTTACTGGGCAGCCAAATCAGAATAAAGCTGTTACCAGCTTTTGATGGGCGATAACAATCTCTTCAAGTAGTTGATTAACTGTTGTGACTGGCAGCCAAACCAATGCCTCAAATCATTCAGACCTACATCGATATGGGTAGCTCCGCCACCAAATGTCTCTACTGGCATGGCAGGCCCTCATTACTGCACCTGGATCCACAGGTAGCCAGATTGAACCCTACACGATTAGACCGGTTGATGTTGGGTGGGTTGACCAGTCAGGAACCAGAGGATAGTGCCTATGTGATGGTGGGCAACAGCGCCTATGCGATCGGGGCACTAGCGATCGCACAAAAAGGCGACTCCGGTCTGGCCCTGCCAAAACGAGATCGCGCCGTTTACAAAATCCTGGCCACCTTAGGAGTAATCGCCGAAAAGACCCACTCTGGAGAAGCCTCCACAGAAACCGGCTATGAGTTTGAAGCCCAGATAGGGTTACTGCTGCCATTAGAGGAATACTGGCAAGACCGCAAAGAACTGAAGGCCCAGATTCAGGCTGCGATCGCAGAATTTGGCTTCCGAGGCAAAACCCTGTTGGGGCAGCTGACCCGGATTGAAATGCAGCCGGAGGGAGCTGGCCTGTATCTGGCCAAGGGATTACAACTGGCTCGGGCAAATGTAGCGATTCGAGATCGCACCGTCGTCGTGCTGATGTTTGGCCATCGCAATCTATCCATCCTCACCTTTGAAAAGGGCAGTACACCCCAGGAGATGAACAGCACCTCCCAGGGGCCAGGGTTTGTGGAATATCTGAAACAGTGTGCAACGGAATTGCTTGCGATCGCATCGGATGATCCGGCCTTGCTAGAAGCTGTATTGGGGGGCCATGAAACGTTCCGCATTCCAGGGCGACGGGAACCGCTGACGTTAGCCAAAGCCTGTGGCTATGCCCGTGAGTTTTATCTGGTCGGGTGAATCAGTTCCTGGTGGAGTGGCTGCCGTCAGCTGAAGTAGATGTGATCGTCGGTGGAGGTGCCGCCTATTTTATTCAAGCTGAGCTGACCCAGTTTTTTGAGCAGCGGGGGCTGACACCCCAAATCACCTGGGCAGACTCGTTGCGTCAGGAAATGACGGATGTATTACGGGGTGAGTCTGGCACGGCTGAACCGGACCTGATTACCAGTGTGCGATGGGCCGATGTATATGGGCTGTTCAAGACGTTTATGTACAACGGCACTCCAGCGAAGACGCGCTAACGGTTCTGAAATCTATCGGGTTATTGAAGGGGAAAGTTCAGACAGATGACAAGTCAACGGGAAACAAAGGCACGGATTCAGTACTCTAGCCGGGATGCGTTGGATGTAGCGGTGATTGGCTATTGCCGGGGGCAGTCGCGTCATGACCTGCATTATCGAACCCGCCAGGCATTGAATGGGTTTTATGCTCCGTTTGCAATGGTGGCAGTGGATGCGTCAGCTAATGAAGTGCGACGGCAGGCGTTGCGTTCGATTCGGCAGTTGACGACACAGATTTTGGAAATTCAGGAGCAGTTTTTGCCGGAGTTATTAGGACTGGAGGCTGGGTTGGGCGGGCTATCGTTGGGGCATGGTGGCCGAGGGGTTAAGGCGAGGGGGGATGGGATCTCCGTGGAAAAGTCAGGGGGTGAGATCGCTGCCTCAAAAGCACCCATAACCATGGAACCAACCACCGACTCAGGACCGGTAGACCCACAACTGCGAGCTTTCCTGGGGGAGGATGCAGCGATTATGGCGGGGCTAAATCCATTTATTAATGATTTGACGTGAAGCCTGTTCAGACCAGAGTACCGATATCAGTAGACCGCAAAACGGCAGAGCAAATTGCGGGCACGGCTGTGCTGATATTGGAGCGGTTTTGTAGGCATCAGCCTAGGGGGCAGCGGGTATTTGAGGGAAAGCAGTTTTATACGATTGTGGAGCGGGGGCGGAATTTGAATATTGAGTTTAAAGGAGATGCGACGCATCTACCGGAGACGATTTTGACGTTGCGAACTCAGCAACAGAATGGGCAGAGCTTCTATCAACTAGAGGCTTGGTTAACACGAGAGGATCTACAGCGCTTTGGATTGATTCGTCAGGAGATTGCGAAAGATATACAGCAAAGTGGAGCAGGACTTGCTCATATTCCTAGAGTTGAGCTTGGTGAGTAGGATGGAAAAAGAATCAGAATTGTAGGTTTGTCTCTATTGCAAACCCCTGATTTTATCCCTTCTCATGAAATAGAAGATAACTTCCAAGTATCAGGGCTACCTTCTGGCAAACTAAGATTTAGCACAGGTGCATAACGGCGAAAACGGTTCAAGGTCACAGAAATTGGTTCTTCAAGAGCTAGTGCAGCAAGAATAATTTGTGTAGGATGAACCTTATTTTTTAATAAATCATGAGAGTCTTGCAAACCATCGGTCAGTTTTTTAGAGAAGATAATCAGGTTATTTTCCGAATCAATCAATTCCGCTAAGGCATCCAAATCCATCTGCTGAATCTTTAAACCTAATGGTACATATTTTTGAAAACGCTTCATCACCTGAACTGCGGGCTCATTGAGTTTCTTAGCAGCTGCAATTACATGAGCTGGAGTAACAACATTATCTTTCCAGGAGTGTCCCTCAAGAGAATAGCTAGAATCAATACTTTCTGAAAATGCAATTACATCATTACGCTCAATGGAGATATTCTTGACTTGGTCAGCACTTATGTCTGGCATCAACAAACCTAATGGGGCAAATCTTGCAAGACGTTTTATGACATCACTCAAGGATTCATTTAGCCTCCATGAAGCTTGAACAATCTTAGCCACTGATACATGGGTTTCAGGCCAAGCCGACCTGTTACCTAGATCTCCTTCAGAAAGTGCGATAAAATCTTCTTCATTCGCTGCAAATCTAGACAAGGCTTCTATATCTACTAAAGGAAGTCTCAGACCAATACAAGAAAATTTCTGAAATCTTTTCAGTGTAGAAGCTATAGATTCATTCAGCCTTTTTGCAGAGAAGGCTATCTGAGCTGGAGAGATGAAATTACTATGCCATGCTTCTTCTCCATCTAATTTTTTCGAAAGAGCGATCATGTCTTCGGGACTGACTTTGAGAATTTTGAGCTTTTCATAATCAGGTTCAACTATATCTAGGCCCAAAGGTTTAAATTTCTGAAAACGCTTAATCGATTCAGGAATTGATTCATTTAGCCTCGTTGATGTTAGAACTATTTGCGATGATGGAATTATATTTTTTAGCCAAGGCCTTCTCCATGAGATCTTATCTCTTTCTTCTAAAGGATCAAATACATCATCAATTCTTCTGGATAAAGCAATTATGTCCTCTTCTTCTATTTTGATTAAGCCTAAGTCCTCTAAAGCAATTTTTGGAATCTTCAAGCCTAGTTGAGAAAATTTTTGAAATCGTTGAACCGTGGTCTTTAGAGGCTCATCAAGTCTGTACGCAGCATGAATTATATGTGCCGGTGGAGCATATTCAGAAAGTCCATCATATCCATACCCCCCCGGAGGAAAATCTTCTTCAATAGCCAACCCATCTCCAGGCTCAGGTCGCAAAAGCACATCGGGATCCATTGATTTAGGCAAACTATTCAAAAAATCTTCTGAGATTTTGAATAATCCATACTTTTCCCATGCAATCACTCGATAAGGAAGTATCCACCATGGAATTGTTCCTTGATTTACAATACTTTTCACAGAAAGTCCATATCTGAAGTAACCCAGCCAAGTATCGAGTTCATAGCATCCAAGCTTAGCAATTGGTACTTCCACATTGCTTGTACTTTTATTCATCAACTCAATATTCACTTCTCTCTCTGAGAGGATGTTAACAATATTGGAAGCTACGGGAGGATGCTTTCGTGCTAGTTTCCATAATGTATTCAAATCGAGATGTTTATATTCAAGTAACTTCTCTGAGTTCTCTATCAAAGTTTTTCGAACCCAAGCTCTATTCCATTCAACAATCTTCTTACGGTCTACCGTTAACTTTGGAAGTTTATCGCGACGCAAATTAAATACAAAGCCAGGTTGGGCTTCAGCAGTCCACAATCCATCAGATAAAATACATCCTTTGCTAACCCACCAATATTCGCTCTCAGGAATCCACCAGATATCAGTATCTTCTATATTGAGGCAATAGCTTGGAGGATATTCAGGATGTTTAAGCTGATTGGGTTGCCATACCTCATGCCTCCCAAATTGAGAAACTTCTGTTTTATATTCTGCAACCCAAAGCAGTTTTCGCAATGTTTCAATGCAAGAAATTAGCTTACCTTTGTGATGTGTACGATTCAGGTATAAACGAATTCGTGTTCCTGTCCGTATCTCTGAATAATGATTAACTTCTAATTTCTGAACTCTAAAAAGGCCACTACTTCCTGGAATGTGAACCTTCAAGCGTTGACTAGGCTTACCATGACGATCTAAGCGACATGTTTCTACTTCTAGCTCATCAGCTAGCATGAAGTAACTAAGCACTCCAACTCCAAACTGACTATTTGGATATAGATAGACTGGTGGATCACATTTTAACCATTCAGCCTTTTCTTCAATAAATTCTGGTAAATCTGCAAAACGTCTTCCTGCACGGGCAAAGCATTGATATAAATGCTGAATCCCCATTCCAATTCCATTGTCTTCACATTCTAAATAAGCTCTGCCATCTTCAATTCCTTGCCGAAACAATATCTGACCATTCCAATTCTCTTCTGAGCCATCGTACTCATTCTTTTGCTTTAGATAGGTGACCCTCGCTTCCTTATAACGACAGGCATCCAAAGCATTTTGATATAACTCTCGTATTGCTAGCATTGGATCACCATAGAGTTGCTCCCCCATAAGCAACTCACGTACCTCATCATGGGCAAGTTGAAAATTAATATGAGGTGTTTGGTAAACAGGAACTCCATCTCGATATTCAGCCGTTATCCCATCTGCCATAAAGTGAGTAGGTAAACCTGCTAGAGCCTCTATCCCATGCCGTTTTTCGCCAACTTGTCTAAAGATTTGAGTTAGAACCGAGTCGGCAATCTCAACATGTTGATGTAAAGCTAAATCAACTGCTGGATGGCTACAAATCACTCTTAATACCCGTCCGCGTCCAGACGGATTCCAGCGTGCTTGGCAAACTGTTTCTCGAATCTGTCCAGGTGTCAGAGGATCAGATAACCCAATGTGATCAACCAGAACATCTGAAAGCAACCGGAAGTCTACTGCCAGAGCACCTGCCAGGTGAAGCAGGTAAGCTAGCATTTTTTCCCGAATAATCTGTTCTTCTCGATATCGACCAACAGTGAGTTTAGTTTGTAGACCACCAGGTCGATCATCACGATCAATGCGTTCTAAGTTAGAGAAAACACATTGAGCCAACTCTAATAACCTCTTTCTTGATAGCGTTTCTTGGACTAATCGAGAGCTACAACAGCGAATTCGATCCAGGCTGCCAATAAAAGTTTCAGAGAGATATCCACCTTCAGACTTGGGTTGCCAGAGTTCTAAAGATGTAAAAAGACATTGATACATAAGCCACGCTAATATAGCGTTCTTATCATCAAGGCATCCTCTATCTTGAAGTCTCTGGGCTTTTCGGAAGAAGCGAAGTTGTCCTTGATGAGTTTTATCAAGTGCATCTCGAAAAGTTGACGATGTATCGTTTTTGCCTAGTGCCAAAGGATTTGCTTCAGCTGCATGAACAATTCCACTAGCTAGAACAGCCTCTCTTAAAAAAGGGATCGTAACTATTAACGCTGTTTCAGCAGAAGATAATTTTACTTGAGGATCAGAACGTAAAACTAGTAAGTCAAGGGATTCTAGTACTCGAATTGGTAGTTCTGCGTCTCGCCAGGGGTCGTTTGGCAATCTTGAAATGGCACGCTGCCACTGTTGCCAACAAATAGAAATAATTTCTAAAACTTGCTGTTTGAGTTGTGTAATATGTGGGTTATCTTTTGCTTCATCATCATTCCATAATGGCGATTGCCAGGCAGCATTACTCCAGGGATCAATTCCTTCTTCAGCAATAGTTTCAGACAATGTACCCTCACAAATCACTCGTGAGAATACATCATCATTAACAGAGCTTTCAAAAAAATGATGAATTTCATGAGATCGTTTGCCATGTTCAGCAACCAAGGCATCTAATCTATCTTGAGTCGCTTGTATAATATCTTCCAAAGTACAAGCTGGATGTTTTGGCTCGACAACTTCGGAAAGCGCCTTAGAGAACAAGCTAAATCCTTCATCTCCAGGCACAAACTGACTCACTTGGCCTGGCCCACATGAGAAAACAATTACAAAGCTGCGCTGTGTTGCCTTTCTACGTTCACCACGACTCCAACTAGCTAAATAAGTATTCTTGGCATCCAACTTGACACCCTCACGGCAGGCATCAATGAAGAACAATATTGTTTTGGCCTCAGCAAGATCAATAATATGCCCTAGTTCCGTAGAGACTAAGTAATCTTCAATAAAATCTGCATCCTCAAGCACAGCATCTGATGGGATCAGATAGTCTTGTCCTCGATAGTGTATTCCATGCCCCGAGAAATACAAAAGTAACGTATCAACCCCTTTTGATCTGCGACATTCCTGGCGCAATGCTTGTAAAATCTTACTGCGGCCCGTTTGAAGAATCCCTTCAGTACCAAGAGAGCGTACTGAGTAACCAGATTGCTCTAAAGCTGAATGAAGATTTTCAAGATCATGGCGGACAACAGTAAGGTCTTCAATTGCTTCACTTTCGTAATCTGGAACTCCAATTAACAATGCGCGACGTTTTTTCATGTTTTACTCCGAAAAGGTCAGCGTAATTGCACCTTTGCCTCCCAAACTAGCGGTACCGATAAACTCTACTCCTCCCTCAGCACTTACCTCTACCTGAACTGTGATTTCCTTGAGTTTAAAGCTACCAACCTTCTTAATATCCTCTAAGGCCACAGCCATACCGTTGCATACCCGCTCTAAGTTCTGTTTCAGTTTTTCAATTGGAATCTCTTGGAGTGCAACGTCTGCATCTGGAGAGAAAAGCCCCTTTGTTTCTTCATCTTCGTTAGGAATTTTTACCAGGAATGGAACCGTTTCCATGGAGTTTTCGCTCATAAAGCCTAGTTTTTGTAGCTTTGAATCTTTTCCAAGATATACGTTCTAAATCAAAGATCTAGCAAGCTTTGCGTTGTTTAAATAGAATGAGCAAAAATTTGTATTACATAAATTTACTTACAGCATGACTATCCGCTATAAATAGCGCCAATCTTTTTGCCAAACCCTACATGTAGTACACCTAACAAGGTTATGTAACTTTGACACGTCAAAAAAGGTTTTCAGTGAATGGGAGCTTGAAAAATAAGCCCATTCAGTGATCGTCTTTT
Organism: Leptolyngbya sp. Heron Island J; assembly: GCF_000482245.1. Lineage (GTDB taxonomy): Bacteria > Cyanobacteriota > Cyanobacteriia > Phormidesmidales > Phormidesmidaceae > Leptothoe. The sequence continues at coordinate 13,296 of NZ_AWNH01000108.1, read as the reverse complement.
GTCGGATTAGCCTGCGTATCATCAATTACGTTTGGAAACTTGCCCTTCGTCTCAGCCTCACGCACCGCCGTCTCAATAATGTAAGCTGCCAAATTTGCTGTGGGTCGTCCTTCATGATCGGCCCATTTCTCTAGTAGCTCAGCCACCGCATCCGGCAGGGTTACATTAATCCGCTTGCTCACACTTTGCCCTTGCATCAACTCGTACATCAGTCTATCCCCTTACATCGCTTTAGACGCGCCTCGTATTTAATTACACCTATTACGTATCTTATTAGATGTAAATATGATGTAATCAGATACAGGTACGTCAAAACGATCCGCATTTCGTACTTGCTCTTTCAGTCAGGACTTGAGCTTATAAGCAGTTGTCAAACCTGATCGCACATCACTTCAAGGAGGCATTGACCTTTATGAAACTTGCCATTGAGCGTGCCGAAACCAGCACGCAACCCGTCACCCAAACACCCAATAGCGTCCTCACCTATCGCCGCTTTGCCTTTGATGGCGGTAACCGCTTCATCAAATGGGTTAGCCCAGACCATCAGCCTCGCTGCATTCCCTCCTACATCAAACCCCTGGAAGATTGGGAAGATGCCCTGCCAGACTCGGATACCATGATTATCGAATCCAACGGCGTCCGCTACGTGGTCGGTCAAGTCGCCCAAGAATTGAAGGGAAAGCCCACCTACCAACACAGCAAAGCCAACCTGGCCCAAAAGCTATTTCTTGCCGCCCTGGAGCCAACGGAAGATCGCACCCATATTCTGATTGATACCCTGGTCGTCACCACACCCGATACCCGTGATCAGCAAGCCGTAAAACGGTTAACCGCCCTGCAGGGACTGCACCAGTTCAAACGCAATGGGGTGGAAATTGCCGCCAAGATCAACCGGGTGGAGGTGGTCGATGAATGCCTCAGTGCCTGGCGCTATGCCTGGAATCAGGGTCTGTTTAGCTATCACCGCAAAAACGCCGTGCTCGATCTCGGCGGAGGAACGGCTCTGGCGCGGGTGATTCTGCCCAATGGTCTGATTGAGCGGGCCGCTGATGTGAAACTGCCCGGTACCTTTGACCTGGCCAATAAAATTGCCGCTGCCCTCAAGGCTCGCTCCGAATATAGTCCCGATTTGGGGCTGATTATGGATGCCATTGCCACCGGCACCTTCACTATTGGTCCGCGCCAGAGCTTTGCCGGACTGTTCGAGCGCTGCCGTCAGGATTGGCTGGCGGATATTCAGGCCACCCTACGAGAAACCTGGGTCAAGCAGGCTGCCGAAATTGGTGAAGTTCAATTGTCGGTGGATCGGCTACCTTGGCCACGGCTCTGGCCGAGACCAGCAACGGACGGTTCAAGATTCCTGAACAGCCCAGCCCCCAACTCATCAGCCTCTATGGATTGTTGGAGGACTAAGCCATGGCGCAAGCACGGATTGTCCTGCGGGAAGAGCATCTCACCATTGCCAATGACCTGAAAGAAAACACTCGGCTAGGCAGCCTGACCGAAGTGGTGGGAGTGCTCTTAACCCGCTACGGACGACACCTGAAGGCCACGTGGGAGCTGGAGCCAGGCGCTGACACCATGCCTGAGGTGCCCTCAACACCAACTGCTCAGCCCGTCACCCTTCCAGAACAGTCCACCACTCCAAGGGATCCTGGCACCCATCTAGCTCCCCTCTGGTCCTGATATTTCTGTTATTTCCCACCTCAATAGGTCCATGAATCTCCATACCATCCACTCCAGGGAGGTTACCAACGATGAAAATTGCACTGGGCGCAATCTTGTTACTCCTTGTTGTAATTGCCGCCAACACATCCCCTATCTCCAAAACTGACCCACTCCACCGCGCTGGCGAGGTCCCCCAGCGATTAACAAATCCGTAAACTAACCAGACTCAAACTCTCTTCTATCCCTGCAGATCCTTACCTAATTCAACCGATATGAACCATGACACATTTAGTAAGACGTCCCAATACCATGCCTGTGCTAGCGGGTGACATCATCCACCCCACCCAGCTCGACACCGAGCGGCAACAGCTGTTCTATGACGTATTTAATCTCATCCCTCAGCCCTACCAAACCGCCCAGATGGTGGCAGATATCTGCCAGGGACTGGCCCAACATCGAGAACAGGAACTCTGCGCCCTGATCAGCCAGTTTCAGGGACTGCAACAACAGCAGGCGCAGCAGATGACCCACCACATGGCAACACTGCAACAGATGTTGTTAGCTCAACAACAAGCCCATCGAGATCTCCTGAGTCAGCTGGCCCAGCAACAATTCAACATGCCGCCGCCCCCGCCGATGATCCCCACCATCAATCTGACTGTAGATAACAAGGTTGAGGCAACAGCTGGAGGAGAGTCCACCAATGGGTTTCTAGCCATTTTCTTCGCTGTGCTCACAGTGCTGTGTATTGGTCTTATCACCGAGGGGGACTAACACCATGAGTTTTAATGAACTAAAGCGGCTAATCTCCACCATGCAACCGCCAGTCCAGGGTGCCGGAACCTCAACCCCGATGCCGGGCATCAAAAACTTTAGCCTGGGCAAATCCTCTGGAGATGAACTACTGGCAGCAGTAGGCTTTGCTGGTCTCCTTGCTATTGCGGGCCTTTTCCTGGCTCCACGCCTGGTACCAGGGATGGACCATCTCGTATTTTTCGGCTGGACTGTTGCTGTTGCAACTTTGCTCAAATTCTGTTCCGAATGGCCTAATCCCAAGCCCCTAACCACAGCCAGCTTTACCCTTTGGGTCGCTCTCCTGCTGGAGAATCTCAACTATTTCCCCATGTGGAAGACCGGTTTACTGGTGCCCCTGGTGGCCACCGCCTGGTGGATCTTTAACGATCTCTTCCGCGATGGCAATGGCAAAGTCGCCTGGTGTACTCGCTTTGCCCTGGGGGCCTTTGGCGCAGTTGGTCTGCACTGGCTAATCACCGGCTCACTGGTGTAGGTCAGCCCACACACCCATTATCAGGCGACTGCTTCCGGGTAGTCGCCCTTTGCCATGTTTAGAGGAAGTCATCATGTCCCCCGCACAGTTCCAACGATTCAAGCAGTTTTGTGCGATCGCAAACCAATACACCCAAGAATATCCCCAAGAATTTCAGGGCGTCTCCGGGCAGCAAATCTGGCGCGACCTTATTCAGGTAGCGATGGCATTGGGAGTAGTCAGCAATCGCCAAGAATTTGAAACCGGCTGGAATGTCTTGATGGCGGAAGAGGCGTTCAACCTACCTGCCTATGAACCCAATCAAGGAACGGACCCTGAAGCTTCCCAAGCAGAACCATTACCCAAGGGCATGGGTGGTCAAATCGTCTCAGTGCTCAAAGCCTTTCGAGTGCAGGTGGATTATTTGGGAGAAGTACCAGGGCCAACCTTCACCCGACACCAACTCAAGCCACGCTTGGGGGTGAAGGTATCGGCCATCTCTGCTCTGGCCACTGACCTGAAAGTCCATCTGGGGTTAGACACCGTGCCGATCATTTCCGCCCAATCAGGCTGTGTGGCCCTGGACGTACCGCGTCCGGATCGGCAGTTTGTCCTATTTGAGGATTATGTACAGTCAGAGTTGCGATCGTCACCCCCCTCAAAAATCACCCTAGCCTTAGGCGTAGGTTTAGATGGCACCCTAAGAGAAGTGGATATTTCCGATGCCAACAGTTGCCATTTGCTCGTGGGCGGCACTACAGGCGGCGGCAAATCCGGCGTCATTCGCGCCATGCTCTACAGTCTGTTCTGGCGCTATTCCCCGGATCTGGCCAAGGTACTACTGATCAGCATCAAACGCTCTGAGTTTCCTGACTTTCAGAATATTCCCTGGCTCTATGGACCAGTAGTGTCAGAAGCCACCGAGGCAGTCTATGCCCTGGAGCACCTATGTCAGGTAATGGACCATCGCGATCGGGTGCTGGCCGCTGCCCGCTGCAAAGATATCGACGTGTACAACCAGAAGCATTTGGTTAAACCCATGCCACGTTTGCTAGCCGTATTTGATGAGCTGGCCGATTGCATGTGCGTACTACCTGCCAAGACCTTGAAGGAGGAATCGGAACTACCTACCAGCAAGCGGTTAGAAACAGCCATGGTACGGATTGCCCAGAAAGCCCGCTCCACCGGCATCCACCTCATCGTGGCCACCCAAAGACCTGAAGCGTCAGTCCTCACACCGTTGATCCGCTCCAACCTCCCAGGACGGATCGCATTGCGTACCAAAACGGACGCAGACAGTCGCATGATTTTTGGCAATGACGACGGATCAGCCGTAAACCTACTGGGAAAAGGGGATTGCTTTCTAGCAACGACGGAAACAGAGCGGTTGCAAGCATTACATGTAAACCAGACGCTGATCGATCGGTTCTCTGACAAATATGTCGATTCGGTAGAACCTGCAAGGCCCTGGGGATTGGCAGCTGTACATCAAAAGGGAGCCTCTGAAAAGGCTGACGATCCATTGTCAACGATTGTCAATTACCTGCTTGGGCAAGGTGGACAAGCCACACAGCGGGAGCTTCAACGTAATGCGCTAGCTCAACGATTTAATGCAGAGGAAGTCGGGGAACTACTGAAGCAGCTTGAAAACCAGGGAAAAGTAGAACTGTCCAGAGAGGGTAAGAGTACCTTGATCAGCTTGTCAGAACTGGACAATGACAATTGACAGGAAATGAATTGCTACCAGTACCTTATAGATAAATCCTAGGTTTCGTACTATGCACTAGAGGGCATAAACCCAAATTGCCTAAATTCCTAAAATTTTGAGCGCCTCGAAGTTTCACATCGCACTATCGAATAGTGAGCTTAAGAATGCGGTTTCATCCCTATACAAGCCATATAATTTGAAAAAGCAATCCCTGGACTCGGCATGGACAATGGTAATGCGGTCAAGAGAATCCTAATTTTGGCAGCTAATCCAAAGGCGACGACGCAATTACGTTTGGATGAAGAAGTTCGGGAAATTGATGAGGCGTTACGGATTGCTAAAAACCGAGACTGTTTTAATTTAGAACAAAAATGGGCAGTTCGTCCTCGGGATATGCAGCGGGCACTGCTAGACTTTGAGCCTAATATTGTGCATTTCTCTGGCCATGGAACTGGAGAAGATGGTTTGGTGATGGAAGATGCGACTGGCCAAACCAAGTTAGTGTCTACTGAAGCTTTAGCCAGTTTATTTGAACTGTATGCAGGTGCGGTAGACTGCGTGCTTTTGAATGCATGTTATTCAGAGGTACAGGCAACTGCTATTGCTGAGCATGTGCCCTATGTGATTGGTATGAACAAGGCTATTGGCGATAAAGCTGCCTTAGAATTCGCCATCGGTTTTTATGACGCTTTGGGTTCGGGTTGCTCAATTGAGCGAGCCTTTAAGCTGGCTCGTGTCAGCATCCTAATGGCAGGTATCCCAGAAGATCTGACACCTGTACTGAAATGCAAATCAGACTTAGTCGAAAGTCGCCCTCCAAGTAATGCTTCCCCAGCCCCAAAAGAGCATCTTAGTAATATTAGCGTTTCAGAATCGATTGAAAAACTAACCACTCCTAATGTGTCCTCGCCGGTTATTGCCCTTGATGAACCAGAAGGGCAGGTACCACTAGACTCTGCATTTTATATTGAGCGGCCACCAATCGAAGAACGATGCTATGAAACGATTATCAAGCGCGGGGCACTGATTCGCATTAAAGCTCCTCGGCAGATGGGCAAGTCTTCATTGATGCTGAGGATTCTGAATCATACTGTAGAGCAAGGCTGCCGAGTAGTACTCCTGAACCTACAAGCCTCTGGTGGCAAAGTATTGTCTAGCCTGGATAGTTTTCTGTACTGGTTTTGTGCCCGCATTACTCGCAAGTTGAACCTGCCCAATAAGTTAGATGAATATTGGCAAAGTCCAATGGGTGGTAATGACAAATGCACTGATTATTTTGAATACTATCTCCTTGAAGCCATCTCATCGCCGTTAGTTCTCTGTTTGGACGAAGTAGATGAGTTGTTTTTACATCGTGAGATAGCTAGTGATTTTTTTGGATTGCTACGAGCCTGGCACGAAGAATCTAAAATCAATCCGATTTGGCAGAATCTTCGTATTGTCATCACTCACTCTAAAGAAGTCTATATCCCCCTGAATAGTAACCAGTCACCTTTTAATGTGGGAATCCCGATTGATTTGCCCCCCCTAACTCATACACAAGTGGCGGATCTGATTCAACGTCATGGCTTGGAATGGTCTGATGCGGAAGTTGATCAACTGATGGAGTTAATGGGTGGCCATCCCTATTTAGTCAGAGTGGCTTTATATCACATTGCCAGAAAGGATATGACAATGGCAAAGCTAATAGAGATTGGCCCAACCGAAGAATGGGCCTACAGTGAGCATCTGCGACGTCATTTACATAATCTAGGGGAAAATGAAGCGTTGTTACAGGCCTTTAAAGAAGTGATTGTGACTCAAGACAAGCCTGTTTCGATTAGTGCAACAGACGCTTTTAAGCTCTCAAGTATGGGGTTAGTGCGTTTTCAAGGCAATAATGTAATACCCTTATGTGATCTCTATTGCAGATACTTCAAGGACCGACTGGAGGTGTCATAAGTCATGAGCACACCAAATTACCCTATTGATTACCAAGTAGGAGGTAGCCTCCCTGTTGATTCGCCAACCTATGTGAAACGGCAGGCAGATGACGACCTCTATGCTGCTGTCAAAAGGGGCGAGTTTTGTTATGTGCTCAACTCCCGGCAAATGGGCAAATCTAGCTTGCGAGTTCAAATTATGAAACGCCTGCAAGCAGAGGAAATAGCTTGCGCTGCCATCGATATCACGGCCATTGGTACGTCAATCACAGAAGAGCAATGGTATGTGGGGATGATTAACCGCATTGTTCGTCCAATGCGGTTGCGTAATCAGTTCAATCTTGAGGCCTGGTGGGAAGAAAACCATCTACTGTCTTACATCCAACGATTCAGCCACTTCATTGAAGATGTTTTGCTGGAGTTAATTCCCCAAAACATCGTGATCTTTATTGATGAGATTGATAGTGTTCTAAATTTGCCATTCGACACCGACGATTTTTTTGCATTTATTCGAGAGTGCTATAACCAGCGAGCAGACAATTCAGCGCATCGAAGATTGACATTTGTACTTTTGGGAGTATGTACACCATCAGACCTGATTCAAGATAAACAACGAACGCCCTTTAATATTGGTCTTCCAATTGAGCTATCAGGCTTTCGATTAGAAGAGTCCACACCGTTAACACAAGGACTGACCTCAAAGGGAAATCATTCTGAAAATCTGATGCAGATTGTGCTGGAGTGGACTGGAGGACAACCATTCCTAACACAGAAAGTCTGCAAACTGGTTTCTCAAACAGAGTTCCCGTCAACGGGAGAGCAGGAGACAAAATGGTTAGAAGGCTTGATCCGGGAACAAATAATTGAAAATTGGGAAGCTCAGGATATTCCAGAACATTTGAAGACAATTCGAGATCGGCTATTGCGCAGTGGAGATAAACGGACGGGACGATTGCTTGGACTCTATCAACAGATTTTACGACAGGGTGAAGTGATAGCTGATGACAGTTCTGAGCAGTTAGAACTGCGGTTAACAGGATTGGTAGTTAAGCAGGCGGGTTATTTGCGAGTTTACAACCGGATCTATGCAGAGGTATTCAATCTAACTTGGTTAGATAGAGCATTAGCCGAGTTGAGACCTTATGCAGAATCGTTGAATGCATGGATGGCTTCAGAAGGGCAGGATGAGTCAAAGCTGTTGAGGGGTAAATCGCTTGAAGATGCACAAGCTTGGGCTGAGGAAAAAAGTCTAGGAGAGGTCGATTACCAGTTTTTATCAGCAAGCCAGGAAGTTGACAAACAAGCAGTTCGAGAACGAGCTCAAATTCTGGAGGCAGCCAACCTTAAAGCACGTTGGCTCATTAGACGTGGCAAAGTCATTTTAGGTGTCATGGTGGCTTTGGCGTTAGCAGCCGGAGGAATTGCAATATGGAACATTAATTTAGCAAAAATAGCTGAGACTGACAAAGAAGCACTCGAAAGAGACATGGGCAAACTTTTGAATAAGAGGAACAGCCTTCAAAAGGAAAATAAGGTTCTCCTTGCCGAAAACAAAAAAATCAATAATGCCAATAGAGAAATCAATAGAGAGTTATCTTCTGCAAAACAAGAAGAAGAAAAAGCTAGTAAAGAAGTAAAAAAGGTAAGTGAACAATTAGAAATATCTTCACGAAAATTAAACGAAGCAGAATCTCAGGCTAGCGAAGCTCTTCAACGTGCCGATCTCGCAGAGAAAAATATTACCCAATTAGCACAATCGCAAGAAAATATAGAACAAGAATTAGACAAACGAATTTTGCTTCTTGATGATGTCACGAGGAAATTGGAAGATGCTAAAAGAACAGCTGATTTTGCTCAGAAAGGCATTCAACTTGAACAGACAGGAGTTGCCATTATAAATCAATTTCGAATCGGTGGAGCAGTTGCAGAACAACTTTTGGAAACCTCTGCATTTACTCGAGAAAGTGAAAACGAGAAAAATATTCAGATACTAATCTCAGCTGTTATTGCTGGAAAAGAGTTAGAAAAGCTTATAGATAAGCTTACATTTTCGGAATATCCCACAACTAGCCCAATCTTAGCACTGCAAATCATTTTAAATGAACTTCAATCGCAAGGAAGGGTCGAAAAAAAGATGGGACAGAGAATCCCCTTGAATAGCGCGACAACGTTTAATGCCGATGCATCATACATTGCATTGGCAGAGCCCAATGGCAGTATCACCTTTTTAGGAGAACGTGATCAAGAATTTCGCCCATTCAGAACATATAGTCCTCTTTCTAGCATTAGTTTTTGGAACGACAACTATTTGATTACGGGAGATTTCAATGGAATAATTGAAATTTGGGATAAAGCAGGTGAACTTCAAGGAGAACATATAGCTTCTGAAGATAAAGGCTTGGTTGTAGACATCAGTGTTGTGCCAAGCACTCAAACAGTCGCAATAGCTTATGGCAACGGTGAAATCAGGCTTTTAGAGCTACCTACTAATCAAGAATATACGTTAAGAAGCAAAGGAGAAAGTTTTATAAGAGATATTGTTGTCAGTCCTAGAGGTAATTACCTTGCTGCTACTGATTTGGAAGGGGTAATTTTTATTTGGAATCTTCAAGAGCTGCAACAAGGGATATTGCGTTTTAATAGCTATCAAGATAGAGTTAGAAAGGTTGCTTTGAATCCTGATGAACAGATGGTTGCAACACTTGGATTCGATGGAAGTATAAAAGTTTGGAGCTTTGCAGGCATGCAAGTAGCTGAGCTCAATCCAAATGATAGTATTGTTGATATTACCTTTTCTCAAAACAATAAGCTACTGTTCTTGGAAAGAAATGGAACTCTAAACAGTTATCCTTTAGAAGGTTTAAGTGGCTTATTGGAGCGTAGTTGTGATTGGTTATCAGGCTATGCAAATCAGTATCCTAAGATTTTAGATATTTGCTCATAGTTGTTTGTTTTCTTATTTTGTTTCTTTAGCGAGTACCGCCAGATAATCTGCGCTGAGGAATTCCTTCAGGTGCTTCTCTATAGATCGGGAAACGTCTTCTGGTGCTGTTAGGACCTATCCCATTTACCCGTTCTAAATACCAGGCAATAAGCTCTCTATCAGGCGATACAGATGTGTCTGACGAAAATAAGATTCTGAGGGCACCTTGCAACGCTTCGGCAATTTCCTGTCCATTTTCTCCTTCGTCGAGCAAAAATATTACTCTTGCACAGGAAGCTCTTGATGAGTCAGATGTACAAATTGCTGTAGTATCACGAAACTCTTCACTCGAAATATCACTAAGCAAATCTTGTTTGTAGTAATTTTGAAAAACTGAAGATACGCTTAAACAGCGCTCAATTGGAGTTTCATTCGTCTCAGGATAAAACTCCTTAGTCCACTGAACTACAGTATAAGTACCTAGTGGGCTATCGATAATTGTTGCTGGAGTTGCTGATTGACTTTCTCTGGAAGTCCCACAATAAAAAGTAATGCTAGAGTCATCTGCCACACTAGTTGAGGAGATCTCATTTTCGGCCATAGAGGGACTCTCTAGAACTACAGATACTACCGAAAACACAATAAGAGATCGAAAAAAAAGTAATCTAGCCCATCTTAGGTTCATAATACAAACCTCATTGTTTGTGCAAATTAACTTTAGATAAAAACACCTTGTAAATCATTTAACGTATATTTCATTCGAATAGATTACTGCTCGAATCAGGAAGCTAAGAAGGTAATCGCCTATAGTAGCTCAGTCTTGAGAAATCTCCGATGAGCTATCTAAGAGTAACATTAACCAAACAATACTCGACAGTAGGCAATCGACTTATTACGCCCTTATTGTAGGTATTTTTATTAAGGATTGCCTAGATAAACCGATTCGGATAAAAAGACAGTTACCATTTGGTGCGGCTCCTTAACAGTGCGTAATACAGAACTACACTACCCTTTAGTAAAAAAGCTTGAGACAAGCTTTTGAGGAACTGACTTATTTAAGTTTTATGGAGGTTCCAAGACACCCAAGATTTACTCAGCACAATCACAAGTTCTTAACTGTAAAATTTGCAAATGTATTAGGCTTGAAAGCCTTTGTTGTCGAAATTAATGCTTTTAATTATTTCGAAATAAATATTAATATTTTTTTGATTGGTAGAGTATTCAGGCATTCTTGACGGTCCTTACAAAGCATCAAGTCGCTGGTGATTTATTCGGGTGGGTTAAAAACCTGCTCAGCAGTCAGGGCAAAATCTGGCAATGTAGAGGAAACGATGCGATCGCTACCACTAAAACTAGCTTCTTGATACGAACCATCCTTTAAAGTCAGCACCATCACAACTTGCTGCTCCGAGTGTTGTTGGGTAGGAGAGAAGAGCCTCACAGCCCCTCTCCCCCCTCAGAACCGGACATGATAGTTTCCTCTCATCCGGCTCAAGCCTCCTGCAATCGAGAGGCAGCGGCTGCCTGTCCATGCACTTGCCTGTGACAGTGAGCATGTAAAAGTTCAAGATTCGCATTCGTATCCCGTCCTCCCAGTTTAACTGGATGAAGATGATGAGCATGGATACCTCCCCTTGGAGCGACCAACGCCTCACCACACTGGGGGCAGCGCCACTGTTGCCGCTGTGCCAGCTGATAATATTTGGAGCCTTTGGCCCAATACCGCTTGCCATGCTGCAATTGCCGCTGCAGCCAATAGTCGCGAAGGTTGGGGTTGTCCGGGGAAGCGGAGCCTTTAACTTTGATATGCCGGTGAATGGTCAACGAGTCCAATCGAAAGAGTGAAATCGTCTTCTGATGACCGGCCAAAGTTTGAATCGTCGCGGCGAATGCCCAGTGCCGATGGCCTAGGGTTTGGAAGTAGCGCTTGGCCACCCATGTTTTGGATTTATTGGGATGCCGTCTAAGACACCATCGCCAAATCGCTCTCCAAATCTGGTCATCCATCGCATTGAAGACTCGCTTGCTAACGACATGTCGGTAGTAGTGTCCCCATCCTTGTAACCGAGGATTGAGAAATCGAATCACGAATTCTGGCGGGGTGTGCAGATGGGCCTTGAGCCAAGCTCTGACCTCATGCAGTTTGGCGTTCACCTTGTCTGCTTGAGGTGTAATCAGGCACTTTCCCCGTCGCGATTGAATGTGAAATCCTAAGAAGTCGAAACCTTCATCCTTATGGATAATGCGAGTCTTCTGAGGATGCCATCGCAGTCCGCGCACCGCCAGCCAATCCTGGAGAATCGGAATCACCGCGTCAATGGCCTCTTTGCTGCGGGCCGTCACCAGAAAATCATCCGCGTAGCGAATGAAGCCATAGCGACTAACCTTGCGTTTCCCTCGTTTGCCCGAGGCAGGCACCCTATAGGGCTTGATATCATGGAACTGCTTGAGCAGGGCATCCATGCCATCGAGTGCAATGTTGGCCAAGAGTGGCGATATCACGCCACCTTGCGGCGTTCCCGCTGGGGTGGAATGAAACACGTCCGCTTCCATGTATCCTGCTTTCAACCATTGTTTTATCAGCTCTCGACCTGGGCATTGCCCAATCGCTTGCAGAATAAAGTCATGGCTGATGTTGTCGAATGCGCCTTGAATATCGGCATCTAACACCCAACTGTCGTGACCTTTGTTCAGACGAATCCACGTCTGGTCTATCGCATCTTGGCAACTGCGACCGGGGCGAAACCCGTAGCTGTTAGCCTCGAAGCGTGCTTCCCAAGACGGTTCCAATGCATTCTTAACCATCGCTTGCGCGACACGGTCTCGAATACAGGGAATGCCTAACGGGCGTTGTTTGCCGTTGGCTTTGGGGATATAGATCCGTTTGGCCGGGCGTACCTGCCCTAGGCTGTACACGTGCATCTGATGGACCAGTTTTACCCGGTGGTCCGGCGTTAAAACCGTTTGACCATCAATGCCTGCGGTGGTTCGTCCGGCGTTGAGTTCACTTACTCGTCGCACTGACCACAACAGATTTGTGTAGCTGCGCAGCATCAGTTTCATCAAGCTTCTCACCCGATTCCACTGGTGTTTCTCGGTCGCCTGATAAATTCGCTGTCTCAGGTTCCGCACACGTTTGTTAATGCTCTTCCAATCTAAGGAAGACCAGTCCGTTAACGGTGGCTTTGCTCCGATGTCGTTGCCGACTCTATCTTTCACAAAGATTAGGTTCCCTTACGTTGGTTTATCAGTTGAGACCCCCTGGAAGTCAGCACCCTTTCAGGTCAAGGTAACGTTTGAACCTCTATCTGCGGCATTACCCACAGCGTTCGCTTTCTCCAGATTCCTTTACCCGCTGGGTCTCTCGGCATTCCTTACGGTTTGCTTACTTTGATAGGTCAATCCCCTCAAAGAACCCATCGGGTTTACCGTGTTCCGCACCTATGAGAGTCAACTGTTTCGGGTTCCATCTATATTCCGGTGGGAGTGCGAATTCTTCACTATCAACTGATCGACTTTGATAGCTCACCCACTTACCTTTTGGTCAGAGTGTTTCAGCCTCTTTCACTCGGCTACTGTAACGAAACGTATGATGATTCACTGGCGTTAACCCTTAACAGTCTTCGTCTTGCATTCCCACCGGTTGGAGGCTATCAGTGGTCTTGCTTTCGTGCCTTGCATTCCATTGCGTTCATTACTTACTAACAACGTAGGCAGAGTCAGTGACTCCGTTACGTGACGATGGGGAGAAGAACATCCCCAGAGAGGACGACCTCTCACTCAATAAGTGCAACTTTCACGTCGCACC
>NZ_AWNH01000107.1 GCF_000482245.1 Leptolyngbya sp. Heron Island J | reverse complement strand
CCTGATTGACTGACAAAAGATACTGTCTCTAGTGTTGAAGTGACCGTCAGTTCTGGATTGTAGAAAATTGAAAAGGAAGTGGGAGTCCAGCACTCTAGAATTAGATACCACTCAAATTATAGAAACGCTGTGAAAAAAACTCCCGTCTCTACGATGCCTTGAAAGCCTGGCTAGGTCAAGGCGAAAACTGGGTACATCTCACTCATTTAACGACATGTCTATGGATGGTCGTTGCGCTGATTCATACCGGTGAAGTGAACCTAACGAAGTGGGCCAAGTATATTCCCTGCCGAGGGCAGTACGCGCAAAGTCGCCAACGTCGTATACGTCGCTGGCTCGGGAATCCACGCATCAATGTACATCGGTTGTACAAGCCAATCATTCAAGCTGCGTTGGCGAATTGGGAAGACGAGTGTCTGTATGTGAGCTTAGACACCACCCAGTTTTGGGATGAGTACTGTCTGATTCGGTTAGCCGTGGTTCACCGAGGACGCGCCCTCCCGTTGTCTTGGCGTGTGCTCAGGCATTCGAGTGCAACCGTTGCCTTCAGCGAGTATCACGAGATGTTAATGCATGCGGCTCGATACCTGCCGAAGGCCGTGAAGGTTGTTCTGCTGGCGGACCGAGGATGTATTCACACTGATGCAATGGAAGCCTTGGGCCAATTGGGTTGGCACTATCGCATTCGACTCAAGAGCAACACGTGGTTATGGCGCTCTACCGGAGGCTGGATACAAGCGACCTCAGTGCATCTGGCAGCTGGTGACGTGCGCTGTTTCCACACGGTTAAACTGCACAAGCGACAGTGGTATGGTCCAGTCCATGTCATCGTCGGTCGCAATCCTCTCAATGGCGAACTCTGGGTCGTTGTCAGTGATGAACCCACTACGCTCAAAACATTGCAGGAGTATGGCTTTCGCTTCGATATCGAGGAACTTTTCAAGGATGAGCAGTCCAGCGGTTGGAATTTGCAAAAGTCCGAGATTCGTTCGGTTTGTGACCTCTCACGTTTATGTTTCATCTTAGCGCTCGCGACACTTTACGTGACCGCGCAGGGCGTTGCTGTCGTTGAGTCAGGCAAGCGGAGATGGGTTGATACTCATTGGTTTCGCGGCAATAGTTATTTTCGTATTGGTCTCGATTGGATTCATGCGGCCTTACTCGATGGCTGGCAGCTAGTGAATCGTGTTTTATTCTCGTCTAACATCGACCCTGACCCGGCGATGGCCTCTCGCTGGCAGCATGAAAAACGCTCCTTTCAGTTTGAATTTCAGGTCTTTACTACTCTGTTCAATCCTGACTAAACTTTTGTCAGTCAATCAGCCATTTACCAATGCGTACCTTCCTACGGTGACCGGAATAGGTATGAGTTGTGATTGTGCTGGTCCCTGCTAAAATACTGGCCCCTATAAGCTAGGTCGGAATAGCTTGAACGAAAGCTATTGGCTAAACTTGGAAGGTATAGCGTAGCCGCATAATTTCACTGTCGGGCACATCGAATAATCAATTATGGAGAATCAAATGCAATGTGCGAAGTGCGGTTCAGAAAAAATTATGGAAGGCTTAAGCGTTTCAGATCGTATGTCTTCAACTGCTGTTGGCAATTTATCAATTGAGCTAAACGAACATCTAAAAAGCATAGGAATATTTGCCGCGCCTCCTAATATAAGAGTTCCTTTACATGCAAATGTTTGTGGAAATTGTGGCTACGTTGAACTTTTGATATCGGATTTGGAGGGACTCTGGGAAGTTTATTGTCGGTTTCGTGAAGCAGAAGAGTTAGCCAAAAATGCAGAAGAGTTAGCCAAGCGAGTAGCTGAAGATGAAGAGGAATTTGCTAAGCGAATAGCTGAAGAAGGAGAAGAAGAGTTTGTCAAATGGGTAGCTAAAGATCCTGCAAGATCCTATTTGTCAAGAAAAGAGCAACTCTCTCTTTATCGCAAGTCTCTTTCAGAACGTCTAATCAATGAATAATCCAGCATGACACCTCAAATCAAAGGATAGCTTTCATTATTTATACTGCCTTGAAATTATTGCTGGGGTAGTTAGAATTTGGGGAAACTGCGGAATAGTCATTAGCATAGGGCTGTTGCATGAAACCTAATTTACACAAGAGGCAACTAAAAGCCTGGAAAGATGATAGAGGCTTTGGCTTTATCAAACCGAATGACGGTGGCAGAGACGTTCTCTTACATAGCAGTGCGCTGAAGGGAACAGGTGGTCGCCGTCCAAAGGTTGGAGATACGATTTATATGAGCGAGTTGCTGCATCTAACGGCAAGCTACGTGCTGTCAGACCTCAATTCAAGGAGTTGAACCTCGACCTTTGTCAATAAGGGGTAAACAAAAGAAAAAAAGCTTACTTAAATCTGTTATCGGCATTGTCGTTCTGGGTGCTATTACACTTTTGACAATCCAGTTCACTCCTAGTCGTTCTCCCTCGCTAATAACATCTATCATAAAGCCAGAATGCACTATTAAAGGCAATATCTCAATTAATATGGGCAACAAGATTTATCATCTTCCAGGTATGGAAGATTACGAATCAACTGTTATCGATCTAACGAAGGGAGAGAGATGGCTTTGTACGGAGTCAGAAGCCATCGCAAATGGCTGGCGCAAAGCACCAAGGTAACCGTAGCAGCATCAGAGTAATAGACTACCCGACGCTAGCAATAATCTCTCCAATATCTTGAGGGGTTGCACCCGTTGCCAATATTGCCCGCAGTAGTAAGTCAATCGAGACCGAAGCATCACCATTTTCAGCTTTGGCAACCCGTGGTTGGCTAGAGCTAATCTTGATCGTACTTTGTCAAACGTTTTTGACAAGTCTCAATCACATTTTTCGGTGTTGTTCTGGTCGTTTTTGCAAAAACTTCAACAATTAAGACGGCATCGTCATCAATGCGGTAAATAATTCGCCTGTTTTTGTCAACATCTGTAATGCGTAGTTCATGACAGTGGTTACCTATACCAGGTATAGATCGTGAGTGGGGAAAACTATCCATCAATCCAGGCTTCGACTCCGCTCAGCCCTCACCTTCTCTAAATTAGCTGGTTGAGCGAAGTCGAAACCAGCGGTGTTAGGGACGTCTACTTTCGGCTATCTACTTAGTGCCCATCAAGGGTAGGTTCAAAATAGTATCTACCGAGCTTCAACACTATGTAGTCGATGCGGTTGACCAGATTGCTAGGATAAGACTAATGACTACCAAAATTGCCAAGTTAATAGGTTGCATAGAAGTAAGTCTTGAGGGAATACACAATGCAAAGCCAGAACATAAATTCAATTCAAGCCCGCTTCCAAAGCCGATTAGCGACTCTTGAGCATCTCTTGAAAACAGCTCAGACTCATTTTGGTGATGACGAAGCATTTCTGCAAAAGCGCATCATAGCCGATATGTTGCCTTTCGGTACACAGATTGCTTTTACCTGCAATCAACCCCGCAACTTTGCTCTCTGGTGTGATGATAAACCTGCGGATAATCTAGATCCAGAGGTCACATCTCTCGCACAGGCATATGAGCACATAGCAAATACCAAGGAACTTCTTTTAGGCATTAACGCCGAAGACACAAAGCTAGCTGAAATGACTCGCATTGACTTCGGCAAGACTTATATCGAACTGTCTGGTAGTGACTATGTGAATGAATTTCTAATGCCAAACTTTTACTTCCATATGGTCACGACTTACGACATTCTTCGTATGGCTGGCGTGCCAATTGGAAAACGAGATTACATGATGCACTTAGTACCATTAATCAGAAATAAATAGAGGTGCCCTGGATGCGCTAAAGCCGTTTAACAATTAAATCTGACAAAAATTGGAATTCAAGCCCTATGCATTCTCTAAATGAATTAATCTATCTAGCTGCCTTTGCTGGGTTCTCATTTTGGACTTGCTTTTTTATATCGGCTGTCGTGGTAGGAATCTTTCGTGAAGGTATTGATTCCCTCCCAACAGTATCTAGAAGTATAGGGATATACCTCAGTAGAGGATTAGCTTTGATGGTGGTTTTTGCTGCGGTGATATGGTTGCTGGTTAAAGTAATTGGTGTGCCTATCTACCTGTTTAGTGACATTTCATACGCACGAATTGCCTTACTAGCCGTATTCTGTGGTACAACTTCAAGCCTAATCAGTATTATGCTCCCTAATCTCTTTTTACAAGGGCTTCCCAAGAAGAAATAGAGCGGTTTAAGGTTCTCTTCTGTCCATAACTATTTGGGTACCTACAATGAAAACAATTGGGTTGATTGGCGGCATGAGTTGGGAATCTTCAATTGAGTACTACCGCATCATCAACGAAATAACTAAAAGCAAACTGGGCGGATTACACTCTGCTAAGAGCGTTATGTATTCTGTTGACTTTGCAGAAATTGAAGCCTTTCAACATCAAGGTCAGTGGCAAGAAGCCGCAGACTTAATGGTGTCAGCAGCACAAGGTCTTGAACGTGCAGGCGCAGATTTTGTCGTGCTTTGCACCAATACAATGCACAAACTCGCGGATGAGATTGAAGCCAATATTCAAGTTCCGTTTCTTCATATTGCCGATGCCACAGCTGAGAAGATTCACTCCTGCGGGATGCAAAAAATTGGTCTGTTAGGCACTCGGTTTACGATGGAGCAGGATTTCTATCGAGGGCGACTGGTCAATAAGCATGGGTTAGAGGTGCTCGTCCCTAATGAAAATGAACGAGAGTTTGTGCATCAAGTCATTTACAAAGAGTTGTGTCTTGGTATCATCAACCCGGAATCAAGGCATCAGTATATTGAGATCATTAATCGCTTAGTTAAATCAGGGGCAGAAGGTATTATTTTAGGCTGTACGGAGATTGAGTTACTAATTCAGACTGGAGATGCTGCGGTTGAAGTGTTTCCAACAACGAGAATTCATGCAGAAGCAGCGGTGAATAGAGCAATCGCTGTCTAACAATCCCGTTAGACAGCGATTGTTTCAATGCTCTTGATTAAGGCCGATCTATCCCACGGATGTGTTGAGAGTAACTCTCATTTCAATTTGCTAGACTATGCAAGTATGCTGATGCTTCACTGCAGCTAGCATTCGATTCAAAGTGTAGTTACTCCAGGCTAAATTAAAGATGGTAGACACTGAAGAATTGGCTGGCGAAAGTGCCCAATCGATGACTGCTGAACAGCTGGAATTATATGAGCGCCTGCAATCGTTTTCACTAGACCAAGAAGATGTGCAGCTGTCCTTTAGCAAACGGCTAGCACGCGATAATGGTTGGTCTATGCAATACGCTGGGCGGGCTGTTGATGAATACAAAAAGTTTGTTTTTTTAGCGATAGCTGCTGGTCATCCGGTCACTCCGTCAGACCAGGTGGATCAGGTTTGGCACCTGCACTTAACCTACACCCGCTCATACTGGGGAGACTTTTGCTCAAAAGTTTTGCAAACACCGCTGCATCATGACCCGACGCGGGGGGGTGATGATGAAAATGAGAAATTTTATGATTGGTATCGTAAAACATTAGAAAGCTATGAACAATTTTTTGAACAACAGCCGCCTGTAGACATTTGGCCTGCGCCAGAAGAACGCTTTGACCGTGATTTGCAATTTGTTCGCATTAATACCCAACAAAATTGGATATTACCAAAATTATTGCTGCAAAAAGGAGCAATAGCGAGTTTTGCAATTCTGTTCTCTTTGATACTCAGTGGTTACTACTTAAATAGTGTTGAAGGTCATTTTAATCCACCGGCAGTTGTTGGCCTCGCGGCTATCTTGGTGGCCTCTGGATTTGGGGCAATACGAATGGTTTCAGGTATTGTAGAGTTTATCAACAATCCTTCACGGCCTCGTATTGGTGGGGGGTGTAGCGGTATTGGGCTAATTGCCTGCGGTGGTTGGGATAGTGGTCACCACAGTGGCGGTGGCGGCGGCTGTGGCTCCTCAGGGTGCGGCGGTGGTGGCTGTGGCGGCAGCTAGTGGACTCTGAATTGTCTGCAAGGCCGCTATTACTGTGACATTGTTGCTCTTAGCTGTTGTTCAAGCTGTGATAGATCGAGGCTTAGTTCTTCTTGGAGAATATAGGTGGCTAATCCTCCACTTTCTTTATGTTCGTCAAGGATGCCAAGCAGCAGATGTTCTGGCTCAATGTGAGTGTGGTGACCTATTCCTTTGGCTTCATCTAACGCTAGCTCAATCACGCGTTTTGTTCTGCCAGTAAACGGTAGGGGTGAAGGATGCCATCCTGCCGGTGGCTGAGGACGTACCCCTAACCATTTTGTTACCAGGGGCTGAACGGCTGTAAAGGTGATCCCTGCTGTGTTCAAAACCTGGGTGGCTAGATTGGTGTCGTCTGCAAGCAGTCCCAGCAGTATGGCTTCTGTACCGATAAAATCAAAATAGATTTGAAGCATGGCGTCTTCTCCTAGCTGGAGGACATGCTGAGTTGCGGGGCTAAAGATTTTATCTCTGGGGATGAGTGATTCTGTTGTTTCGCCTAGGGTCAGCATCGAAACGGCCTTTAGCATATACTCAAAGGTGGCTGCATCCATTCGACCCCAGCTGACTGCTGTGGGTTCTTCTTGTTGCACCATCCGTGTCAGCGATGCATAAATACTGTGATCGCCTTGAATAAAAGATTTCATTCCTGCTAACCAGCGCCTTGCTAAGATGCGGACGTCAGGGCTATTAAAATCGGTGCCCTTATCCATCTCGGTGCGGATTTGAGAGAGCAAGGCCTGCCACTCGGTTTCATGTTCACTAAAACGTGTCTCAAGGACGGCTTGTTGTTCAGTTGTAAAGTATTGTCCAGACATAGAAATTGTCTCCATTGCTTCGATTAGGTTTTCAACCGCAACCGCGTGGGTGGTTTCGAGTTCCTGTGCGATCGCATTTAGCCGTTTAAGCAAGGTCCGCGACAAAGCGATTTGCTCTCGAACACGAGCACGATGCAGCTCAATCACCTGGGGTAAAGAGAATTCAGGACTTTGTAAACAATCACGGATCTCATCCAGGGAAAACCCCAGCTGTCGCAACGATAGAATTTGCTGAAGCTGAATAATATCCTGGCTATCATAAAATCGATGTCCAGCACTATTCCGATGGGACGGCGACAGCAGCCCAATCTGGTCATAGTAGTGCAGCGTCCGAATTGAAAGACCTGTTCTTTTGGCTAAATCGCCAATCTTCACAAGATCGGTCACGATGATCCCGACTCCTATAATCCACTAAAATGCGGTTGATGCGTTTATCCTAGAACCTGACGCTACGTTAGGTGCAAGGGCATTCTAATGATTTTTTGCCATGGCCAAGCCTCGGGATGATCGTAGTTCTCAATAATGGAGACACTTTTGCTACTGGCATAAGCAGTATAAAACCAGACAAAAAGGTAATCTTTGCAAATGTTTGAAACGCTTCAGGAACAGTGTTTTTAGCCATAGTGGAGGGAAACCGTATACGGTAGTGGCGGTGTGATTTTACCCCATCCTATGGGGGCATTCACCACCTGCATTGTTTCTTTGAGTTTGCGATTATGAATTTGTCGAACGAGAGAGACGCCACCCATGAAGACATCTGCACAGCAATCCATCATCGAAGGTTTACATAACTGGTATCGCAACGCTATCCGCAACTCTAAATATCGTTGGCTGGTTGTTTTTGGTAGTCTTCTCTACCTGGCTAGCCCTTTGGATATTTTACCGGATGTTGTGCCGATTATTGGCTGGCTGGATGATGGCATTATCGCCACGCTGTTAGTTACGGAAGTGTCTCAACTCTTGTTTGAGCAGGTGAATGCCTCAAAGAAAAAGAATCGTCAAGAGGCTGATGTTACCGATGCCGCCACCACAACTGAGCAGGTGGTTGATGTAGAGGCGGTAGCCGTTAGCTAATCCAGAGCTGTTGCAAGTTTGTCACACTGTTTTTTCACTGTTCACGTATTCAACTAAGGCACAGAATTATGACTAATACTCAAGTAATCAACGAAAACTTTCAGTCCATCAAATCAGAAGGTGGTCGTCGTACTCAAAAGATTGCCGATATCCTTAAGGCTGCTTTTTCTGAAGCGGTGACTGAAGTCAAAGAAGGTGCTACCACCGTTCGCCCCCTTGCTAAAGATCTAGCCGATCATGCTGCTCAAGTTGTTAAGGAAAGAGGTCAAGAAGCCTATGTGAATGCTAAACAGGCTGCTCAAGAGACAGCCACTGATGAGCAAGACATTATTGAGCGGTTTAAGCTCAAGCTGCAGGCGATTGTGAATGCGATTAAGGCTACCCTATTTAGCCGGGTCGAGCAGACTGAGGCGGTTACTCTCATCGAGCCGGAAACTGAGGATCAGTCTGTAGTCACTGTTGATTCTAGCGCGGCTTAATTTGACGGGATGTTATGCCTTTCCTGGAGTTTTGTTAGGTACGTAAACTTGGCGTTAGCCTCCCTTAGGGCTAGCGCTTTTTTTATGGGAAATATGGATAATGAAATTCTACGTTTCTGAATATGGGGATATTGGCGATACCCCCGTAGGGGCGTTGCATGCAACACCCCTACGGGGAGCGTTTATGTTTTGGCTAGTACTTCTTTTTGACGTTCCTTAATCTCCAGATGCACCAGCAGCGCGTTGATGTCTGCTGGGTTGACGCCGCCAATGCGAGTTGCCTGGCCAACGGTCAAAGGTCTCACCGCCGTTAGTTTTTCTCGGGCTTCCATTGAGAGAGTGTCAATGGTCATATAGTCGAGATTCTGGGGGAGTTTGCGGTTTTGTTGTTTGGCCACCTGGTCGATCTGGTTTTGCTGTCGCTGGATGTAGCCGGAGTATTTGATGTCGATTTCAGCGCCTTCTTTTTCGGCTCGGGTTAGTTCTGGATTACTCAAACCGTATTGTTCCAGATGGGTGTAATGGAATTTGGGGCGACGGAGCAGATCGGCAAGTGCGATCGCATCCTTGATTTTCTGCCCCGTATCCGCCACAATCTGCTGACCCACCGGCTCATGGGCCTTGACCCGAGTGCTGTGCAGCCGTTCTTTTTCCGTCGCAATATTGGCCTGCTTGCGGGTGTAGAGTTGCCAGCGCCGGTCATCAATCAGGCCAATTTCCCGACCTAAGGGCGTCAGCCGCTGGTCCGCATTATCGGAACGCAGAACTAGCCGATACTCCGACCGAGACGTTAGCATCCGGTAGGGCTCGCGCAAATCCTTCGTACATAGATCGTCAATCAGGGTGCCAATGTAGCTACCCTCACGGGGAAAGATAATCATCTCCTGGCCACGGCCATAGCGTACTGAGTTTACCCCGGCCACAAAGCCCTGAGCCGCAGCTTCTTCATAGCCGGTCGTGCCGTTAATCTGTCCGGCGCAGAATAGCCCCTCAATCTTTTTGGTCATCAGCGTAGGGAAACACTGAGTCGCTGGCAAATAGTCGTACTCCACCGCATAGGCGGGACGCAGCATACTGCAATTTTCCAACCCCGGCAAACTGCGCAGCATCGTTAGCTGAATACTTTCCGGCAGTCCGGTGGAAAACCCCTGTACATAAATCTCAGGAATTGTCCGACCCTCGGGTTCTAGAAAGATTTGGTGACTCTCTTTATCAGCAAAACGAACAATCTTGTCTTCGATACTTGGGCAGTAGCGCGGTCCCTTGGAATCTACCCAGCCTCCATAAATGGGCGACATGTGGAGATTCTCTTGGATAATGCGATGGGTTGCTGCCGTGGTCCGTGTCAGATGGCAGTCCATGGGCTCACGCTCGACCCACACGTCTGGGTCAAAACTAAACCAGCGTACGTCTGGATCGCTGGGCTGCTTCTCCAACACATCAAAATTAATCGTGCGGCGATCTACGCGAGCAGGGGTGCCAGTCTTCAACCGTCCGGTTTCAAAACCTAATTTATTCAGAGTTTCCGTGAGACCCACAGCGGCAAATTCACCCGCGCGACCCGCTGCCATTGACTTGTTGCCAACCCAGATCACACCGCCCAAAAACGTGCCGGTGGTGAGAATCACTGACTTACAGCGAAAGGCAACGCCAAAGTAGGTTTGTACACCGATGACTTCGTCGTTATTGCCCAAAATTAAATCTGTTGCCATCCCCTCGCGCAGTACCAGATTCTCCTGGTTTTCCACGATGGTTTTCATAATGGCGGCATATTCGCGTTTGTCGGTCTGGGCTCGCAGTGCCCACACCGCTGGACCCCGAGAATTATTTAGCACCCGCTTTTGGAGATAGGTGCGGTCGGCCATTTTGCCAATCTCGCCGCCGAGGGCATCCACCTCATGGGTCAGCTGCGACTTGGCTGGACCGCCCACTGCTGGATTACAAGGTTGCCAGGCAATTCTATCTAGGTTTAGTGTCAATAACAGCGTCCGCGCACCGAGCCGAGCTGCAGCCAGGGCTGCCTCACAGCCTGAATGTCCCGCACCGATGATGATGACATCAAATTCATCTAGAAACTCAACCGAGTTACTCATATGCCTACCTATCCAGCGTTATACATTCTAAACCCTCAGCTCAGCGGCGGTTAGATTTTGACATTGATGTGAGTAGAGTTAATCAATTGACAATTTTTAAATCCCACCTCTGGTATAGATTGATGTGGGGTTTGGAATCAGGTGCTTCTACGCCCTGAGGTCTTGAGTTTTATTGTCTCAAGGCCTCTGTTTAGTTGTCAGGGATCAGGATTTTATACGATCCAAAATGTTGTCTGCAGAAGGGTTCCATGGAATACCTGTACGGCGAAAGGTAGAACCTAGTACTCTGTGGCGTAAGTTTGCCCACTATCCAAGGTGGATGAGTGGATGAGTGGATGAAATAGCTGCCAATTTTCTGCCATCGGGCACTAGAAGAATTAACTGTTGCCAAAAATCTGACCGGGGCTGAGGTTCAATTCTGGAACGATAGCGGACTTTAGCGGTTCATTTGCTGTGAACACGGTGTCTTCGTATAGGCCATTGTCCCAGCAGCAGACAGTCACCTGGCGCAGCTCAGGATGTTGTTGGGTAGGAGAGAAGAGCCTCACAGCCCCTCTCCCCCCTCAGAACCGGACATGATAGTTTCCTCTCATCCGGCTCAAGCCTCCTGCAATCGAGAGGCAGCGGCTGCCTGTCCATGCACTTGCCTGTGACAGTGAGCATGTAAAAGTTCAAGATTCGCATTCGTATCCCGTCCTCCCAGTTTAACTGGATGAAGATGATGAGCATGGATACCTCCCCTTGGAGCGACCAACGCCTCACCACACTGGGGGCAGCGCCACTGTTGCCGCTGTGCCAGCTGATAATATTTGGAGCCTTTGGCCCAATACCGCTTGCCATGCTGCAATTGCCGCTGCAGCCAATAGTCGCGAAGGTTGGGGTTGTCCGGGGAAGCGGAGCCTTTAACTTTGATATGCCGGTGAATGGTCAACGAGTCCAATCGAAAGAGTGAAATCGTCTTCTGATGACCGGCCAAAGTTTGAATCGTCGCGGCGAATGCCCAGTGCCGATGGCCTAGGGTTTGGAAGTAGCGCTTGGCCACCCATGTTTTGGATTTATTGGGATGCCGTCTAAGACACCATCGCCAAATCGCTCTCCAAATCTGGTCATCCATCGCATTGAAGACTCGCTTGCTAACGACATGTCGGTAGTAGTGTCCCCATCCTTGTAACCGAGGATTGAGAAATCGAATCACGAATTCTGGCGGGGTGTGCAGATGGGCCTTGAGCCAAGCTCTGACCTCATGCAGTTTGGCGTTCACCTTGTCTGCTTGAGGTGTAATCAGGCACTTTCCCCGTCGCGATTGAATGTGAAATCCTAAGAAGTCGAAACCTTCATCCTTATGGATAATGCGAGTCTTCTGAGGATGCCATCGCAGTCCGCGCACCGCCAGCCAATCCTGGAGAATCGGAATCACCGCGTCAATGGCCTCTTTGCTGCGGGCCGTCACCAGAAAATCATCCGCGTAGCGAATGAAGCCATAGCGACTAACCTTGCGTTTCCCTCGTTTGCCCGAGGCAGGCACCCTATAGGGCTTGATATCATGGAACTGCTTGAGCAGGGCATCCATGCCATCGAGTGCAATGTTGGCCAAGAGTGGCGATATCACGCCACCTTGCGGCGTTCCCGCTGGGGTGGAATGAAACACGTCCGCTTCCATGTATCCTGCTTTCAACCATTGTTTTATCAGCTCTCGACCTGGGCATTGCCCAATCGCTTGCAGAATAAAGTCATGGCTGATGTTGTCGAATGCGCCTTGAATATCGGCATCTAACACCCAACTGTCGTGACCTTTGTTCAGACGAATCCACGTCTGGTCTATCGCATCTTGGCAACTGCGACCGGGGCGAAACCCGTAGCTGTTAGCCTCGAAGCGTGCTTCCCAAGACGGTTCCAATGCATTCTTAACCATCGCTTGCGCGACACGGTCTCGAATACAGGGAATGCCTAACGGGCGTTGTTTGCCGTTGGCTTTGGGGATATAGATCCGTTTGGCCGGGCGTACCTGCCCTAGGCTGTACACGTGCATCTGATGGACCAGTTTTACCCGGTGGTCCGGCGTTAAAACCGTTTGACCATCAATGCCTGCGGTGGTTCGTCCGGCGTTGAGTTCACTTACTCGTCGCACTGACCACAACAGATTTGTGTAGCTGCGCAGCATCAGTTTCATCAAGCTTCTCACCCGATTCCACTGGTGTTTCTCGGTCGCCTGATAAATTCGCTGTCTCAGGTTCCGCACACGTTTGTTAATGCTCTTCCAATCTAAGGAAGACCAGTCCGTTAACGGTGGCTTTGCTCCGATGTCGTTGCCGACTCTATCTTTCACAAAGATTAGGTTCCCTTACGTTGGTTTATCAGTTGAGACCCCCTGGAAGTCAGCACCCTTTCAGGTCAAGGTAACGTTTGAACCTCTATCTGCGGCATTACCCACAGCGTTCGCTTTCTCCAGATTCCTTTACCCGCTGGGTCTCTCGGCATTCCTTACGGTTTGCTTACTTTGATAGGTCAATCCCCTCAAAGAACCCATCGGGTTTACCGTGTTCCGCACCTATGAGAGTCAACTGTTTCGGGTTCCATCTATATTCCGGTGGGAGTGCGAATTCTTCACTATCAACTGATCGACTTTGATAGCTCACCCACTTACCTTTTGGTCAGAGTGTTTCAGCCTCTTTCACTCGGCTACTGTAACGAAACGTATGATGATTCACTGGCGTTAACCCTTAACAGTCTTCGTCTTGCATTCCCACCGGTTGGAGGCTATCAGTGGTCTTGCTTTCGTGCCTTGCATTCCATTGCGTTCATTACTTACTAACAACGTAGGCAGAGTCAGTGACTCCGTTACGTGACGATGGGGAGAAGAACATCCCCAGAGAGGACGACCTCTCACTCAATAAGTGCAACTTTCACGTCGCACC